>NZ_JBITLX010000002.1:348262-369249 GCF_044465625.1 Actinoplanes sp. NPDC049599
GATGCGGTGCGGTGCGGTGCGGGGGGCGCGCGGTGCAGCAGTGCGGCGGCGCCCTGGGGCACTGGGGCTCGCAGCAACCTTTCGCGCAGCCTGGTCGCGAGTGCCGGTCGTCCGTTCCGTTTGCTGGTTCTCACCCGGCCCACCCTCTCCCGCCGAACCGCCTTCCCTCGCGCGCACCCGCCTTCCTGTGCCGTGGGGCGATCTTGAACAGTCCGGGCGATCTGACCACTCGACTTTCGCCATTTCTGGATCACGGCCCGCCGTGATCCAGCAGTTGCCGTTTTCATCCGCCATGAGGGATTTGACCTCTGGAAGCTGGGTGGCTGCAGCGGGGGCGGAGGGCTTCATATCAGGAGGAAAGGGGCGTGAGCAGTGGACCTTGTAGCGGTGTGGCTCTGCTGGATCGTTTTAGCTCACCAAGATCTGCAGGAAGGCTGCCGCTGAGGCCGCGACGGCACTGCACGGCGAAAGTCGCGTGACCAGAAATCACCAAGATCTGCGGACATACCGGATGGATAACCCGAATCGCCTCCCCTGCCGACGCCGACCTCGCAAGATGCATCGCGATCCCGCTGCGGGCAGTCAAAACGCCCGCCGAATTGGATAGGGGTACTGAACCACCGCCGGCCTCATGTGGCGCCGAACACCGCTATCGGCATGGCAGGACGCTGAGGACTGCAACCAGCCCAGCCCGGACTCCAACAATCGCCACCAGCCCAGGCGAGACACTGAAGACCGCAACCAGCCCAGCCCGCACTCCAACAACCGCCACCAGCCCAGGCGAGACACTAAGGACCGCAACCAGCCCAGGCGAGACACTGAAGACCCCAACCAGCCCAGCCCGCACTCCAACAACCGCCACCAGCCCAGGCGAGGCGCTAAGGACCGCAACCAGCCCAGGCCGGACGCCGAAGATCGCCGTCAGCCCAGGTCGGACGCCGAAGGTCGGCGTCGGTGGGGTGGGGTTTGCCGTGCACGGACATGGCAGGGTGCGGGGATCCGCTCATGAGCGCCAGCGAATGGATCCCCGGGCCCGGTCTCGGCGGGAGCGACGGTCAGCGCCATGCAACCAGGCACGACCGGATCTTGATCTTGATCTTAGGCGCTGCTGACGTTCAGTCGAAGAAGATCAGGTACAGCCAGCCCAGCAGGATGAGGCCGAGGATCGTGGCCATCAGCCAGGTCGGCACCTTGTGGTCGCCGTGGCGGGCCTCGCGGACCTGGTCGCGGATCTTCTCGCGGCGGCGTTCCACGCGCCCCCACCTGACGTCCTCGGTGGTCCGCTCCGGCTGCTGGCCGGGCGGGTACTGGTCGGGCTCGCGCGCTGGGTTCGTCATGGCCCGACCAGCCTACCGTCCGTCTCACATGCTGGCGATCAGGCGTTCCACCCGCTCGTCGTAGGCCCGGAACGGGTCCTTGCACAGCACCGTGCGCTGGGCCTGGTCGTTGAGCTTGAGGTGCACCCAGTCGACGGTGAAGTCGCGGCGCTTCTCCTGCGCGTGCCGGATGAACTCGCCGCGCAGCCGGGCCCGGGTGGTCTGCGGCGGGGTCTCCTTCGCCTCGAAGATCTCCAGGTCGTTGGAGATGCGGTCGACCTGCTTGCGCTTCTCCATCAGGGCGTAGAGGCCGCGGCCGCGGCGCACGTCGTGGTACGCCAGGTCGAGCTGGGCGATCCGCGGGTGCGACATCGGCATCTCGTGCTTGGCCTGGTAGCGCTCGATCAGCTTGTACTTCGACACCCAGTCGATCTCCCGGGAGACCGGGTCGAGGTCGCCGCTCTCGATCGCGTTGAGCACCCGGCCCCAGAGCTCGACGACGCGCTTGGCGGTGGGGTCGCCGCCGCGGCGCTCGACGAACTCGGTGGCCTTCGACAGGTACTCCTGCTGGATCTCCAGCGCGCTGACCTCTTTGTTGTTGGCCAGGCGGATCTTGCGGCGGCCGGTGATGTCGTGGCTGACCTCGCGGATGGCCCGGATCGGGTTCTCCAGGGACAGGTCGCGCATGACCACGCCGGCCTCGATCATCCGCAGCACGATGTCGGCGCTGCCGACCTTGAGCAGCGTGGTGACCTCGTTCATGTTGGAGTCGCCGACGATCACGTGCAGGCGCCGGTAGCGCTCGGCGTCGGCGTGCGGCTCGTCGCGGGTGTTGATGATCGGGCGGCTGCGCGTCGTCGCGCTGGAGACGCCCTCCCAGATGTGCTCGGCGCGCTGCGAGAGGCAGAACACCGCGCCGCGCGGGGTCTGCAGCACCTTGCCGGCGCCGCAGATCAGCTGGCGGGTGACCAGGAACGGGATGAGCACGTCAGCCAGCCGGCCGAACTCGCCGTGCCGGCTGACCAGGTAGTTCTCGTGGCAGCCGTAGGAGTTGCCGGCCGAGTCGGTGTTGTTCTTGAACAGGTAGATCTCACCGGCGATGCCCTCGTCGTGCAGGCGCTTCTCCGCGTCGACGAGGAGGCCTTCCAGGATCCGCTCACCGGCACGGTCGTGGGCGACCAGGTCGGTGACGGAGTCGCATTCGGGGGTCGCGTACTCGGGGTGGGAGCCGACATCGAGGTAGAGGCGGGCACCGTTGCGGAGGAACACGTTGCTGGAGCGTCCCCAGGACACCACTCGGCGGAACAGGTAGCGGGCCACTTCGTCCGGAGAAAGCCGCCGCTGTCCCCGGTAGGTGCACGTGACTCCGTACTCGGTTTCGAGGCCGAAAATTCGCCGTTCCATGACGAAACACTAGCCGCACAAGGGGCATCAGCGGCAGTCACAACGCGCCCTTTCACCGACGCGCAGCGTGGTGGACGTCCGGCGAGATCAACTCGCAGGCCCCCGACCTGCGGATACACTCCCGCTTGATGAACCTTCTGGTCACCGGCGGCGCCGGCTTCATCGGGTCCCACTTCGTCCGGAGCGTGCTCGCCGATGCGCTGCCGGGCCTGGCGGGCGCCCGGGTCACCGTGCTCGACAAGCTGACGTACGCGGGCAACTTCGCCAACCTCGGCCCGGTCGCGGAGAACAAGCGCCTGGACTTCGTCCCCGGCGACATCGCCGACGCGGCCCTGATCGGTGCGGTCCTGCCGGGACACGACGCGGTGGTGCACTTCGCCACCGAACGGTCGGAAGCGTTCGCCGTCACCAACGTGGTGGGCACCCAGGTGCTGCTGGACGCGGCGCTGCGGCACGGCACGGCCCACTTCGTGCAGGTGTCCACGGACGAGGTCTACGGCTCGATCAGCACCGGCGCCTGCACGGAACGCTCACCCCTGGCGCCGACCACCCCGTACGCGGCCACCAAAGCGGCCGCGGACCTGCTGGCCCTGGCGTACCACCGCACCCACGGGCTGCCGGTCGTGGTGACCCGCAGCGCCCACACGTACGGCCCGTACCAGCACCCGGAGCACCTGATCCCCCGTACCGTCACGAACCTCCTGACCGGCCGCACGGCCCCACTGCGCGGCGACGGCGGGCAGATCCGGGAGTGGGTGCACGTGGACGATCACTGCCGGGCTACGGCGCTGGCGCTGCTGGACGGCAGGGCGGGCGAGATCTACCACATCGGCGGGGATGCGGAGCTCACCAACCGCGAGCTGACGGGCAGGCTGCTGGCGGCGTGCGGGGCGGGGTGGGAGCGGGTGCAGACGGTGGCGGAGCGGCCGGGAGCAGATCGCCGGTACGCCATCGACGACGAGAAGATCCGGCAGGAGCTGGGGTACCGGCCGCGAGTGGCTTTCGAGACGGGGCTGGCGGGGACTGTGCAGTGGTACCGCGACAACGAGGATTGGTGGCGCCCGAACGTCATCGAATGAGCGCGGCGCGCTCGGGCGTCGGGGCGCGGCCGACAGTCACCGCGAGCTCGCCCCGGCGACCGCCACAACCGTGCCGGAGCGCCGCCGTGGTCAGCGTCAGGCCGTTTCCCCGACCCCGGCCGCCTCCCCGACGCCGGTGCGGGCGGCCGGCGTCGGGGAGGTGCCCGGTTGACTGCTCAGGAGCCGTCGGTGTCGTCCTTGGCCTCGGCCGGGTCCGCTTCGGACTTGCCCTCCAGGTCGACCGAGGCGGCCGACACCGTGGGCTTCTCCTCGCCGGGCGCCGGCGGCGCCACGTCGCCCGCCTCGCCGACCTCCTTCTCCGGCACGTCCTTGCCGCCCTCGAGCAGCGTCGTCAGCGCCGCGCCCGAGATGCGGCGGAACGTGCGGCCCTTGCGGTTGCGGTCCAGGACCGCCACCTCCAGCTGGGAGGCGCCCAGCGTGCGCGGGGCGCCGTTCTCCCCGCCGACGCTGGCCAGCCCCTCGACCGCCAGCGCGAGCGCGGTGGGCAGGTCGGCCGCGACGTCGTGGCGGGCCTTGAGCACCGTGGAGATGGCCTCCGCGGAGCCGCCCATCGCCATGAAGCCGGGCTCGTCCTGCACCGAGCCGTCGTAGGTGATCCGGTACAGCTCGTCGGACTCGGGCGTGACGCCGACCTGCGCCACACAGATCTCCACCTCGTACGGCTTCTGCGTCTCGGAGAAGATCGCACCGAGCGTCTGGGTGTAGGCGTTGGCCAGCGCCCGCCCGGTCACGTCCCGGCGGTCGTAGGCCAGCCCGTTGAGGTCGGCCATCCGCACGCCGGCCCGGCGCAGGCTCTCGAACTCGTTGTAGCGGCCGACCGCTGCGAAGCCGACCCTGTCGTACAGCTCGCTGATCTTGCGCAGCGAGGTGAGGTTCTCGGCGACCAGCAGGACGCCGCCCTCATAGGTGAGGACGACGGCGGAGCGGCCGCGGGCGATGCCCTTGCGGGCGTACTCCGAGCGGTCGCGCTGGACCTGCTCGGGTGAGGCATAGAACTGCATGGCCACGGTTGGCGACTCCTTCGAAGACCGGATGGCGGTTGCTGCTGCGAGGACCGGTGGGCTGTCAGCCGCCCGGGTTCTCCATCCGTCCGGCGACCACTTGCTCGGCCACCGCGTTGATCTCGGCCTCGGTGAGCCGGTGGGTGCTGTCCGCCGTCGCGGTCATCACCACCGGATAGATCTTGCGGGTCAGGTCGGGGCCGCCGGTCGCCGTGTCGTCGTCGGCGGCGTCGTACAGCGCCTCGACGGCCAGGCGGATCGCGTCCTGGGTGCTGACACCCGCGCGGTACCGCTTCTTCAGCGCGGACTTGGCGAACAGCGAACCGGAGCCGATCGCGTCGTAGCCGGTCTCCTCGTAGAGCCCGCCCGCGACGTCGAAGCTGAAGATGCGCCCGGCCCGCGACGGGTCGGACGGGGACAGGTCGAAGCCCGCGAAGAGCGGGACCACGGCCAGGCCCTGCATGGCCGCACCGAGGTTGCCGCGCACCATGGCGGCGAGCCGGTTGGCCTTGCCGTCGAGGGACAGCATCGCGCCCTCGATCTTCTCGTAATGCTCCAGCTCGACCTGGAAGAGGCGCATCAGCTCGATGCCGATGCCGGCCGTGCCGGCGATGCCGATCAACGAGTACGCGTCGGCCGGGTGCACCTTCTCGATGTCCCGGCTGGCGATGAGGTTGCCCATGGTGGCGCGCCGGTCGCCGGCCATGACGACACCCTCGGCGGTGGCGATGGCGACGATGGTCGTGCCGTGCGGTGCGATGTCGGCGGACAGCCCCGGCGGCAGCGGCCGGCGACCCGGCAGCAGCTCGGGGGCGGCCTGGCTCAGGAACTGCGTGAAGGAGGACGTCCCCGCGTTGGTGAACACATCTGGAAGACGCCCGGATGGATCAAAGCCCGCTGCCACGTGGTTCCTTTCAGGTACGTAATAGCTTCGGCGAGGAACACCGGGTTGTCCCGGAACTGTCCAAGGCCGCCGTTGCAGTTGAAGCACAATATCCCGCGAACCCAGCCGGTGCGATGATCGTGATCGACGTGTTGGGGGTCGGGAGCGCCACAGATGGCGCAGACGCCCCCTTGCTCGGCAAGCAGTTCGTCGAACTCGGCCTGACCGATTCCGTACCGCCGGCGCAGGTGGTATTGGCGTGTGCCGCCGTGCAGACGTTCCTTCGACTCCTTGCCACGGGCGTTGTGGCACGGCTTGCAGTACCTGCCGCGGCCCCCGGAAGCGTTGCGGCTACGAGGAAACTCGGTCAATGGCCTGATCGAGCTGCAGTCAGGGCAGTAGCGATGGCCTTCTGGGACGACGCGTGCCGCCCGAACGGCCCTGCCTTGGCGTTCTTGGAGCCGCTTCGCGTAGCTCAACTTCGATCTGACGTTGTAGCAGTCCTTGCAATAGCTACCACGCCCGCTGGGACGTTTGCTACCAGCGCAGAACTGCTCCAGCGGCTTCCATTTACCGCAATCGCGACAGCGTCGCTCGCCGTTGCGGTCATCCAGCCCCCGCGGCATGTCCGAATTGCCCCTCTATGACCTATTCGCCCCCTTTTTGCACGTAGCCGCGGACGAACTCTTCTGCGTTTTCTTCGAGGACGGAGTCGATTTCGTCCAGGAGGTCGTCGACGTCCTCGGTGATCTCGGCGTGCCGTTCGGCAACCTCAGGGTTGGCCTCGGTGGTGACGTCCTCGATCTCCTCGTCGCGCTTGCCCTTGCCGGACTGCGACTGACCGCCGGTGTCTCGCGTTGCCATGGCTGTCCCCCTTCATGACCCAACCGCTTCGGGTTGGGAAAAACTTACCTCGCGGGTCCGACGAAAAACGCCCGTCCACACGGGCGATTCTCGTCAGCGGCTCGTGATCACCTCGAGCAGATCCTTCGCGGTGTCGCACTTGTCGAACAGGGCGCCGACGTGCTTCTTGGTGCCCCGCTCCGGCTCCATCATCGGGACGCGCACGAGCGACTCGCGGCCCACATCGAAGATCACCGAGTCCCAGCTGGCCGCGACCACTTCGGACGCGTACCGGGCCAGGCACTGGCCGCGGAAGTAGGCCCGGGTGTCCTCGGGCGGCTCCACCATCGCGCGGCGGGTCTCGTCGTCGTCCAGGAGCGTCTTCATCGAGCCGCGGGCGACCAGGCGGTGGTACAGGCCCTTCTCGGTCCGTACGTCGGAGTACTGCAGGTCGACCAGGCCGAGCTTGGGCGAGGACCAGGCGAGGTTCTCGCGTTCGCGGTAGCCCTCCAGCAGCCGCAGCTTGGCCACCCAGTCGAGCTGGTCGCTCAGCTGCATCGGGTCCCGGCCGAGCTGGTCCAGGACGTCCTCCCAGCGCTGCAGGACGTCGACGGTCTGCTCGTCGGTGTCGGCGCCGTAGCGCTCGTCACAGAAGGCCTTGGCGCGCTCGTAGTACGCCCACTGCAGGTCCAGCGCGGTGAGCTTGCGGCCGTCGCGCAGCCGCATCAGGTGCTTGAGTGACGGGTCGTGGCTGACCGCCTTGAGCTCGGAGACCGGGTCGGCGATGCCCAGGTCGCCGGTGAAGACCTGCTCCTCGATCATGTTGAGGATCAGGGCCGTCGTGCCGACCTTGAGGTAGGTGGAGATCTCGGAGAGGTTCGCGTCGCCGATGATCACGTGCAGCCGGCGGTACTTGTCGGCGTCCGAGTGCGGCTCGTCGCGGGTGTTGATGATCGGGCGCTTCAGCGTGGTCTCCAGGCCCACCTCGACCTCGAAGAAGTCGGCGCGCGAGGAGATCTGGAAACCGGCGCCGTTGCCGTCCTGGCCGATGCCGACCCGGCCGGCCCCGCAGAAGATCTGCCGGGTGACGAAGAACGGGGTCAGGTGCGCCACGATGTCGGCGAAGGGCGTCTGCCGGCGCATGAGGTAGTTCTCGTGCGAGCCGTACGAGGCGCCCTTGTTGTCGGTGTTGTTCTTGTAGAGCTGGATGCGGTGGGTGCCGGGGATCGTGGCGGCCCGCCGCGACGCCTCCGCCATGACCCGCTCGCCGGCCTTGTCCCAGCGGACGATGTCCAGCGGGGTGGTGCATTCCGGCGTGCTGTACTCCGGGTGGGCGTGGTCGACGTAGAGGCGGGCGCCGTTGGTCAGTATCACGTTGGCCAGGCCGAGGTCCTCGTCGGCGAGCGCGTCCGCCGGGTCGTACGCGGCCCCCGAGTAGGTGAATCCGCGGGCGTCGCGCAGCGGCGACTCCTCTTCGTAGTCCCATCGGGCCCGGCCGCCGCGGTTCAGTTCCGGCCGTGCGCCGTAGGCGTTGACCACCTGCGACGAGGTGACCATCGGGTTGGCGCCAGGCTGCCCAGGGACCGAGATGCCGTACTCGACCTCGGTACCCATGATCCGTCGAACGCTCATGCCACCACCCCACCCGCCACTGTGCTGCCGTTGCCCATGTATCGAGCCTAGACGCTTCCCACTTCGTTCTCGCCCCCGCACGTGCGCGCCACAACACGGAGGGTAGAGATGCGCAACGCGGACGGGGTGGCGCCTCGTAGCGCCTCCCCGCCCGCGTCGGGCGTTGCTGTTGTCCTGTTTACAGGTACTGACCGGTGTTGCTGGCCGTCTCGATGGAGCGGCCGGCCTCGGCGCCCTTGCCGCCGGAGACGAGCGTGCGGATGTAGACGATCCGCTCGCCCTTCTTGCCGGAGATGCGGGCCCAGTCGTCGGGGTTGGTGGTGTTGGGCAGGTCCTCGTTCTCCCGGAACTCGTCGACGCAGCTGTCGAGCAGGTGCTGCAGTCGCAGGCCCTTCTTGCCGGAGGTGAGGAACTCCTTGATGGCCATCTTCTTGCCACGGTCGACGATGTTCTGGATCATCGCGCCGGAGTTGAAGTCCTTGAAGTACAGGACCTCCTTGTCACCGTTGGCGTAGGTGACCTCCAGGAAGCGGTTCTCCTCGGTCTCCGTGTACATCCGCAGCACGACCGCCTCGATCATCGCGGCGACCGTGACGTCCCTGTCGTTGCCGTGCTCGGCCAGGTCGTCGGTGCTCAGCGGCAGGCCGCTGAGGATGTACTTGGCGAAGATGTCCTTCGCCGCCTCGGCGTCCGGACGCTCGATCTTGATCTTCACGTCGAGCCGGCCGGGGCGCAGGATCGCCGGGTCGATCATGTCTTCCCGGTTGGAGGCGCCGATGACGATGACGTTCTCCAGGCCCTCGACGCCGTCGATCTCGCTGAGCAGCTGCGGGACGATGGTGTTCTCCACGTCGGAGGAGACGCCGGAGCCACGGGTACGGAAGATCGAGTCCATCTCGTCGAAGAACACGATGACGGGCGTACCCTCGCTGGCCTTCTCCCGGGCCCGCTGGAAGACCAGGCGGATGTGCCGCTCGGTCTCACCCACGTACTTGTTGAGCAGCTCGGGACCCTTGATGTTGAGGAAGTAGCTGGTGTGCTTCTCATCACCGCGGCGCTCGGCGATCTTCTTCGCGAGCGAGTTCGCGACCGCCTTGGCGATCAGGGTCTTGCCGCAGCCGGGCGGGCCGTAGAGCAGGATGCCCTTCGGCGGGCGCAGCTGGTGCTCCCGGAACAGGTCGGCGTGCAGGAACGGCAGCTCCACCGCGTCGCGGATCTGCTCGATCTGCGAGTGCAGACCACCGATGTCGGAGTAGTCGACGTCCGGCACTTCCTCGAGGACGAGCTCCTCGACCTCGCTCTTCGGGATGCGCTCGTAGGCGTACGCCGAGCGCGGCTCGATCATGAGCGAGTCGCCGGCCCGCAGCTTGGCGACGATCAGCGAGTCGGCCAGGTGGACGATCCGCTCCTCGTCGGCGTGCGAGATCACCAGGGCCCGGTCGCCCGGACCGCCGGCGGGGTTCTCGAGGATTTCCTTGAGCAGGACGACCTCGCCGACCCGCTCGTAGCCGAACGCGTCGACGACGTTGAGGGCGTCGTTGAGCAGGACTTCCTGCCCCCGTTTGAGATCCTCGACCACGAGTGAGGGCGAGACCGCCACCCGCAGCTTGCGCCCACCGGTGAAGACGTCGACCGTGCCGTCCTCGTGAGCGGACAGGAATACGCCGTAGCCGCTGGGCGGCTGGGCGAGCCGGTCAATCTCCTCTTTGAGAGTGACGATCTGGGATCGGGCTTCCTTGAGGGTCGCCACGAGCCTGTCGTTGTTCTCGGTCAGCCGGGCCAGCTGCGCCTGCGTTGCCGCGAGCCGTTCCTCGAGCTGCCGGACGTGTCGGGGGCTTTCGGTCAACTTCCGCCGTACCAGAGCGAGTTCCTCTTGCAGGAACGCAACCTGGCTGGAGAGATCGTTGGCCTCTTTCTCCCAACGTGCGGCGCCTGACGCCTCGTCGCTACGTGCCACGTCCCACCTCCCCGGGGGCTCGAACGTCTTGGGGATAACACTAGCTGCTGCGGGCCGGATTTCGACCCATGCAACACCCTCGTCACTGAACCTTGATCGATTGGGTCCGGTGGGCGCACCGAGTGGTCAGGGGGTTCGGGTACCGTCGGACCGGGCTAGTTGGGGGAGGCAAGCGGTGACGGCACAGACCGACACAGACTCACTTGAGGTCTGGGTGGACCAGGACCTGTGCACCGGTGACGGGCTGTGCGTGCAGTACGCACCCGAGGTGTTCGAGTTCGACATCGACGGGCTCGCGTACGTCAAGGACAGTGCCGGTGAGCTGCTGCAGAGCCCCGGCGTCCGCACCGGGGTGCCGGCCCGGCTGCACCTGGAAGTGATCGACGCGGCCAAGGAGTGCCCGGGCGATTGCATCCACGTGGTGCGCTCGCGCGACGACGTGGAGATCGCCGGCCCGGACGCCGACTGATCGTTTTCCACCACCTCGCCGGGCCGCCGTGAAGATCGGCCCGGCGGTGCGGAAAAAGTCACAGTGTCGGGCGTCCGACCAAAGATGCGACAACCCGGGAGAATTCCTCCAAACGGGCAATTTGCCCCGGGCCGCCGTCGTCGAGCGTCTTGCCGAAGCGCAGCGCGTCGTGCCGCAGCGCGGCCCGGCCCTCGTCCTCGGCCATCCCGGGCGGCGGCACCGCGTCGTCCACGGAGCTCAGCAGCAGATAGACGTCGATGCTGTCGACCCGGGCCTGCCCGGTCGACGTCCGGGTCAGCCGCCGCCGGCAGCCCACCTCGGTGACGGTCGACAGCGGCACCACCCGCAAGGATGACGTCATCGAGCCGACCGGCCCGTCGCCGGGCGCCACGTCCTCGCCGTGCCAGAGCACCAGCCGGCTGCCGTCGCAGATGACGACCTCCTGCCAGACGCCGTTGACCTCGTTGACGAAGCGCTCCAGCGTGAAACAGAGCACCGACGCCCCGCGCAGCACTCCGAACAGGGCGTCCAGCGCCACCTCGGGGTCGCGCAGGTAGGCCCGGGCGGCCGAGTCCAGGTCCTCGTACGGCGACCAGTCGGGAAAGACCGCCGGCATCTCGTTACTGCCACCGAACGGCGGAGAACTCATCGCGCCCACCCGTTCCCTCCGCTCTGCGAACCCATCGAAACCCGCGACGGAAACTACCGGATCCGCCCTGCCCCGTCACACCCCGGTATCGTCGTCCGTCTCCGTCCGCTCGGCCGCCAGCGCCGCCTGCGCGGCCCGGCGCAGCGCGTACGCCTCGGCGCCCTTGCTCGGCTTGCGCCGCCGCGGCGGCGCCGTCACGCCGGGGGCCAGCTTGCGGGCCGAGACCAGGAACGCGGTGTGCGCGATCATGCGGTGGTCGGGGCGCACGGCGAGACCCTCGGCGTGCCAGTCGCGCACCAGCGACTCCCAGGCCCGCGGCTCGGTCCAGCCACCGCGCTCACGCAGCGCCTCGACCAGCTCGGACAGCTGGGGCGTGGTGGCCACGTACCCGATGAAGACGCCGCCGGGGATCAGCGCCCGCTCGACCATGTCGAGGGCCTCCCAGGGGGTCAGCATGTCCAGCACGATCCGATCGAAACCGGTCCCCTCGGCCTGCGCCACGTCACCGGAGTGCAGGTGCCACGCGGGGTGCGGGCCGCCGAAGAAGGCCTCGACGTTCTTGCGCGCGATCGCCGCGAAATCGTCCCGCAGCTCGTACGAGTGCAGCTCGCCGGAGCTGCCGACCGCGCGCAGCAGCGAGCAGGTCAGCGCGCCGGAGCCGACGCCGGCCTCCATGACCTTGGCGCCCGGGAAGATGTCGGCCATGGCGACGATCTGCGCGGCGTCCTTGGGGTAGATGACCTGCGCGCCGCGCGGCATGGAGAGCACGTAGTCGGCCAGCAGCGGCCGCAGCGCCAGGTAGGCCGTGCCGCCGGCGGAGACCACGACGCTGCCGTCGGGCAGGCCGATCAGGGCGTCGTGCGCCAGCGCGCCGCGGTGCGTGTGGAACTCCTTGCCGTGCTCGAGCACGATGGTGTGCATGCGGTTCTTGGGGTCCGTGAGCTGCACACGGTCGCCCACGCGGAACGGCCCCCGGTGGGCGGGCACGGGCTCGTCGACCACGGTGGTGGTGTCTTGCACGGTCACTGGTAGCTCTCTCATTCGGTACTGGCTCGTCTGGGCGCCGGGCGGCGCCCGCCCCGCCGCGGCTCCAGCAGCTCGGCCAGGTCCGCGACGTGCAGCACGCCGACGACATCCTCCCCGGAGGTGACCACGTACTGCGCACCCGGGTGCGCCTGGACCGCCCGGACCACCTGCTCACCGGTCAGCCCGAGCGGCAGCGTGGGCACCCGGCCCAGGTCACGGGCGACCGTGTCGACGGCCACCCAGGGCCGCCGCTCGGCCGGCACCGCGGCCGCGCCGGCCGCGTCGACCAGCGCCACCAGCCGGCCGCCGGCATCGGCGACGGCCAGGGCATCCCCGGCCCGGTCGGCGGCTCCGGCCCGGCGCTGGGCCTCGGCCAGCGGCGTGCCCGATGGTACGGCGAACAGCGGCCGCGCGAGCGCCCGCAGGTCGACGAGAGGGAACCGGCGGGTCATCCGCGCGAGCCGCATCGACTGACCGGCGCCCTGCCACAGCGTGAAGGTGACCAGCAGGATGAACACGAGCCCGAAAACGGTCAGCAGGTTCAACTGGTAGAGCGTGAGCACGACCAGCCCGGTGGCCACGGCGACACCACGCCCGGCCCAGGCGGCGACCTCGGTGGCCCGGTTCCGATCCTTGATCAGCGCCCACAGCCCGGCCCGCAGCGCCCGGCCGCCGTCCAGCGGCAGCCCCGGCAGCACGTTGAAGATCGCCACGAGGACGTTGCTGGCGGCGAGCTGGAAGGCGATCTGCCCGGCGATCGTGCGGTCGGGCAACGCCCAGGCGGCCCCGGTGGCCAGCGCGCCGAGCACCAGCGAGACGGCGGGACCGGCCAGCGAGACCAGCGCGTCGATCCGCGGGGTGGGCGCGTCCCGGTCCATCTCCGTGTAGCCGCCGAGCAGCTCCAGAGTGATCCCGCGCACACCGATGCCGTACCGGCGGGCGGTCAGCGCGTGGCCGAGCTCGTGCAGCAGCACGGAACCGAGCAGACAGGCCACAAAACCGAGACCCACCGCGTACGCGTACGGCGTGGCCAACCCGAGCTCGGTCTCCACGTACCCGCCGTAGACGACGGTGACCAGCAGCGCGAGCAGGAGCATCGACGGGCTGAGATACACGGGGATACCCAGCACCTGGCCGACCATCCGGCCGGGGCGCCGGGCGGGCCGGGTCTGCTGCGCGCCGTCGTCCACACGACGATGCTACGGACCGCGCCTGAGAGGTCCCTGCCGCGGCGTTTCGTCGTACCCCTCCCCTAGCCTTACCCCCATGACGGCAGAAACGGTTTTGTCCCCTTCCGCGGACCCGCAGCCCGGTTCCGCGCCCACCGGCGGGGAGCGCCACACCGGGCCGTCGCTGTCGCCGTCCCGGGCCGCGGATTTCAAGACCTGCCCGCTGCTGTTCCGCTACCGGACCATCGACCGGCTGCCGGAGAAACCCACCCAGGATCAGGTACGCGGCACGCTGGTGCACGCGGTGCTGGAGCGCCTTTTCGACCTGCCGGCGGCGCAACGAACGCCGGCCGCGGCGGCGGCCCTGGTGCAGCCGGAGTGGGTGCGGCTGGTGGAGCGGGAGCCGGCTCTGGCCGCCCTCTTCACCACACAAT
The DNA here is from genome assembly GCF_044465625.1 of Actinoplanes sp. NPDC049599. Taxonomy (NCBI): domain Bacteria; kingdom Bacillati; phylum Actinomycetota; class Actinomycetes; order Micromonosporales; family Micromonosporaceae; genus Actinoplanes; species Actinoplanes sp. NPDC049599. The sequence goes on from NZ_JBITLX010000002.1 coordinate 362,146, forward strand.
CCGACCCTGCGACCACGCCGCCCGACACGGGCTCCGGTCCCGCAGGCGAGTTCGCGCCCGCGCCCGACGCCGGACCTGGATCCGCAGACGGGTTCGGGCCCGCACCCGACGCGGGCTCTCGGTCCGCGGCTGGATTCGCGTCCGCGCCCGACGCCGGATCCGCGCCCGCGCCCGCGCCCGACGCCGGATCCGCGTCCGACGTCGGGTCTGTGCCGGCGGCGTCGGCTGCGGCGCCTGCCGCTCTCGTGGATGCCGACGCGCCGGTCGTCAGCCCCGCGCCGGAAAGCCGGAACCTCGACCTCTCCCCCGCCCCGCCGATCACCGTCGCGGAAGCGCTGCCGGGCCTGGAGGCGACCGGCGAGGCGGAGCGGATCGCCACGTTCCTGGCCGGCGCCGGCGACCTGCTGGCCGGTTACTTCGCCGTCGAGGACCCGCAGCGCCTGGAGCCCGCCGAGCGTGAGGCCCTGGTGTCGACCCTGGTCGACGAGGAGCTGCTGATCCGCGGCTACATCGACCGGCTGGACGTCTCCCCGGCGGGCGACCTGCGCGTGGTCGACTACAAGACCGGTGGAGCCCCGCGCGAGGCGTTCGAGGGACGGGCGCTGTTCCAGCTCAAGTTCTACGCGCTGGTGCTGTGGCGGACCCGGGGTGTGGTGCCGCGGGTGCTGCGCCTGCTCTACCTGAAGGACGCCGAGATCTGCGACTACAGCCCGGACGCGGAGGAACTGGAACGCTTCGAGCGCACCCTGGTGGCCCTGTCCAAGGCCATCGAACGCGCCAAGCAGGACCGCAACTTCCGGCCGAAGCCGAGCAAGCTCTGCGGATGGTGCAGCCACCAGCAGTTCTGCCCGGAATTCGGCGGAACCATCCTGCCCTTCCCGGAGCCCCTGCCGGAAGCGGTCGCCCCCACGGAAATGGAGGAGGACAAAACGCTGACGACACCACTCCCCCGCCAGCCCTGACCCACCGCCCAACCCGCCACCTCGACGGCCGGGACGTCGCGGTGCTGTGACGCCGTCCGAAGGGCGACACGGCGAGGTACCGCGGGCGAGCGGATCGCCTAGGGTGGGCGCGAGGCCGGCAACGGCCGCTGGTGGGCAGGTCCGGTCGGGAAGGCAGAGCGGTGACGGGGGTCAACGGCACGGCGGCGAGTTCGGCGGCCGGGCGGCCGGTGCGGGTGCTGCTCGCCCACGATCAGCCGATGCTGCGGTCCGGGCTGCGGATGGCGCTCGCCGAGGCCGGCGGGGTCTCGGTCGTCGGTGAGGCCGGTGACGGGGTCGAGGCCGTTGATCTCTCCCGGCGGCTGCTGCCCGACGTCGTGCTCATGGACCTGCGGCTGCCCCGGCTCGACGGGCTGGCCGTGACCCGGTCGATCGTCGAGTCCGGGCTGCCGGTGCGGGTGCTCATCCTCACCACCCACGACGCCGACGAGCACGTCACCGGGGCTGTGGCCGCCGGGGCGATGGGATACCTGGGCAAGGACGTGCCGCCCGCCGATCTGGCCGCTGCGATCCGTACCGTTGCCGCCGGAGGCGCCGTGGTCGCGCCGGTGATCCTCGCCCGGCTGCTCACCCGCCTGGCCGAGGCGCTGCCCGCCCCGGCCACGACGGCGGCCGCGCCGGCGCTCAAGACCCTGACCGAACGGGAGCGTGAGGTGCTCGCCCACGTCGCCAAGGGGCATTCGAACGCCGAGATCGCGCGGGCGCTCATGGTCAGCGAGACCACCGTCAAGACCCACGTCGGCCACATGCTGACCAAGCTGGGCCTCCGCGACCGGGTCCAGGCGGTCGTGCTGGCCTACGAAACGGGCCTGGTCCGCCCCGGCGGCTGACCGCCACCCGCCGCACCCGGCAGAGCCACCACAGAACGAGACACCAGGCCCGGCGCAGGATGACGCCCGCGCAGCGGCCCCCGATCAGGCCGCCGCCCGCAGGTCCCCCAGCGCGCGGTGCACGGTGATGTCCCCGCTGGCCGTGCGGACCCGCAGCTCCAATGTCGCCGCCTGCCCGGCCACCGGCGCCGCGCCGCTCATCGACAGATCGCTCGATGTCGATCCCGAGGCCGTGTTCAGGTCCAGCCACACCCCCGTGCCCGCGGCCACCCCGACCGACACGTCTCCCGACGCCGTGCTCAGCCTCGCCGTGCCCCGGCTCACCACGCCCACCTCCACGTCACCCGACGCCGACGCGGCCTGCAGCGAGCCGCCGACCCGGCCGATCACGATCTCGCCGCTTGCCGTGTCCGCCTTGACGTCACCCATGACGTCACCCACCCGCAGGTCGCCCGACGAGCTGCCGATGCGCAGCGAGCCGCCGACCCGGTTGACGATGACGTCCCCGCTCGCCGCCTTCAGGTACGCGTCGCCGGTCACCTCCTCCATGTGCACGTCCGCCGATGCCATGTCCGCCTGGCCGGTGGACCAGCGGCCGGACGCCCGGATGTCGGCCGCCGTCGACTTCGCCGCCAGCGCGCTGTCCAGCGGCACCCGGATCAGGACATGAACCTTCGGGGTACGCCGCCAGTGCCACGTGGCCTCCGGCGCGTGCACCACCAGGGTGTCGCCCTCCAGCGCCACGGTGAAGCCCTCCGGGGCCTCACCGCCCGCTTCCGCCGCGAGCTCCACCTGGACGGTGGGCCGTTCCTCGGCCACCAGGTCCGCCGTGCCGCGCTGCAGCCGCAGGGACACCGTGACGGGGGTGGCGCGGTCGAACTCGTACATGATCTTTCCTTTCCGGAGGACGGAAACAGCAGTTCAGGCTTGTGCGAAGCCGGTGATGCGCTTGCCGGGGCGGCCGTGGCGGCCGTCCGGCGGCGCGGCCGGCGGGGTGCCACTCGCCGCCGCCGCGACTGCGCGGACGAGCCAGGCGTTGACCGAGATGCCCTCGGCCGCCGCCGCCTGTTCGACGTAGTTCTTGAGGGTCTCGGGCATGCGCAGGGTCAGGCGGGCCACGTCGCCGCCGTCGGGTGCCGGCGCCGGCACCGGTGGCGCGGACACCGCCGGCTCGGTGACCACCAGGTCCGCCTCGCGACCGCGCAGGCGGACGTCCACCACCGGGCCGTGCAGGCGGGTGGTGATCTCGGCCGCCGCGTCCGAGAGCGCCTGGAGCAGCGCCAGCCGGGCCGACGCCTCCAGCGCGTGGCCGAGCAGGTCCGCCGCCCGGGTGGTCTCCGGACCGCCCGGTGCCGCGGCGGCCCGCAGGTCGTCGCGGAGGGATTCGAGGTACGGCGCCAGGTCCATGACACCAATATGACGTCACTAATGACGTCTGTCAACCGTCACAATGACGCCAGGGGGTAACCCTGAGCGCACCTGGGTGGCCACCCCCAGCGAAATCTCCGCGTCGCGGTACGTCGTAGGGCGGACGCCAGGAACCCGCCGCGCCGAAAGACTGATCCGGACCACTCATCGCACGACTTTCAAGGGGCGACAATGACGAGCGAACCGGCGGCCGCACGAGCCGACGAGGTCTGGAAGGTCTACGGCACCGGTGAGGCCCGGGTCGTCGCGCTGCGCGGCGTGAGCGCGGAGTTCGAGCGCGGCAGGTTCACCGCGATCATGGGCCCGTCCGGCAGCGGCAAGTCCACCCTCATGCACTGCCTGGCCGGGCTGGACACCGTCGACCGCGGCCAGGTGCAGGTCGGCGGCACCACCATCACCGGGATGAGCGACAAGGCGCTGACCCGGCTGCGGCGCGACCGGGTCGGCTTCGTCTTCCAGCAGTTCAACCTGCTGCCCACGCTGAGCGCCCAGGAGAACATCCGGCTGCCGCTGGACATCGCCGGGCGCAAGCCCGACCCGCAGTGGTGGGACATCGTCATCGACACCGTCGGGCTGCGCGACCGGCTCAGCCACCGGCCCAGCCAGCTCTCCGGCGGCCAGCAGCAGCGGGTCGCCTGCGCCCGGGCGCTGATCGGCCGGCCGGACGTCATCTTCGCCGACGAGCCGACCGGCAACCTGGACTCCCGCTCCGGCGCGGAGGTGCTGGGCTTCCTGCGCGCCAGCGTCCGCGAGCACCACCAGACCATCGTCATGGTCACCCACGACCCGGTGGCCGCCAGCTACGCCGACCGGGTGGTGTTCCTGGCCGACGGCGCGATCGTCGACGAGCTCACCGAGCCGACCCCGGAGACGGTGCTGGACATGATGAAGCGGCTGGACACGCACGCCGAGCCGGTGATGCTCTGATGCTGCGCGCGACCCTGAAGAGCCTGCTGGCGCGCAAGCTGCGGCTCATCCTCTCCGGGCTCGCCGTCGTGCTCGGGGTCATGTTCGTGTCCGGCGCCTTCGTGGTCACCGACACCCTCAGCCGCTCGTTCGACGCGCTGTTCGCCAGCGCGTACTCCACCACCGACGTCGGCGTCACCGCGAAACCCAAGGTCGAGGTCGACGAGCTCGAGGGCGAGCAGGTCGTCTCGCCGCTGCCCGCCGCCGCGGTCGCGCAGATCCGCGGCGTGCCCGGGGTGCGCAGCGCCACCGGGCTGGTCGAGGCCGACGGCGCCCGGGTGATCGGCAGCGACGGCAAGGTGCTCACCTCGATGGGCCCGCCGCGGCTGGGCATCGCCTGGACCGGCATGGACTCGATGACCGAGCTGCGCGCCGGCCGTGGCCCGGCTGCCGCGGACGAGATCGCGGTGAACGCGACCGTGGCCGAGGCCGCCGGCCTCAAGGTCGGCGACCGGGTCGGCGTGCTCACGCTCGAGCCGAAGAAGGAGTTCACCCTCGTCGGGATCTGGGGCTACAGCGGCGACCGCAAGAGCCTCGGCGGCGTACAGGAGGTCGCCTTCACCGAGCCGGTGGCCCAGCAGCTCATGCTCGGCGAGACCGGCGTCTACAGCTCCGTGCGGGTGCTGGCGGAGCAGGACGTGCCGCCGGCGGCGCTGCGGGACCGGATCTCGGCCGCGCTGGGCGCCGGCTACGTGACGAAGACCGGCGACCAGCTCGCCGCGGACAACGCCGCGGACCTGCAGGAAGGGCTCGGCTTCTTCAGCAACATCCTGCTCGGCTTCGCCGGGGTGGCGCTGTTCGTCGGGATCTTCCTGATCCTCAACACGTTCTCGATCATCGTCGCGCAGCGGACCCGGGAGCTGGCCCTGATGCGGGCGCTGGGCGCGAGCCGGCGTCAGGTGATCGGCTCGGTGCTGGTCGAGGCGGTGGTGATCGGGCTGGTCGCCGCGGTGCTCGGCCTGGCCGCCGGGGTGGGCGTGGGCGCGCTGCTCGCGTACCTGTTCAGCTCGTTCGCCGGTGGGCTGGAGCTCGGCACGGTGGGCGTGCCGCTCGCCGCGGTCGTCAGTTCCTTCGTGGTCGGCGTGCTGGTCACGGTCGTGGCTGCGGTGCTGCCCGCGGTGCGGGCGTCGCGGATCGCGCCGGTCGCGGCGATGCAGGACGTCGCCACGCCGGACCGGCCGCTCACCCGGATCAGCGTGGCCGGCGGCCTGGTCACCGCCGCGGGCGCCACCGCGCTCGGGCTCGGGCTGTTCGCCGACATGGGCGGCGCGACGCTCTGGACCATCCTGGGCGGCGTGCTGGTCTCGTTCATCGGCATCGCGTTGCTCACGCCGCTGATCAGCCGCCCGGTGGTGTCCGGCCTGGGCCGGCTGTTCTCCTGGTCGCTGCCGGGCCGGCTGGGCCGGCTCAACTCGGGCCGCAACCCGCGGCGCACGGCGATCACCGCAGCCGCGCTGATGGTCGGCATCGCGCTGGTCACCGGCGTCACCGTGGTGATGGACTCGGCCAAGAGCAGCCTCAAGGCCGAGGCCGCGACGGTGCTCAAGGCCGAGATCATCATCAACGGCGACCAGAACGGCCCGCGGCCGCCGACCTACGACCCGGCGGTCCTGCGCGAGGCCGCGGCCATCCCCGGGGTACGGGCGGTCGCCGGCCTCTGGAACGACCAGGTCGTCATCAACGGCGAGAAGCACTGGGTCAACGCCACCGACGACCTGACCGCGCTCTCGGCCTCGTACGGGGCGAGCGCCACGAGCGGCACGCTGAAGGACCTGCGCGACAACGAGATCGCCGTCAGCGTGCCGGAAGCCACCACGTACGGCTGGCAGGTCGGCACCAGGGTGACCGTCCAGCCGCCGCGCGGCGATCCCCGGGACTACACCGTCGCGGCCACCTACGCCGAGGACGCGCTGCCGGGCGACTACCTGCTGCCGGTCGCGGCGACCAAGGGCTTCGGCATCACGCAGCCCACCTTCGGCCTCGTGCGGCTGGCCGACGGTGTCGCGGTGAGCCAGGTGCTGCCGCAGGTGAAGGCGCTGCTGGCGGACAGCCCGGAGGTGTCGGCGCAGGACGCGCAGGCGTTCGTCGACGACCAGGCGGCCACCTTCGACACGCTGATCACGATGATCCAGGTGCTGCTGGCGCTGGCCATCCTGATCGCGGTGCTCGGCGTCATCAACACGCTGGCGCTGTCGGTGCTGGAACGCACCCGCGAGCTGGGCCTGCTGCGCGCGGTCGGGCTGGGCCGGGCGCAGACGATGCGGATGGTCACAGTCGAGGCCGTGGTGATCTCGGTCTTCGGCGCCCTGCTCGGCGTGGTCGTCGGCGCCGGGCTGGGCACGGCGGTGACCCGGGCCCTGGAGAGCGACGGCATCACCGAGCTGGTGCTGCCGTGGGGCCGGATGGGCACCTACCTGGTGCTGGCGGCGCTGGTCGGGGTGATCGCGGCGGTGCTGCCGGCGATCCGCGCCGCCCGGCTCAACGTCCTGGGCGCGATCGCCCACGAGTAAGCCCACCGGAGGCACCACAGGCCCGCGCCGATCCGGCGCGGGCCTGCGCCCATCCGAGCGTGGGGCACGAGCGCGGGCCGGGTGCGGGTCGGGCCGGGTGCGGGCGCGGGCCAGGCGCGGGCGCGGGCCAGGCGCGGGCGCGGGCCAGGCGCGGGCGCGGGTCGGGCGCGGGCGCGGGTCGGGCGCGGGCCGATCCGGGCGCGGGCCGATCCGGCGCGGACCTGCGCCTATCCGAGCATGGAGCGCGGGCGCGGGTCGATCCGGGCGCGGGCCGATCCGGGCGCGGGCCGATCCGGGCGCGGGCCGATCCGGGCGCGGGCCGATCCGGGCGCGGGCCGATCCGGGCGCGGGCCGATCCGGGCGCGGGCC
>NZ_JBITLX010000002.1:369347-640503 GCF_044465625.1 Actinoplanes sp. NPDC049599
CCGATCCGGGGATCAGGTGACGACGCGGGCGAACAGTGTCGCCAGGAAGGTCGGGTCGACGCCTTCCAGGGTGTCGCGCAGGTGCACGCCGTCCGTCGCGGGCAGCTCCAGCTCGGCCGGCACCGCCAGCACCGCCGCGCCCGAGGCCACCGCGCTGGCCATCCCGGTCGGCGAGTCCTCGATCGCCACGCACTCCTCGATCCGCACGCCGAGCAGGTCCGCCGCCCGCCGGTACGGCGCCGGGTCCGGTTTCGGCGCCGACACCTCGTCGCCGCAGACCACCACGTCGAAGTTCTCCCGGCCCAGCGTGTCCAGGGCTACCTCGACCAGCCGGCGCCCGGTCGAGGTGACCAGCGCCGTCGGTAGGCCCGCCGCGCGCACCGCGGCCAGCAGCTCCAGCGCGCCCGGCCGCCAGACCAGGCCGTTGCCGAACAGCTCCTCGACCCGGTGTTCCAGCCACGCCACGTCGGCGGCCTCGTCGCGGTCCGGCTGGGCCAGGTCCTCGCGCAGGATCCGCATCGAGCTGGCCATGCTGCTGCCGATCATCGCCAGCCGGGCCGCCTCGGACAGCTTGCCGCCGGCGTGGGCCGCCAGCTCGTGCAGCGCGATGTCCCAGACCTTCTCGCTGTCGACGAGCGTGCCGTCCATGTCGAAGAGCACCGCGGCCGGTTGTGTGCGTGTCAGGGTGGCCTCCCGGGCCGAGCGGACGTGTCAGCAGCCCATTGTCCCCGGCCGCCCGCCGTCATGTGCGCCGGTGTGACCGCTACGACACGCCGCAGGGCTCCAGCGAGCGCTGGTAGCCGTTGTCGAAGGCCCGGGTCCGCTGCTTGGCCGAGCCGTGCGCGCCCTCGGCAAACCAGGGCTGGCCCGGTTCGTCGCCGACCGCCTCCAGCCCCGCCGCGAGCTCCTCCAGGTCACCGTCGTCGAGCTTGAGGGAGCCCTGCCGCTCGGTGTCGCCGATGTACGCCCCCGCCATGCAGTCGGCCTGCAGCTCCTGCTCGATGGTGAACTCCTTCTGGATCCGCAGCCGGAGCTGGATCGCGTGCGCGTACTCGTGGCCCAGCAGATAGAAGATGAACGCGTCGCCGATCTGCCGGAACGCGGCGAACGCCCAGTTGACGTCGTACGCGATGAAGTCGCCCGCCGAGCAGTAGGCGGCGTTGTTGAGCCCCAGCCCCTGCCCGCCGCAGTCCACCTCGCCCTCCTGCTCGTAGGCGATCAGCCGGGAGATCGGCTGGAACTCCAGCCCGGACTTCTTGAACTGCGCCTTCCAGTACGCCTCGGCGACCCGTTCGGCGTCACCGACGTCCTCCATGAACTCCTGCGGGGTGTCCGTGCCCTCCAGGTCCTCGCCGGCGGCCGTGGTGCGGGTCGCGGTGGGCGCCGGCCGCTGCTCACCGCCCGACCCGGCCTCGCCCCCGGGCGCGGAGACGCAGCCCAGGGCGATCAGCGCGGCCACCACGGGGGCCAGGGCGACAAGACGGGTACGGCGCGGCACCGGCATGCGGGTCCTCCGAGGGGCAGGCGTGACCGGGGGTACACCAACGATACGGACGGTGCGCGCCGGCGGGATCAGTGAGTGTGGCACTGGACACTGCCGGAGTCCGAGCGTGTCGCCGCGGCCCGGCGTAACTTGCGAAGGGACCGACGGAGAGGGCACCTCATGAGGCAGGTATCGCTGGCCGGGCTGGACGTGTCGCGCCTGGGGCTGGGCTGCATGGGCATGTCGGCGTTCTACTCGGGCGCGAATGCCGACGACGCCGAGTCGGTGCGGACCATCCACCGCGCCGTCGAGCTGGGCGTGACCCTGTTCGACACCGCGGAGATCTACGGGCCCTACACCAACGAGGAGCTCGTCGGCCGGGCGCTGGCCGGGCGCCGCGACGACGTGGTGATCGCTTCGAAGTTCGGGCTGCTCTCGCACCGCGGCGGCGACGGCGGCCGCACGCTGGACGGGCACCCGGACAACGCGCGGGCCGCCGTCGAGGGATCGCTCAAGCGGCTCGGCGTCGACCACATCGACCTGTACTACCTGCACCGGGTCGACCCGAAGGTGCCGATCGAGGACACCGTCGGCGCGCTCGCCGATCTGGTGCAGGCCGGCAAGATCCGGCACGTGGGGCTGTCCGAGGCGGGGGCGGAGACGATCCGCCGGGCGCACGCCGTGCACCCGGTCACGGCGGTGCAGTCGGAGTATTCACTGTGGACCCGCGACGCCGAGGCCGAGGTGCTGCCGACGCTGCGCGCGCTGGGCATCGGCTTCGTGCCTTACTCTCCGCTGGGGCGGGGTTTCCTGACCGGCGCGATCCGCTCGGTCGAGGAGCTCGACGCGACCGACTTCCGCCGCGACAACCCGCGCTTCGCGGGCGGCAACCTCGACCGCAACCTGCGCATCGTGGCCGAGGTCGAGGCGGTGGCCGCGGCGGCCGGCGCCACGCCGGCCCAGGTGGCGCTGGCCTGGGTGCTGGCGCAGGGCGACGACCTCGCGCCGATCCCGGGCACCAAGCGGGTGACCCGGCTGGAGGAGAACGTGGCCGCGGACGCGCTGACGCTCACCGACGCGCAGCTGGCCCGGCTCAGCGCGGTCGGGCCGGCGGCCGGCGAGCGGTATGCGGACATGTCCTCGATCGACCGCTGAGCGGGGGTCGGGACGTGCGGATCGAGGACGTCACCCCGGAGACCGTCCGGCCGGTGCGCCGGTCGTTGCTGGTGCAGAGCTGGCACGACCTGGCGTTCCTGCACTGGGCCGTGGCACCGGAGACGGTCGCGCCGTTCCTGCCGGCCGGCACCGTGCCGGACACCCTCGACGGGGTCACCTACGTGGGGCTGATCGGCTTCCGGATGGTCAAGCTGGGCGCGCTGCGCGGGCCGGGCATCCCGTACCTGGGCACGTTCTGCGAGACGAACGTGCGGCTCTACAGCGTGGACGGCCGGGGCCGGCGGGCCGTCGTCTTCCGGTCGCTGGAGGCCGAGCGGCTGCTGCCGGTGCTGACCGCGCAGGCGTTGCTGCGGCTGCCGTACAAGTGGGCGCGGATGCGCCTGGAGCGCGACGGTGACGTGCTGCGCTACACCAGCAGGCGGCGCTGGCCCGGGCCGCGCGGGGCGGCCAGCACGATGACGGTACGCATCGGCGCGCCGGTCGACGAGCCGTCCCCGGTGGAGCACTTCGTGACCGCCCGCTGGGGCCTGCACACCCGCGCCTGGGGCCGCAGCCTGCACCTGCCCAACGAGCACCCGCGCTGGCCGCTGCGCCGCGCGGAGCTGCTGGAGCTGGACGACGAGCTGGTCACCGCCGCGGGGCTGCCGGCCCCGGCCGGGCCGCCGGTGAGCGTGCTGTACTCCCCCGGCGTACCGGTGACCTTCGGTGCGCCGGACTCGCTGCAACCGGCCGGCGCACCGGGCCCGGCCTAGCCGAGCAGCGCGTCGAGCTTGCCGAACGAGCTGGACCAGCCCTCCCGCGCCATGTCGACGATCTCGGGCCGGTACGGCCCCTGGGTCACCACCAGCCGGGTCTTGCCGCCCGGCTCGTCGTGGAACTCCAGCCGCATCCGCATGACCGCGCCGCCGAACTCGGGCAGCGCCGAGGTGTCCTCCTCGCCGACCAGCAGCTCGTTCTCGATGACCTCGGTGAAGGTCGCGTCGACCGGCGAGGTCTGCGTGGGGTCCGCGTCGTTGACCATGGTGAAGCGCTGGTGGCCGCCGGCCTTGGCCTCGACCTCGACGCTGTCGCGCGGCACCGACCAGCCGACCGGGCCGAACCAGGCGGCGAGCTGGTCGGGGTCGGTGAACGCGCGGTAGACCAGCGCCCGGGGCGCGTCGAAGATCCGGGTGATGACCAGTTCGTCGCTCATGGCTTTCTCTCCTGTTCCTGGATGCGTCGCAGGTGCGCGTCGAGGCGTGTGAAGTTGTCGTCCCAGAACCGCCGGTAGCGCTCCATCCAGGCGGTCGCCTCGCGCAGCGGCTCGGCCTGCAGGCTGCTGGAACGCCACTGGGCCGACCGGCTGCGGGTGAGCAGGCCGGCCTGCTCCAGCACCTTCAGGTGCCGGGAGATCGCCGGCAGGCTGATCGAGAACGGCTCGGCGAGCTCCGAGACGGTGGCGTCGCCCTCGGCCGGCCGGGCGAGGATGGCCCGGCGGGTCGGATCGGCCAGGGCCGCGGCCCTGACCGAGCTGGACAGGCAGGGCCGCACGTCGGCCACACCACCCACGGCGGGCGTCAAGGGTGCGGCGGGGTCAGACCCGGGACGGGATGCGCCGGTGCAGCTCGGCCAGCAATGTCTCGGGGCCGGGCGACATCATGCCGACGTCGATGACAAACGCCGAGCCGGACTCGCGGCGCAGCACCCGGGGACGCCGGCCGGGCCCGGGCAGTTCGGTCACCGCCGCCATGTCGGTGGGCGTGACCACCAGCTCGGTGAACGGCCCCCAGCGCCGCAGCCCGACCGAGGCGATCGAGGACCAGCGCAGGTGCACGCCCCGGCGCCCGGTCGCCGCGAACTCCAGGCCGTGGACCGAGCTCTTCATCCAGCCGAGCCGCCGCCAGGCGATCAGCAGCACCACACTCGCCGTCACCACCGGCACGATCAGCAGGCTCTCCGCGACCGCCACCAGGTCACCGACCGTGAACGGGTCACCGAGCAGCACCTGGATGAGCACGGACAGGCCGCGGCACAGCAGCCACACCGCCGCGCACACCCAGAGCATGGTCACGAAGACCTCCGCGCGCGGCTGGAAGAACGTCGTGGCGTCCTCGCCGGGCTCAAGCGGGTGATCGTCCACGAACGCCAGTATGCCCGGCTATGTAGCTACATATACGGTGTTGGCCGACTCTCCGCTGGTCAGCGGGTTCGGGAACGACACCACCCGCGCCGCCGAGGTGGTGAAGACCTCCGCGAGCACGGCCTCGAAGTCGGCGTCCGGCGGATCGTCGGACCAGAGCGCGAAGACCCCGCCCGGCTTGAGGTGCGCGGTGAGCCTGCGCATCCCGGCAACGGTGTAGAGCGCCGCGTTCGCCGGGGCCAGCACGTGCCGCGGGCTGTGGTCGACGTCGAGCAGGATCGCGTCGAAGCGCCGGCCGGGCGCGGCCGGGTCGAAGCCGTCCGGCCCCGCCGCCATGGCGAAGAAGTCGCCCTCGACCAGCCGGCAGCGCGGGTCGCTGACCAGGGTCGCGGCCTCGGGCAGCAGGCCGCGCTCGTGCCAGGAGATGACCTCGGCGACCGCGTCGACGACCAGCAGCGACGCCACCCGGGTGTCCTCGAGGACGGCCCGGGCGGTGTAGCCGAGGCCGAGCCCGCCGACCACGACCTCCGGGCGGGCGTCCGCCGGCAGCGCCGCCAGCCCGAGCCGGGCCAGCTCGATCTCGGCCACGGTGAACAGGCTCGACATCAGGTACTCGTCGTTGATCTTGACTTCGTACACGTCGACGTCGAGCCGCGGGTCGCGGCGGCGGCGCAGGCTGATCTCGCCGATCGGGGTCGCCCGCCAGGCGAGCTCCTCGAAGCGGGCGCTCACGGGCTCACCACGGATACGTTCATGGCCGGTCAGCATGCCATGCTGACCGGCCATCCGATGCGACGCGCCCCCGGTTCAGACGGTGAGGCGCTGCGGTGCGAGCTCGTCGTCGTCCTCGTCGGCGCCGGGCTGCTCGAGCCCGGTCGCCACCGCGGCGGCCTCGGCCTCGGCCTCGGAGGCGCCGATCTTGGCGAGCTCGCGGGTGTACACCTTGGTCGCGCTGTACAGCTTGTAGATCAGCAGCAGCTCGAACGCGAGCATCCCCACCGCGGACAGGATGGTGAAGACCATGATCTGGTTCGTCACCGGGCCCAGGATGAAGACGAACATCTGGAACTCGATGCCGCTGAACACGTGCGCCCGGATGCGCTGACGGGCCAGCGCGTTGCGGACCTTGACCAGCGGGCCGAGCTTGGCGCGGAACTCGCCGTACACGTCGACGACGGGCCGCTCCTCGCCGTTGCCGTCGACCGCGGTCGCCGCGGCCGCGCCGGCGCCGACCGGGTGCGCGGCGCCGGTCTCCTCGACGAACATCGGGCGGCCGGAGTCCTCGCCGCGGGCGGCCTCCAGGCGGCGCCGCATGTCGTTCTTGACCTTGCCCATCTGCAGGGCGTTCAGGTAGCGGAACATGTCGAGGAAGATGACCACGCCGGCCAGCCACACGTAGACGAAGTTGTCCGTCTTGGCGTACTGGCCGAGCATCAGGGCGACGGCGCAGGTGACCACGCGCAGCCGGTCGAAGACGTAGTCGAGCCAGGCGCCGAAGACCGAGCCCGTACCCTTGAGCCGGGCGATCTTGCCGTCCATGCAGTCGAGCACGAAGCTGATGTGGAAGACGAGCGCGCCGGCCAGCAGCCAGGGGTAGTCACCCTGGGCGAAGCAGTACGCCGCCACGAAGCCGAGCAGGAACGCGCCCATGGTCAGCAGGTTCGGCGTGACCCACTTGACCGGGGCGACGAGCCAGACCAGCCGCGACGCCAGCGGATCGACGAGCCACACGGTCCACCACGCGTCGCGATCCTTGTAGGTGCGGGTCCGGATCTCGTCCAGCGTGAACCGTTGTGCCATGCCACAACTCCACCGTGGTGATGAATACATGAATAGTGGGACGCGCGGACATTACAGGAGTCCGACTGACGGTGGCGAGAGCCACCCAGGAAACTGGACAAACGACGCTTGATAACGCCTGACCGGGCACAATCCGTCACGCTGTGCCATACAGCCAGAGAATCAGGAGCGCCGGCAACCCGCCCAGGAGCATCCCCCGGCCGAACGACCGGGTGTGCGGCGCGGCCAGGCACGCCAGCCCGCCGACCAGCGCGGCGCAGCCGGTGACCAGCAGCGCCGGGTAGGTCGCGGTGAGCCCGGCGGCCATGCCCGGCAGCCCCCCGGCGGCCAGCCCGGCCGCGAACGCCCGGTGCCGCGACGCCGGCGCCGTCACGGTCAGCACGGCGTCGCCGAACACGCCCGGTCCCGGCTCCAGCGAGAACTCGTAACCCTGCGCGTCGTACCCCCGCAGCGCGAGCGGCTCCTCCTGCCGCCGCACCCGCAGGCCCGCCTCCCGCCAGCGGTCGCCGACGACGCCGACCAGCTGCGGGTAGACGATCGGCACGTCGCGCAGCAGCAGGCCGCGGGTCCGCCGCGGGCCGGCCCGCGCCATCGGCGTGACCTTCACCCCGATCGCCACCAGCGCGCGGTGCAGCCGGTCCTCCACCCCACGGGCGACCGGATCGCGGGGCAGCAGCCGCCGCAGCCGGCGCAGCACGAGGGCGTTGAGCAGGGCGAGCGCGGGCAGGGCGTACCAGCCGAGGTGCCGCGGCACGAGCGCGAGCAGCGGATAGGCCAGGCCGGTCGGCAAGGTCGCGGCCAGCGCCACGAAGGACAGCAGATCCGACCGGTACGCGGGCAGCCGGCTCGCAACTGTGAGCAGCGCCACGACGGCGACGTAGCCGGTCGCCACCGGAGCGAAGCGGAGCCGGCCCATGAGCTGCAGTCTGCCGCCTGCCGAGCGGTCCGGGCGGCGATTCCGCGCCCCTCCCCCGCAGGCTGGACGCCGGTTGGCGGGGGCGCGCGGGCATGTCAGGATTCCGGCGTGACCTCGCGGGGGCGCGGGGCTGTGTCAGGGGGATGACGGTTGGACGCCGACCACGTCGCGGGGGATCTCGAGTCCGTCGTGCTCACCGAGGACCGGATCCACACCCGGGTGCGGGAGCTGGCCACCGAGATCGGCAAGGACTACGCCGGCCGCGACATCGTGCTGGTGGGCGTGCTGGGCGGGGCGGCCACGTTCACCGTCGACCTGGCCCGCGCCCTGGACCAGCAGGTGGAGATCGACTGGATGGCGATCCGGTCGTACACCACGAGCAAGCGCGCCTCGGGCTCCGTACGCCTGCTCAAGGATCTTGATCTGGACATCGCGGACCGCGATGTGATCATCGCGGAGACGGTGATCCAGACCGGCCTGACCATGTCCTGGCTGATCGCGAACCTGCGGCAGCGCCGCCCGGCGTCGATCGCGGTGGCCGCGCTGATGCGCAAGCCGGACACCCCCGAGCTCGGGGTGCCGACCTACACCGGCTTCGACGTGCCGGCCGGCCTGATCGTCGGGTACGGGCTGGACTACCGCGGGCACTACCGCAACCTGCGCTGCGCCGCGCTGCTCGCCCCGCACGCCGTGCGATGAGGGCCACGGTCCGCACCCCCGCCCGGGCGTCCTGCCGATGCCGGCCACGCTGCGCCGGCGCGGCCCGCGGCTGGGGCTGATCTCCGATTGCAGCCCTCGCGGCACGAGAAGACCGCCGAGTCGGCAGTACGAGAGCTGGCCGGCGGACCAGCGCCTCGGCGGCCGAGCGGCTGGGCGTGCCGCCCGGGCAATGCCCCGCGCTCGACGGCGCGCCGATCAGACTCCACAACCGACTCATGGATTCAGGCTGCCAGCCGGGTACGACAAAATTCCCTACGCGTTGCGGCCGGGCTCGGGGCGGGCGAGCGCGGGATGCTCCCGGCCGAGCAGCAGCAGCGCGGCGTGCACCGCGATGTTCAGGAACGCCGTGAGGAACAGGACCAGCTCACGGAGCCCGCCGAGGGCCTCGTTCCCCTTGTCGACGTGGCCCAGCGCCTCGGAGACCAGCAGCGACCACGGCAGGCCCAGCGTCGTGAGGGCGAGGTGGCAGAGGTCGACGAACGTACCCAGGAACGGCGCCCGGCCGAGGCCCCACAGGCCGAGATAGAACCCGGCGAGCAGCGCCACGACCAGGGCCGCATGCAGCAGCACCCACCGCCACAGCCTCGGGACGCCTCGGACCCTGCTATCTGCTCGCTGTTCCACGGCAGCAGTGAACCACCACCGCGCCAGCTACTTGATCTTCCGGGTGGAGCGGGCCACGAGGTTCTCGTACTCCGGGTGCTCGTCCAGCCAGCCGCTCAGGAACGGGCAGATGGGCACGACGGTGCGGCTCTTCGCCCGGGCGTCGTCCATCGCGGCGCGGGCCAGGGCGGAACCGGCCCCTTCGCCCTCGAAGCCGGGGTCGACCTTGGTGTGCGTGTAGGCGACGATGCTGCCCGTCAGCTGGTAGGTGAGCACGCCGGCGAGCACGCCGGAGGAGTCCCGCGCCTCGAAACGCTCACGCTCGGGCGCGTCCGTCACCGTGAAGTTCACCGAACCATCCAAGCACGGCCCGGATACGGCACAGCAGCGGGCGGGTGGATGGCACAGTGATCTTGTACGGGTCGGTGACGGGCCCCGAGCCGGTGGGTGGTTCCGGTGGACGTGACGGTGTTGCTCGACGAGCCCCGGGTGTTCGTCTCGTACGCGTCGGCGACGGTCTTCAGCGGCAACGACCCGTACGAGAACGACTACGACATCGAAGACGCGTGGCGCGACCAGGCGAACGGCCTCTGCGGCGCCGCCGTCCCCGGCGTCCTGCACCTGACCGTCGGCACGCACACCGGCTGGGTGCCGTTCCGGGTCGAACTGCTCACCGCCGAACCACCCGTCGACGACACCTGGGAGGAGATCGTCGAGGCGTCCTTCACCCCCACCCGCAAGAAGGTGCACCTGCTCGGGCTCGACGACGACACCCCGCATCGGCTGGCGCTGCCCCGCGACGACTACCGCGTCCGCTACAGCGTCCGCGGCATCGACGAGGCGGACCACTCCGAGGACACGCCGGACGCGTACCTGTTGCAGTTCTGGCCCGGTCCGCCCGCCCCGGACCGCATCGTCAAGCAGACCAGTCCGCAGGCCGCGTACTGGCACCGGGCCCGGCGCCCGCCCACCGAGCAGGAGCAGGCAGCGGGGCAGCGCCGCGAGGCGGCCGAGGCGGAGGCCGAGGCCCGCGAACGGTGGGGTGACCGGATCCCGAACGAGCGCCTCCGCGCCGCCGAGGGCCTCTATCTGAGCGCCGTCTCGGAGCTGGACATCAACCTGGAGTTCGCCCTGGCCGGGACGGGCGACGGCACGCACCGGGAGGTGGCCGCCTGGGTGACGCTGCGCTGCCTGGACCAGGCGGGCCTGCTCGACGTGCCGGCCTTCGCGCCGGCCGTCGCGGCGCTCCGGCACGGGAGGCGGGTCCCGGCGCCGTTCGACGATTCCGGGTACGTGTGGTCGACGCTGAACCAGCTGGCCGTGCCCCGCACAAGCGTGCCGGTGCCACCGGACGGGGAGTACGAGCAGTCGCCGCAGGACTGGGCGGCCAGTGCGGTGTTCCATTCCGCGCTGGACGACAGCCTGGCGGCGGTGCTGGAGGTGCTGGTGTGCCTCGCTTATGTGTACGGGCAGCAGGGGTATCGGCAGGCGTTCGCGGAGGTGCGCACCGCGTTCCCGCAGCTGTCGTCATGAGACTCCGGCCCGGATGCCCGCCGCGCTCGAACGGCTCATGCTGGTGCCTCATGCGAGGCCGGCGCAGCCGGGTGACGACCTCCAGTGCACGGGCGCTGGCAGGCCGCGGGTTGGCGATCTCGCCGCTCTCGTAGCGCTGGGTGCGCTTGGTGGTGCTGGGCGCGCCGGCCTGGCGCATCCGGTCGGCCAGCTCGTCCTGGCTGAGACGCAGCGACAGACGGACCGCCCGCAACGCGGCCTGCGATCCGGCTCGCGAAGCGCTGAGGGCCGAGCTGAGCCCGGTCCGGTTGGCGATGTACCTCTGGACCTCGCTGGAGGAAGCGGCCGGCGACATGCCGGGAATGCCGGTGGCAGAGGCCTACGGCCGCTTCATCGCGTGGACCCGGTAGCTACGCGATTCCCCGGGCCAGTACCCGTGATGCGTATGGGGCCTACCGGCTACTTGGCGTTGAAGTAGTTCGCGTCCGGGTGGTGGACGATGATCGCGTCCGTCGACTGCTCCGGTTCGAGTTGGAATTCCTCTGACAGGGTCACGCCGATGCGGCCCGCGTCCAGCAGGTCGACCATTTTTGCGCGGTCTTCCAGGTCTGGGCAGGCCGGGTAGCCGAACGCATACCGGCAGCCCCGGTAGTCGTTCTTCAGGATGCCCGCCAGGTCGGCCGGGTCTGTTGCGCCCACCGCGGCGCCGGTCGGCAGGACCAGTTCCGAGCGGACCCGGCGGTGCCAGTATTCCGCCAGGGCCTCCGTCAGCTGGACCGACAGGCCGTGGACCTCCAGGTAGTCGCGGTATTCGTTGCGGGCGAACATCTTCGCCGTGTATTCGCTGATCGGCTGGCCCACCGTCACCAGTTGCAGGCCGACCACGTCGAGGTCGCCGGCCGCGTCGCGGGGCTTGAAGAAGTCGGCCAGGCACAGGCGGCGTTCCTGGCGCTGGCGGGGGAACGTGAAGCGGGCGCGTTCCGCGGCGCCGTTCTCGTCCAGCACCACCAGGGTGTTGCCCTCGGAGTACGCCGGGAAGTAGCCGTACACGACCGCCGCCTCCAGGATCTGGTCCGCGGCCAGGCGGTCCAGCCAGTAGCGCAGGCGGGGGCGGCCTTCGGTCTCCACCAGTTCCTCGTACGACGGGCCGCTGCCGCCGCGGGCCGCCTTCAGGCCCCACTGGCCCAGGAAGGTCGCGCGCTCGTCGAGCAGCGACGCGTAGTCCTTCAGCGGGATGCCCTTGATGACGCGGGTGCCGAAGAACGGCGGGCGGGGCACGTCGGCGTCGGTGGACACGTCGGAGCGGACCGAGGCGTCGTCCAGGGGTGGCAGGTTGTCCGAGACCATCGCGCGTTGCTTCTCGCGGCGGGCCCGGCGGGCTGCCAGCGCCGCCTCGCGGTCGGGGTCGATCACCGGGGCGCCGCCGCGCTTGGCCGTCATCACCTTGTCCATCAGGGACAGGCCCTCGAACGCGTCGCGGGCGTAGTGCACCTCGCCCGCGTACTGCGAGCGCAGGTCGTCCTCGACGTACGCGCGGGTCAGCGCCGCGCCGCCCAGCATGACCGGGTACTTCGCCGCGACCCCGCGGGTCGCCATCTCCTGCAGGTTCTCCTTCATCACGACCGTGCTCTTGACCAGCAGCCCGGACATGCCGATGGCGTCCGCCTGGTGCTGCTCGGCCGCCTCGATGATCGCGTTGATCGGCTGCTTGATGCCGATGTTGACGACCTCGTAGCCGTTGTTGCTCAGGATGATGTCGACCAGGTTCTTGCCGATGTCGTGCACGTCGCCCTTGACCGTGGCGAGCACGATCCGGCCCTTGCCCTCCTCGTCCTCGTTCTTCTCCATGTGCGGCTCGAGGAAGGCCACCGCCGCCTTCATCACCTCGGCCGACTGGAGCACGAACGGCAGCTGCATCTGGCCGGAGCCGAACAGCTCGCCGACCGTCTTCATGCCGTCCAGCAGGATGTCGTTGACGATCGCCAGGGCCGGCTTGGTCTGCAGGGCCTCCAGCAGGTCCTCGTCCAGGCCGTTGCGCTCGCCGTCGATGATCCGGCGCTTGAGGCGCTCCTCCAGCGGCAGCCCGGCCAGCTCCTGGGCCCGGGTCTCGCGGGCCGAGGTGACGTCGACGCCCTCGAACAGCTGCAGGAACTTCTGCAGCGGGTCATAGCCCTCGCGGCGCCGGTCGTAGATCATGTCGAGCGCGACCTCGCGCTGCTCGTCCTGGATCTTCGGCATCGGCAGGATCTTGCTGGCGTGCACGATCGCGCTGGTCATCCCGGCCTGCACGCACTCGTGCAGGAAGACCGAGTTGAGCACCTGGCGGGCCGCCGGGTTCAGGCCGAACGAGATGTTCGAGACGCCCAGGGTGAAGTTGACCCCCGGGTACAGCTCGCTGATCCGCCGGATCGCCTCGATCGTCTCCAGGCCGTCGCGGCGGGTCTCCTCCTGGCCGGTGGCGATCGGGAAGGTCAGGCAGTCGACCAGGATGTCCGAGAGGTTCATGCCCCAGGTGCCGGTCAGGTCGTCGATGAGCCGGGCGGCCACCCGGACCTTCCAGGCGGCGTCGCGGGCCTGGCCCTCCTCGTCGATGGTCAGCGCGACCACGGCCGCGCCGTGCTCCTTGACGATCGGCATCATCCGGGCATAGCGGGAGCCGGGGCCGTCGCCGTCCTCGTAGTTGACCGAGTTGACCACGCAGCGGCCACCGAGCATCTCCAGGCCCGCCTCGATCACCTGCGGCTCCGTGGAGTCGAGCATGATCGGCAGGGTGGACGCGGTGGCGAAGCGGCCGGCCAGCTCGCGCATGTCCTGGGTGCCGTCGCGGCCCACGTAGTCGACGCAGAGGTCGAGCAGGTGCGAGCCGTCCCGGGCCTGGCTGCGGGCGATCTCCACGCAGGCCTGCCAGTCGCCGGCCAGCATCGGCTCGCGGAACGCCTTCGAGCCGTTGGCGTTGGTGCGCTCGCCGACCATGAGCACGCCGGCGTCCTGCCGGAACGGCACCTCGTGGTAGATCGAGGCCGCGGCGGGCGCGTGCTCGACCGTACGGGGGGCGGCCCGCAACCCGCGGACCCGGTTGACGACCGCCTCGATGTGCGCCGGGGTGGTGCCGCAGCAGCCGCCGACCAGCGAGACGCCGTACTCGCGGACGAAGCGCTCCAGCGCCTCGGCCAGCTCCTCCGGGGTCAGCGGGTAGTAGGCGCCGCCGGCCGCCAGCACCGGCAGGCCCGCGTTCGGCATGACCGAGACCGGCACCTTCGACGACTGCGACAGATACCGCAGGTGCTCGGTCATCTCGGCCGGGCCGGTGGCGCAGTTCAGCCCGATCAGGTCGATGCCGAGCGGCTCCAGCGCGGTCAGCGCCGCGCCGATCTCGCTGCCCAGCAGCATCGTGCCGGTGGTCTCCACGGTCACGTGACAGATGATCGGCACGGTCCGGCCGACCTCCGCCATGGCCCGGTGCGAGCCGACCACCGCCGCCTTGGTCTGCAGCAGGTCCTGACACGTCTCGATGATCAGCGCGTCCGCGCCGCCGAGGATCAGGCCGGCCGCGTTCTCGTGGTAGGCGTCCCGCAGCGTGGTGTAGTGCGTGTGGCCCAGCGTGGGCAGCTTGGTGCCGGGGCCGATCGAGCCCAGCACGTACCGGGGTTGCTCGGGGGTCGAGAAGCCGTCGGCCGCCTCGCGGGCGACCGCGGCACCGGCCTGCGACAGCTCGCGGATCCGGTGCTGGATGTCGTAGTCGCCGAGGTTGCCGAGGTTGGCACCGAAGGTGTTGGTCTCGACGCAGTCGGCGCCGGCCGCCAGATAGGCCTCGTGCACACCGCGGACCACGTCGGGCCGGGTCACGTTGAGGATCTCGTTGCAGCCCTCGAGACCCTGGAAGTCGGCGTCCACGTCGAGGTCGGCGGCCTGCAGCATCGTGCCCATCGCTCCGTCGGCGACGAGGATGCGTTCGGTCAGCGCGGCAAGGAAGGAGTTCGGCACCTGGCAAGGCTAGTCGTTGCACCCCTCGATGCCGAAGAACGGTGTCCGACAGGTGGACACACTGTGACGGGGCTCTCCACGTTGTGCCGGGGGTCGGCGCGGCCACTGAGTGGGATCAAGCGCGTACACGTAGGCTTTGCGTACGTGAGGTACGAAAGGTTGGCACCGTGACAGAGTTCGACGGTCTACCCCTGCTGCGCTCCCCCGTGGCGATAGCCGCCTTCGAAGGGTGGAACGACGCGGCCGACGCGTCGACGGCCGCGGTGGAGCACCTCGAGCAGGTCTGGCAGGCCCGTGAGATCACCACCATCGACCCGGAGGAGTTCTACGACTTCCAGGTCAGCAGGCCGACGATCACCATGGCCGAGGGCGAGACCCGCAAGATCGAGTGGCCCACCACCCGGTTCAGCGTGGCCAGCCCGCCCGGCATCGACCGCGACGTGGTGCTGATCCGGGGCATCGAGCCGAGCATGCGCTGGCGCACCTTCTGCGAGCAGATCCTGGAGGTCTGCCACAGCCTCGAGGTCAACCGGATCGTGCTGCTGGGGGCGCTGCTCGCGGACGTGCCGTACACCCGGCCGCTGCCGATCAGCGGGTCCGCGACGGAGCAGGAGGTCGCCGAGAAGTACAAGGTCGTCCCGACCCGCTACGACGGCCCGACCGGCATCGTCGGCGTGCTCCAGGAGGCGGCCGACCGCGCCGACGTGGACGGCCTGTCGTTCTGGGTGCACGTGCCGCACTACGCCAACAACCCGCCCTGCCCGAAGGCGACGCTCGCGCTGCTGAGCCGGCTGGAGGACGTGCTCGACCTGCCGGTGCCGCTGGCCGACCTGGCCGAGGAGGCCGACGAGTGGGAGAAGCGCGTCCGTGCCGCCGCCGAGCAGGACACCGAGCTCGGCGACTACGTCCGTGAGCTGGAGGAACGGGTCGGCGACGAGGGCATCAAGCCGCTGACCGGCGACGAGATCGCCACCGAGTTCGAGAAGTACCTGCGCCGCCGCGGCGGCTCGGCCGGCCCGACCGCCGGCTCCTGGTAGCTACGCCCGTCCCCCATCGGCGACCGGTGGGGGACGGCGCCGGGCATCACCGCAGGGCCGCGACGGCCGGGCCCCGCACGGTACGGCGGGCCGTCCCGACCAGCGCGAACGCCGTCAGCCCCACCGCGACCGCCACGATCAGCGCGTACGCCGCCGGGCCGGCGTCCGGCCACCAGCGGTCCGCCCGGGCCGCGCCGAACGGCAGGATCGTGACCAGCGACGCCGCCGAGCCCGCCAGCACCCCGGTGGCTGTCACCAGCACGCCCTCCAGCGCCACCATCGCGTAGAGCTGGCCGCGGGTCGAGCCCGCCAGCCGCTGCTGGGCGAACTCGCGCCGCCGGTGGGCGGTGGCCGCGATCAGCGTGTTCACCAGCATGATCGCGACGAACACGGTGATCATGCCGACCACGACGTAGTTCAGCGTCTGGATGTCCCGGGCGTAGGCCGGCTGGATCGTGCCGGCCGCCGCGTCGTCCTCGATGCCCTGCATGTACACCGTGCCCGTGGCGATGCCGGTGAACAGCGCCACCGGCATGACCGCGGCGGCCAGCTGCCGGGTGCGCTGCCGTACCCCCAGGACCGCGAGCTCCCCCGCCGCGCCGCCGGCCCACCGGACCGGGCCGCCCAGCACCGCCGTGACCAGCCGCAGCAGCTCGGGCGCGAGCAGCGCCAGGCCGATCGAGGCCCAGATGCCCGCCTGGCCAGCGGTCTGCATCGCGTCGATGCCCTTGCCGTCCATCATGGTCGCGGTGAGCGTGCCGCAGGTCGCGCCGGCCAACAGGAACAGCACTGCGGCGACACGGCGGGCCCGGGGGCGGGCGGCTCGGGCGCCGGCTGGTCCGGCGGTACGCCGGGCGGTGGCCACCGCCGCGACGACCGAGCCGGCCAGCGTGACGCCGAAGCCCGTCGCGAGCGCGACCGGGCCGAACGCGTATCCGACGCCCGCCGCGACCTGGCCGGTGTCGCGCATGAGCGAGAGCAGCACCCGGCCCAGGACCAGCGCCACCGGCACCGCGACCGCCGCGGCGAGCAGGGCCACCGCGGCGGCCTCGCCGACGATCATGCGGCGCAGCTGCGGGCCGGTCGCGCCGAGCCGGCGCAGCAGGGCCGTCTGCTCGGCCCGCCGGCGCACCGCGAGGCTCAGCGTCGAGGTCACCGCGAACACCACGATGACCAGGCACCAGCCGCCGGCCACCGCGGCCGTGGTGGACAGCGACTCGGCGCTGACCGGATCCGCGCCCGCCGCGGTGTCGAGCATCGCGGCGAAGGTCATCAGCAGCGTCGCGCCGAGGAAGGCCGACAGGAACGTGGCGACGAAGCTGCCCGGGCGGTGCCGCAGCCCGCGCAGCGCGACGGCGATCATGCGAGGGCCCCGGCCCGGGTGCCGACCAGGTCACCGAGGTGGGTGAGCCGGGCGGCGACGGCCTCGGCGGTGGGCGCGCTGAGCGCGCCGGCCAGCCGGCCGTCGGCCAGGAAGAGCACCGAGTCCGCGTACGCGGCCGCGACCGGGTCGTGGGTGACCATGACCACGGTACGGCCGTGCTCGCGCACCGTGGCCCGCAGCAGCGTCAGCACCTCCCGGGCGCTGCGCAGGTCCAGGGCGCCGGTCGGCTCGTCCGCGAAGATCACCGCCGGTTCCGTCACCAGGGCACGGGCGATCGCCACCCGCTGCCGCTGACCCCCGGAGAGCCGCTCGGGCAGGTCGGCACTCCGCTCCGTCAGGCCGAGGCGGTCCAGCACCGCCCGGCAGCGCGCCCGGTCGGCCCGGCGGCCGGCCAGCCGCGCCGGCAGCAGCACGTTCTGCTCGACGGTCAGCGCCGGCAGCAGGTTGTAGTCCTGGAAGACGAAGCCGACCCGGGTGCGGCGGAACTTGGTCATCGCGGTGTCCTTGCCCGGGTGCAGCTCGACGCCGTCCAGGAAGACCCGGCCGGCGGTGGGCCGGTCCAGGCCGGCGGCGCACTGCAGCAGGGTGCTCTTGCCGGAGCCGGACGGGCCCATCACGGCGGTGAAGCTGCCGGCGGCGAATGACGCGGTCACGCCGTCGAGCGCGGTGACGGCGGCGCCGGTGTCGTCATAGGTCTTGTACAGCGTCTCGAGACGGACGGCGTCGGTCATGGCGAGCCTTTCTCGTGGGCGTCTCGGTACACTGTACGAACGCTCTGCACGGGGCTTCAAGTGGTGCTAGCACCCCTGTTCTTGCTCGCCGTCGATGGGCGCACTAGGGTGGTGCGCACTAGTGCACGGGAGGGTCATGGTGCTGCCGCCGTACCGCAGGATCGCCGAGGGGATCGCGGCCCGGATCGCCGCGGGCGAGCTCGCGCCGGGCGACCGGATCGCGTCCACCCGCCGGCTCACCGCCGAGCACGGGATCGCGATGGCGACCGCGACCAAGGTCATCGCCGCCCTGCGTGAGCAAGGGCTGGTCCGGGCCGTGCCTGGCGTCGGCACGGTCGTGACCGACCAGCCCCGGCCGACACCGGCACCGGCCGCGCCGGACCGCGCGGCGCCGGACCGGGCAGCGCCAGACCGGGCAGCGCCGGACCGGGCAGCGCCAGACCGGGCAGCGCCGGCTCAAGCCGGACCCGATCAGGGCGGGACCGATCAGGGCGGGTCAGCTCCCGCCCGGCGGAAGCAGGCCGGGCCGGGACGGGCCGGGCGGAGCGGGGCCGGGGAGGATGCGCCGGACCGGGACCGGGACCGGGTGGTGCGGGCGGCCGTTGCCATTGCCGACGCCGAGGGGCTGGCCGGGCTTTCGATGCGGCGGCTCGCCGGGGAGCTGGGGATGCCGACGATGTCGCTCTACCGGCACGTCACCGGCCGCGAGGAGCTCCTGCTGTTCATGATGGAGTCCGTCTTCGCCCGCAATCCCCCGCCCGAGCTGTCCCCGGAGAGCGCCGGCTGGCGGGCCTGCGTCGAGGCGCTGGCGCGGTTGCAGTGGGCGATGTACCGGCGCCACCCCTGGCTCTCCCAGGCGATCAACTTCACCCGGCCGCTGCTGGCCCCGCGCGCGATGGCCCACACGGAGTGGACCATGCGCGCGCTCGACGGGCACGGGCTCGCCCCGGACGTGCTGTTCCTCGCCGCGGCCACGGTGGCGAACTACATCCGCGGCACCGCCGTCAACCTCGAGGACGAGGCGCAGGCCGAGCAGGAGACCGGGCTGACCGACCACGAGTGGCTGGACACCCAGCAGGGCCGGCTCGGTGAGATCCTGAACAGCGGCCACTACCCGCTGCTGGCCCGCGCCGTGACCGACGAGAGTCTCGAGTTCGACGTGGACCGGCTGCTGGACTTCGGCCTGCAGCGGCTGCTCGACGGGCTCGCGCCCCTGCTGGAGCGTTAGCGCCAGAAGGTCGCGACCGCGGCGTTCACCAGGGTCAGCCCGACGATCGCCAGGAAGTGGCCCCGGTTGACCGCGGTCCGCTTGCGCGCCACGAAGACCATGATGAAGATCAGGATCGCGATGATCCCCTTCACCGCCAGCTTGACCGGGTCGGGCTCGTCGTCACCGCCGCCGCGCAGCGGGGCCGCCAGCGCCAGCCCGGTCAGCACCTGGATGATCGAACCCCACAGCATCGCCGGGTTGATCCGCAGCTTGGCCGTGACGAACTGGGCGATCGCCCCGCCGAGCAGCAGGGCGAAACCGATCAGGTGCGCGTACCGCAGGATCAACCGCAATGCTTCCACGCGGACAGCTTAGGGGGCGGGGCGGCGGGCGATGGTCAGCAGGTGGCTGCTGGCGCCCAGCAGGCTCGGCTCGTCCTCGACCCGGCGCAGCATGGCCAGCATGACGGCGGTCAGCCGCTCGTCGGCGAGGAACTCCGTCAGCCGCGGGCCGGTCATCCACACCGGCCCCTCGACCCCGACCGTGCGTGCGCCGGCGAGACCCGCCTCGGCCGCCTCGGCGGCCGGTTCCTCCGGGCGGTGGAAGTACGCGCTGGTGAACCACCGCGACTGCGCCCCGGCGTTGCGGTGCACGCCGTCGCCCAGCGCCCGGTCCACGATCGACACGAACTCCGGCTCGGTGAAGTAGGCCTTCACCACCCCGTCGAACAGCGACGCGAACCGGCTGATCACCGCGCCGGCCACCACCCCGCCCGGGCGGACCACCCGCGCGGCCTCCCGCCAGGCGGCGATCCGGTCGGCGCGTTCCGGCAGGTGGTAGAGCGGGCCGAGCAGCAGCACGGCGTCGGCGCTCGCGTCCGGCTCGGGCAACTGCCGCGCGTCACCCAGCACGGCGGTCACCCCGGGCAGTGCGCCGGCGGCGGCCACGTGGTCCGGGACCGGGTCGATCACCCGTACGTCGTAACCCGCCTCGGCCAGCGGACGGGCGTAGCCGCCGGTGGCGCCGCCCACGTCGACGACCTGGGCCGGCGCCGGCGGCAGCACCCGGGTCAGCACGTCCCAGGTGCGCAGGAACTCCAGGCGGCCGGTGCCGGCGGTGAGCCGCAGGTGCTCACCGCCGCGCTCGTAGTACTCGAGGATCTCGGGGCTCAGCATGCGCACCATGGTCGATGCCGCGGGCCTGCGCCGTCGACCGAGTTACGGGCGTGTCGCTGCGGTCCGGCGCACCCCGCGTAGGTCATCCTAGGAACCTAGGGTCTGGAGGTTCCGCCATGCCGATCAATCCCGGCGCCGCCGAGTTCCCGCACCGGCAGATCGCCGCCCAGCTGCGCGAACGCATCCGCCGCGGTGACTGGAACCCGGGCGAGCGGCTCCCCTCGATCCCCGCGATGGCCGAGATGTTCGGCGTCGCCAAGCAGACCGTGCAGCGCACCGTCGACCAGCTCCGGGTCGAGGGCATCCTGATCACCAAGCCGGGCTCCGGCACGTACGTGCGGGGCACCCGGCGCCGGCTCAACCGGCTCTCCCGCGGCCGCTACGGCGCCCACCGCGGCTACCACGCGGACCTGGCGGCCCGCTACCGCCAGCAACTGGCCGGCGTCGGGCGGGAGGCCGCGCCGCCCGAGGTGGCCGACGCCTTCGGGGTGCGGGACGGCACCGAGATGCTGGTCCGCCGGCACCTGGTGCGCGCCGACGACGCCACGGTGGAGGTGGGCGCGTCCTGGTTCCGGGTGACCGACGCGACCGGCACCTCGCTGGAGCGGGCCGAGGCGTTCGGCCGGCCGCTCTACCAGGAGGCCGAGGAGGCGATCGGGCGGCGGTACGCGTCGGCGACCGACACGATCAGCGCGCGGCAGCCCAGCCGCGAGGAGGCGGAGATCCTGCAGATCCGCCCGGACACCCCGGTGCTGCACCTGCTGCACGTGGCGTTCGACGAGACCCGCAAGCCGATCGAGGTGGCCCAGGCGACCTGGCCGGGCCCGATGACCACGCTGACCGAGGAGTACCGCATCCCGGCGCCGGTCCCCGAGCCGGATCCGGACCCCGGCCTCACGCTGGCGTGACGCCCCGCCTGCCGATCCCGGGCCGGAGACCCGCGCAGGGGTCGGTGGCCAGCACGTTCTGCTCGAGCCGGAGCAGGCTCTCCAGCGCCGCGTGCCGCTCGGCCGGGGTCATGTCACCGACGGTGAGCTCCTCGAGGTGGGCCCAGATCCGCTCGACGTGCTCGCGCAGCGCCTCCCCCGCGGCGGTCGTGCCGACCAGGGTGGCCCGCCGGTCGGCCGGGTCGGGGCGGCGGGACACGTAGCCGGCCTCCTCCAGCCGCTGCACGATCCGGGTGGTGCCGGCCGAGTCGGTGCCCAGCTCGGCGCCGAGATCGGTCTGCCGCTGCGGGCCGTGGTCCCAGAGCACCATCAGCAGCAGTTCCTGGCTGGGGTGCAGGCCCACCTCGCGGAGCAGCCGGCCGGCCAGCAGCGAGTGGATCCGGGCCAGCCGGAAGATGGTGTGGCTGATCGGCCCGCCGGCGGCGGCGCCCGGCCCGGTCGACCGTTCGTCCATGCGGTGCAGCGTAGTCCGCGCGGCTTGTGGCTCTGATCACCACGCGCGGGCGCAATAAACCGGGCCCGCCGGGGATTACCTGTCCTGGACAGCAAAATAGCTGTCGAGGACAGGAGATTGTCATGACGAGCGCCTTCGACGGAGCACCCATCGGCCGGTACACGACGCGCAACCGGGTGGTGATGGCGCCGATGACCCGCAGCCGCGCGTACGGGCCGGGCGGCACCCCCACCGAGCTCATGGCCACCTACTACGGCCAGCGCGCGGGCGCCGGGCTGATCATCACCGAGGGCACCCAGCCCTCGCCGGTCGGGCAGGGTTACCTGAACACCCCCGGCCTGCACACCGCCGAACAGGTGGCGGCGTGGCAGCCGGTCACCGCGGCGGTGCACGAGCGTGGCGGGCTGATCTTCGCCCAGCTCATGCACACCGGCCGGATCGGGCACCCGAGCCTGCACGGCGCCACCCCGGTGGGCGCCTCGCCGGTGGCGGCGGCCGGCCAGGTGTTCACCGCCGACGGCCCGCAGGACCTCGTGACGCCCGAGCCGCTGGACGCCGACGGCATCGCGGCGACCATCGCCGACTTCGCCGGCTCGGCCCGCAACGCGATCGCGGCCGGCTTCGACGGCGTGGAGCTGCACGGCGCCAACGGCTACCTGCTGCACCAGTTCCTCGCCACCAACACCAACCGGCGTGAGGACGAGTGGGGCGGCACGATCTCCGGCCGGATCCGGCTCACCGTGGAGGTCGCGAAGGCGGTCGCGGCGGCGATCGGCGCGGACCGGCTGGGCCTGCGGATCTCGCCGAGCAACCCGTTCAACGACATCAGCGAGGACGACCACCGGGAGACCTACCTGGCCCTGGTCGACGCGCTGGCGCCGCTCGGGCTCGCGTACCTGCACGTGGCGGAGGGGCCGGACACCGAGTTCACGCCGCTGCTGCGGGAGCGGTGGACGGGGACGCTGATCCTGAACCCGTACACGCCGGGGGCCTGGACCGGGCCCGAGGCGCTCAAGCAGATCGAGAACGGCGACACCGACCTGGTGTCGTACGGCGCGCTGTTCCTGGCCAACCCGGACCTGCCCGAGCGGCTGGCCGCGGGTGGGCCGTTCAACACGCCGGACTACGCCAAGGCGTACGGCGGCGACCACGAGGGCTACACCGACTACCCGGCGCTGCACGCCGCGTGACCGGGCCGCCCGGCAGCCCCCTCGGCTGCCGGGCGGCGTTCTCACCCCGCCACCGCGACGGGCTCGCCCGTTTCCTCCCGCGGTCGGCGCGGCTCCCGGCCGGTGAGCCCGAACGCCGCCAGCAGCAGCACCGGGCCGGCCAGCCCGGCCACCCCCACCGGCACGACCAGGAACGCGGCCACCCCCGCGAACCCGAGCACCGGCACCCACCACCGGGCCAGCCGGTCCACCGCCGCGCCGGCCAGCACCGCGACCAGGCCCAGCAGGCTCAGCACCATGCCCGGCACCATCCAGCCGAAGGTGAACAGCGGGTACCCGCCCAGCGTCTCGCCAACCCGGTCCGCCGTGGCCGCGTCCAGCACCTGCCGCGCCGCCAGATCCGCGGCGTCACCGACCATGAGCGCGCTGAAGTTGAGCAGCGCCAGCACGGTGACGCCCGCGGCGACCCGGGTGAACCGCCCGCCCCTCGCGGCCACGCTCAGCACGGCGGGCACGAACAGCAGCCAGCCGTAGTGCAGCAGCAGCGCGCTGACCTGGGTCTGCGTGGGATGCGCGGCGAACGTGCCGGACGGCGCGCTCACCACCCCGGCGCCGAGCACCACCGGCGCGGCCACGAGCGCGGCGAGCCCGGTCCGGGCGCGGAACACCCCGAAGGAATCCGGCTCGGCCGCCGCGGCGCGCGGCCGCAGCAGCTGCCACGCCGCCGCCGCGTAGGCGCCGGCCAGCACGACCGGTCCGAGCAGATTCACCGGTACGGGCGAGATGGCGAACGCGAGATACAGCGCCATCCCCACCAGGGCGGCGCCGGCGGTCCACCAGTTCACCACCCGGGCCCGGGCCGCGGCGACCGGCACGAGCAGCATGGCCAGCGCCCAGCCGAGCAGCCCGGGCCACTGCCAGCCGGCGACCGTGAGCAGCTGCTCCTGGAACCGGGTGTCCACCGCGGCGACCTGCGCGTCCGGCAGCGTCTGCTCCAGCGCCAGCAGGAAGAAGTCCATCGCCATCAGGGCCGAGAAGGTCGCCAGGCCGAGCAGCACCGCGACCCAGGCGACCCGGGCCGGCCCCGCGCCCCGCCGCCGGATCGGGGCGAGCAGCCCGAGCAGCCCCGGCACGAACAGCACCCACGCCCAGTGCAGCAGCAGCGAGTGCCACTGAGTCGCGCCGGGATGCGCGCGGTAGATGCCATAGCCCTGGTCGTCCCCGAGCGCCGGGTCGACCCCGGTCGCCACCGCCAGCAGGATCGGCGCCGTCACCAGGCTGACAGCGGCAGCTTTGCGCCACATCGTGGCCTCCTCGTTTGTTGTTGTCGGCGGCAGACGTTACGAACGGCGGGCGCGGGCGTCGCCCGTACCGGGAGGGACTGCGGGTCCCCCGCGCGGTGGACGGCGTATCCGCCCCGGGGCGGTCTGCGGGACCGGGCTCAGCCCGTACGGTCAGGGGGTGATCCGGACGCTCGCCGGGCGGCTCCGCCCGCTCGACCTCGCCCTGGCCGCGGCCTTCACGGTGTTCGCCCTCGTCGAGGAGTACGTCGTCCGGATGCCGGGTGCCTGGTGGCCGTACGCGCTGACGCTGTTCGCCGCGCTGGTGCTGCTGCGCCGGCTGGTGCCGGTGCTGGCCATCGCCGCCAGCAGCGTGAGCGCCGCCTCGGTGTTCTACGACGACTCGCCGATCAGCTACCGGCTCTGGCAGCTGGTGGCGATGATCATCGCGGCGTACACGGCGGGCCAGCTCTGCCCGGCGCCGGGAGCGGACCGCCGGGCCCGGCTGCGCGGCCTCGCCGCCGGGCTGTTCGTGCTGCTCACCGCCCTGGTCTACTGGGAGAACGACCGCACCGATCCGATGGCCGCGTTCTTCTTCACGCTGGCGCCCTACGCGCTCGGTGTGGCGGTGGCGCTGCAGAACCGGCGGCTGGCGGAGACCGCGGCGGTGCGGGCGTCGATCCGCGAACAGCAGGCCCGCGAGGCGGTCACCGAGGAACGGGTGCGGATCGCCCGCGAACTGCACGACATGGTGGCGCACAGCGTCACCGTCATGGTGATCCAGGCCGGCGTGGTGCGGCGCCGCCTCGACGCCGGGCTCGACGTCGACCCGCAGCTGCTGCACAGCATCGAGGCCTCCGGCCGGGAGGCGGTGGGTGAGCTGCGCCGGACCCTGGGACTGCTGCGCGGCGACGCGGCGGAGACGGCGCCCCCGTCCGGGCTGGACCGGCTGGACGAACTGGCCGGGCAGGTCCGCGAAGCTGGGCTGGCGGTGACCGTGCGGCGCCACGGGGAGGCGGTGACGCTGCCGCCGGCGGTGGACCTGTCCGCGTACCGGATCGCCCAGGAGGCCCTGACGAACGTGCTGAAGCACGCCGCGGCCGCGAGCGCGACGGTGACGGTCGACTACCGGCCGGACGGGCTGCACCTGACGGTCGAGGACGACGGCACGGCGCCGCCCGCGGCGCCTGGCGGCGGCGGCCAGGGCCTGATCGGCATGCGCGAGCGGGTGACGCTGTTCGGCGGCGAGCTGACCGCCGGACCCCGCCCGGAAGGCGGCTTCTCGGTGGCGGCGCGGCTGCCGGTGCCGGCCCAGGTGGCCCGATGAGCATCACGGTGGTGATCGCGGACGACCAGCGCATGCTCCGGGCCGGCCTGCGCATGGTGATCGAGACGGAACCGGACCTGACGGTGGTGGGCGAGGCAAGCGACGGCGCCGAGGCGGTGAGCGTGGTCCGCCGCCTGCGCCCGGACGTCGTGCTGATGGACATCGCGATGCCACGCCAGGACGGCCTGACCGCGACCCGGACGCTGCTGGCGGCCCCGCACCCGCCCCGGATCATCGTGCTGACGACGTTCGACACGGACGAGAACCTGTACCGGGCGCTGCAGGCGGGGGCGAGCGGCTTCCTGCTCAAGGTGTCGTCCCCGGAACACCTGATCACCGCGATCCGGGTGGTGGCGGGCGGCGAGGCCCTGCTGGACCCGGCGGTGACGACCCGGGTGATCTCGGCCTTCGCGGGGCGTCCGGGGCCGGTGGCGCCGCCGGAGCTCGGGGAACTGACCCCGCGCGAGACCGACGTGCTGCGGCTGCTGGCCCGGGGGATGTCGAACGGGGAGATCGCGGCGGAGTTGGGGGTCGGCGAGGCGACGGTGAAGACGCATGTGGCGCGGGTGCTGATGAAACTGGGCCTCCGGGACCGGATCCAGGCGGTGGTGTACGCCTATGAGTCGGGGCTGGTCCGGGCCGGGGGCAGCTGACCTGGCTGATCCGGGCAGGCCGGCAGCCTGCCCGGACCTGCCGGCCGGGGCCGAGGCCCGCTACAGGCGGATGCCCAGGAGGGCGTCGACCGTTTTTGCCATCAGGGCCGGGGCCTCGGTGTCGTCGCCCACGCCGGACAGTGTTGCCTCTGCCCACGCGTCCACCAGGGCCAGCGCCGCCGGGGTGTCCAGGTCGTGGTGCAGGGCTTCGCGGACCGCTGCCAGCAGGCCCTCGCCCGAGGGGCCCGACCGGGATGACGCTGCCTCGCGCCAGCGGGCCAGGCGCTGCTGGCCGGTTTTCAGGACGTCGTCGGTCCACTGGCGGTCGGTGCGGTAGTGCTCGCTGACAAGGCTCAGCCGGACCGCCATCGGGTCCACGCCGTCGGCGCGCTGGCGGGAGACGAAGACCAGGTTGCCCTTGGACTTCGACATCTTCTCGCCGTCCAGGCCGATCATGCCCGCGTGCACGTAGTGGCGGGCGAACGGCTCGGTGCCGGTGAGGCGTTCGGCGTGGGCCGCGGAGCATTCGTGGTGGGGGTAGAGCAGGTCGTTGCCGCCGCCCTGGACGTCGATGGTCTCGCCGAGCAGGCCCAGGGCGATGGTGGCGCATTCGATGTGCCAGCCGGGGCGGCCCGGGCCCAGGTCGCCGCCGTCCCAGGCCGGTTCGCCGTCGCGGGCGCCGCGCCACAGCAGCGGGTCGAGCGGGTCGCGTTTGCCCGGGCGTTCCGGGTCGCCACCGCGTTCCGCCGACAGGGTCAGCATCTCGTCGCGGGACAGGTGGGACTCGTAGCCGAAGCGGGGCGCCGCCTCGAGGGTGAAGTAGATGTCGCCGGTGCCGTCGTCGAGCCGGTAGGCCGCGCCGTCGTCGAGCAGCTCGCGGACGTGGGCGGCGATCGCCGGGATGGACTCGACCGCGCCGACGTAGTGCGCCGGCGGGATCATCCGCAGCGCCTCCATGTCCTCGCGGAACAGGGCCGTCTCGCGCATCGCCAGGACCACCCAGTCCTCGCCGTCGCGGGCCGCGCGCTCCAGCAGCGGGTCGTCGATGTCGGTGACGTTCTGCACGTAGGTGACCTCGAGGCCGGCGTCGCGCCAGGCGCGCTGGACCAGGTCGAACGTGATCATCGTGGCTGCGTGGCCGAGGTGGGTGGCGTCGTACGGAGTGATGCCGCAGACGTACATCGTCGCGGTGCCGCCCGGGGTCGTGGGCTGCACCGACCGGCGGGCCGAATCGTACAGAGCCGGCGGCGTCGCGGTCCCCGGCAGCCTCGGCACCTCGTGCCCCGTCCATGCGTCCATGGTCAGGAGCCTATCCAGGGGCACCGACGGAAACCTGCCCGGCGTGAGTAAACCCTCAGACCGGCGGCCAGGGCACGGCCGGCCAGTCCTGGGGCGGTTTGGGGAAGCGGGCCGCGCGCAGCAGCCGGCGGACCCGCAGCCGCGCGTGCTGGACCTCGGTGAGCGTCAGGTGCTCCGCCAGGGCCGCGCCCAGCGTGCCGTCGAGCAGTTCCGCCAGCTTGCCGAGCACCTCGACGGAGTCGGCCGGGATGGCCTTGCCGGTCCAGCCCCAGAGCACCGTGCGGAGCTTGTTCTCCACGTGGAAGCAGACGCCGTGGTCGACGCCGTGGATCCGGCCGTCGGGGGCGTACAGCACGTGGCCGCCCTTGCGGTCGGCGTTGTTGATGACCGCGTCCAGCACCGCCAGGCGGGACAGCCGCGGGTCGTCGGCGTGCGCCAGCGCGTACGCGTCACCGTCGTCGTCGCGGGCCGCGGCGACCGCGAACCAGCCGCGTGGCACGTCGTAGGCCGGGACGAAGCCGATCAGCGACTCGGCGTCGGCCGGCTCGTCGATCCAGAGCTGGCAGGCGCCCGGGCCGAGCGGGCCGTCACGCAGGATCGTCGGCGGCACCAGCCCCCAGCCGGTCGCCTGGGAGACCAGGAACGCGGAGACCTCACGCCCGGCCAGGGTGCCGTCCGGGAAGTCCCAGAGCGGCCGCTCGCCCCGCACCGGCTTGTAGACGCAGCGCCGGGTCAGCCCGTCGAGGGTGATCTCCGCGCGCAGCGTGGTGTTGGAGGCGTCGACGAGCCGGCCCTCGAGCTCCATCTCGCCGTGGGTCAGCAGCTCGAGGGCGTCCGACTCCGCGAGCACGCTGGCCGGCTCCGTCGTCACCGGTGGTAGCCGTTGTGCCGGGGGCAGAGGTGGCCGGCCGGGTCCAGCGGCTGGCCGCAGAGCGGGCAGGGCGGCCGGCCGGCCGCCACCACGCGCCGGGCACGGTCGATGAAAGCGCGGGTCGCCTCGGGGGTCAGCCGCACGCGCAGCCGGTCGAGGTCGTCGTCGGGCTCGTCGTCCTCGTCGTCGGCGATCGGGTCGTCGTCGTCCTCGTCGTCGTCCTCGCCGAGCTCGACCTCCGCGTCGCCCTCGCCGGCCTCGATCGCCTCGATGACCACCGTGGTGGTGTCGACGTCGAAGGCCAGGCCCAGCGTGCCGACCCGGAACTCCTCGTCGACGGGGGTGTCCAGCGGTTCGTTGTCGTTGATCGCGAGCACCGGCGCCTCGGGCAGGTCGACGCCGAACCGGCGGCTGGCCTCGGTGAGCAGTTCCTCGAGCTTCTCGGCGAGCAGCGACACCTGGACCTTCTCCAGCGCCACGCTGACCACCCGGCCGCCACCGCGGGCCTGGAGGAAGAATGTCCGGTCCCCCGGCTCGCCCACCGTCCCGGCGACGAACCGCTCCGGCGGCTCGAAGGCATGCACCTGGTGGGTCATGGGTTCGACCCTATCCGCCCGCGCACGCGAGCGCTCAGCCCACCGGCCCGGTTCGCCGAGGGCGGAAAGCCCGCGCACGCTGTGGTAACACGTTGGTTACCGGCCGTACTCATGCGCCGCCGCCCGTGCCACCGCCCACGGCCGCGTCGGACTCGGGCAGCGCGCCCTCGGCGGGTTTCGGGGGGATCAGCGCGGACAGGTCCGCGGTGTCGTTGAGCCGCACCAGGAACGGCCGGGTGGGGGTGTAGCGGATGACGCTCACCGACGCCGGATCGGCCACCAGGCGCTGGAACTCATCCAGGTGCAGGCCCATCGCGTCGGCCACGATGGCCTTGATCACATCGCCGTGGCTGCACGCCAGCCAGAGCGCCTCCGGGCCGTGGGTGGCGGTCACCCGGGCGTCCCAGCGGCGGATGGTGGCGACGGCGCGGGCCGACATGGCCGCCATCGCCTCGCCGTTCGGGAAGACCGCCGCGCTGGGGTGCTGCTGGACCACCGGCCAGAGCGGCTCGCCGGTCAGGTCCTTGAGCGGACGGCCCTCCCAGTCGCCGTACCCGCACTCGATCAGGCCCTCGTCGGTCTCCGGCACGAGCTCCGGCAGGGCCAGCTCCAGGGTCTGCCGGCAGCGGATCAGCGGGCTGCTCACCACGGCGGCGAGCGGCAGCTTGCGCAGCCGCTCGCCGACCCGCTGGGCCTGGCCCCGGCCGGTGTCGTCGAGCTCGATGGGCAGCCGGCCGGCCAGCTCGCCGGTGGCGTTGGCGGTGGTCCGCCCGTGGCGGAGCAGCAGAACGGTGGCCACGGCTACTCGGCCACGCCCGACGCCTCGTACGCCTCCGCGACGGTGCGCAGGGTCGCGATGCCGCTCTCCAGGTCGCCCACGTACGGGCTGACCGAGAGCGTGCCGACGCCCGCGGCCGCGTACTCCCGGATCCGTTCGGTGATCCGCGCCTTCGGGCCGATCATCGCCGTCCGGGTGATGAAGTCCTGCGGGATCGCGGCTGCCGCCTCGCGCGGCTTGCGGTCCAGATACAGGTCCTGGATCTCCTTGGCGGCGTCGGCGTAGCCCATCCGGACCGCGAGCTGGTTGTAGAAATTCTGCTCGCGGCTGCCCATGCCGCCGACGTACAGGGCGGTGTAGGGCCGGATCTGGTCGGCGC
This sequence comes from Actinoplanes sp. NPDC049599, assembly GCF_044465625.1. Taxonomy (NCBI): domain Bacteria; kingdom Bacillati; phylum Actinomycetota; class Actinomycetes; order Micromonosporales; family Micromonosporaceae; genus Actinoplanes; species Actinoplanes sp. NPDC049599. The sequence goes on from NZ_JBITLX010000002.1 coordinate 398,951, forward strand.
CGGCGGCGATGTCGTCGCCGACCACCACCGGCACGGTCGGCGCCACGTCGAAGCCGGCGAGCCCGGCCCCGGACTTGGCCCGGCCCCGCTCGATGTGCTGGAGGTACTCCCCCGCCGCGTCGGGCGCGAAGAAGATGGCCAGCCAGCCGTCGGCGATCTCGCCGGCCAGCTCCAGGTTCTTCGGGCCGACCGCGGCCAGGTAGATCGGGATGTGCTCGCGCGGCGGGTGGAAGCCGAGCCGCAGCGCCTTGCCCGGGCCGTCGGGCAGCGGCAGCGTGTAGTGCTCGCCGTCGTAGGCCACCGGCTTGCGGGCGAGCGCCAGCTTGACGATGTCCACGTACTCGCGGGTGCGGCCCAGCGGCTTGCCGAAGCGCACGCCGTGCCAGCCCTCGGAGACCTGCGGGCCGGAGACGCCGAGGCCGAGCCGGAACCGGCCGCCGGAGAGCGTGTCGATGGTGGCGGCGGTCATCGCGGTCATCGCCGGGCTGCGGGCCGGGATCTGCATGACGGCCGCGCCGACGTCGATCGACTGCGTCTGGCCGGCGATCCAGGCCAGCATCGTCGGCGAGTCCGAGCCGTACGCCTCCGCCGCCCACACCACCGAGTAGCCGAGCCGGTCGGCCTCCTGCGCCATGGCGAGATGGTCGGCCGGCGTGGTCCACGAGCTCTGGTATCCGAGGTTGAGTCCGAGCCGCACGGGTCCTCCCGGGTCTGCGCGGGAGCACCGATGCTCCGCGCTACGAAGCCTAGGCGAACACGCTCAGTGATCTTTACGGAGTTGGGTCGCGAACCCGATACGGCAGCGCCGCTATTGGGCTGCCGGGAGCATTTCGCGGCCGGTCGCGGCTGAATAAGGTGCACCCATGCAACAGCGACCGCTCGGCCGCAGCGGGCTGGCGGTCTCCCGGCTCGCTCTCGGCACCATGACCTGGGGCCGGGACACCGACCCCGACGACGCGGCCGCTCAGCTCAAGCTCTACCTGGAGGCCGGCGGCACGCTGCTGGACACCGCCGACGTGTACGGCGACGGCGACGCCGAGACCGTGATCGGCTCGCTGATCGACCACCTGGTCGCCCGCGACGAGGTGCTGATCGCCACCAAGGCCGGCCTCGGCGAGTACGGCTTCCGCCGCCGCGACAGCTCCCGCGGCCACCTGCTGCGCACCCTGGACGCGTCGCTGCGCCGGCTCGGCACCGACTACGTGGACCTGTGGCAGGTGCACGGCTACGACCCGCAGACGCCGATGGAGGAGACCCTGTCGGCGCTGGACCACGCGGTCAACAGCGGCCGGGTGCGCTACATCGGAGTGTCGAACTTCACCGGCTGGCAGACCGCCCGGGCCGCCGCGTGGCAGCAGGCGTTCCCGGCCCGCGCCCCGATCGTCGCCACCCAGGTGGAGTATTCGCTGCTGGAACGCGGCATCGAGCGGGAGGTGCTGCCGGCCGCGGCCGCGCTGGGCATCGGCGTGCTGCCCTGGTCGCCGCTGGGCCGCGGGGTGCTGACCGGCAAGTACCGCAACGGCCGGCCGCTGGACTCGCGGGCGGCCACCGAGCACCTGGCGCCGTTCGTCCAGACGTACCTGGAGCCGCGCAGCTCGAGCATCGTCGAGGCGGTGGTGATCGCGGCCGGCGGGCTGGGGGTGTCACCGCTGGAGGTGGCGCTGGCCTGGGTCCGCGACCGGCCCGGGGTGGTCGCGCCGATCCTGGGCGCGCGCACCGCCGGGCAGCTGCAGGGCGCGCTGCTGAGCGAGGAACTGGTGCTGCCGGGCGAGATCGCCGACGCCCTCGACGACGTGTCGTCGGTGCCGGTCGGCTATCCGGAAAGAGAGGGCCTGACCGGCCCGGGGACTGGTGACCGGCGGGGTCCGGGAGCATATTAGGACGCATGGACTACGAGTACGCGCCGCTCCGGTTGCCTTCGAACGTTGATCGCTTGACCGCTGCGGCGCAGCTGGCGATCCAGGCGGAATTCTCGGGATGGGAGCTGGCCCGCGTCCAGCTCTTCCGGGACGGGACCAGGCAGGTGGTGCTCCGCCGCAAGGTGCAGGGCACCCTCGTCCCCGGCCTTTCCACCTAGGCGAAGCCCATAGAGCAGCCGCCCGCCTCTCCGAGGCGGGCGGCTGTCGGCCTGTCCCTGCTCAGTGGTTGTGGCCGGCGTGCTCGTCCTCGTCCTCGTCGGTGAAGGGGTGTTCGTCGAGGCGGCCGACCAGCTGGTCGTCCGCCAGCGGGGCGAACGGTCCGGCCCCGTCCTCGTCCTCGAACGCCTCCAGATCCAGCGGCGTGGTCACCTCGCTCACCGTGAGCAGGCCGTCGAGCGGCTCCAGCTCCGGCACGTCCAGTGAGGAGAGCGAGCCGTCGCCGGCCTGGAGCAGCTCCAGCACGGCCTCGCCGACGGATTCGACCTCGCCGGCCTCCTCGTCGGCCGGCACCAGGTTGCGCCGGGCGGCGTCGGCCACCCGCAGCAGCGCCGAGACGCTGGGCACCCGGTAGTCGCGGCGCTGGCGCACCGAGATCACCCGCGGGTGCGGGTCGGCCTCCGCGCCGTCCAGGCCGCCGATGCCGCCGCCGAAGCGCTGGTCGGCCTCGTCCGGGTCGATCGACTCGACGTCCCAGGGCGTGACCTCGCCGAACGCGTCGAGCAGCTGCTCGTCGTACGCGAAGGAGGTGTTGTTGAGGTTGACGTACGCCTGCCACACGTCGTCGTCATCCACCCGGCCCTGTGCGGCCTTGACTGCCGCCAGGTGGGCTTTCGCGGCCTCGACGACGCGCTCGAGGGCGGCGTCGAGTTCCGCGTACTGGTCGGTCATGGTGTGAAAAGTCCTCTCATCAGCTCGCCTGCAGCAGTCGGTCGAGCACACGCACGCCGAACTGTAGTCCCTCCACCGGCACCCGCTCGTCGACGCCGTGGAACAGCGCGGAGAAGTTCAGGTCGGCGGGCAGTTTCAGCGGCGCGAAGCCGAAGCAGCGGATGCCCAGCGTGCTGAACGCCTTGGCGTCGGTGCCGCCGGAGAGCATGTACGGCACCGTGCGCGCACCCGGGTCCTCGGCCCGCAGCGCGGCGCCCATGGCCTCGACCAGCGCGCCGTCGAAGCCGGTCTCCACGGCCGCCTGCTGCGAGACGTGCTCGATCTCGATGTCCGGGCCGATCACCGCGCGCAGCTGGTCGAGGAAGATCTCGGCCTGGCCCGGCAGGGTCCGGCAGTCGATGGTCGCCGACGCCTTGCCGGGGATGACGTTGTCCTTGTAGCCGGCCTCGAGCCGGGTCGGGTTGGCCGTGTTGCGCACGGTCGCGCCGATCAGGTTGGCGATCGGGCCGAGCTTGGCGATGGACAGCTCGGGGTTGTCCGGGTCGAGGTCGATGCCGAGCGCCTCGGAGACCTGCTCCAGGAACGAACGCACGGTCGGGGTGATGACCATCGGGAACTTGTGCCGGCCGACCGCGGCGACGGCCTCGGCGAGCGCGGTGACGGCGTTGTCGTCGTGCACGAACGAGCCGTGCCCGGGGCGGCCCTTGGCGTGCAGGCGCAGCCAGTCGATGCCCTTCTCGGCGGTCTCGACCAGGTACAGGCGCAGGTCGTCGTTGACCGTGTAGGAGAAGCCGCCGACCTCGCCGATCGCCTCGGTGCAGCCTTCGAAGAGGTCGGCGTGCTCGCGGACGAGGAACTGCGAGCCGTACTCCATGCCCGCCTCCTCGTCGGCGGTGTAGGCCAGCACGATGTCGCGGGGCGGCACGTAGCCGGTGCGCTGCCAGCCGCGCACCACGGCGAGCGTCATCGCGTCGAAGTCCTTCATGTCGATCGCGCCGCGGCCCCACAGGTAGCCGTCCTTCTCCTCGCCGGAGAACGGCGGCACCGACCATTCACCGGCGTCGGCCGGCACCACGTCGAGGTGGCCGTGCACCAGCAGCGCGCCGCGACTGCGGTCGGCGCCCGGGATGCGGGCCACCAGGTTGGCCCGCCGGGGCGCGGACTCGTGCAGCTCGACCTCGATGCCGAACTCGGTGAGCTTCTCCGCGACGTACTCGGCGGCGACGCGTTCGCCGACGGTGGTCCGCGGGTCGCCGGTGTTGCTGGTGTCGATCCGGAGCAGATCGCGGCAGATGTCGACGACCTCATCGGCGGCGGAGACAGGTTCCATGCGCTCTTCTTACCAGCTTGCGCCGGGGCGTTTGGTGGGAGATCCGGTACGGGTAAGGACGGCGCGAACCGTTACGCCACCGGAAGGGACGGCCCGTGTCCGTACAGTTGCCTCCGCTGCCGCCCGTCGGCGGTGAGACGACCGGCCCCAACGTCGTCGACCTCATCACCCGCGAGCACCGCGAGCTGCTCGCACTCTGCGCGGAGCTGACCGGCGAGGGTAAGGACACCGCCCGCCGCCGCACGCTCGCCCAGGTGATCAGCGCCGAGCTGTCGCGCCACCTGTCCGCCGAGGAGCAGTACCTCTACCCCGCGGTCCGCTCGACCGTGCCGGACGGGTACGCGTTGGTGGACCGGGAGATCGCCGAGGACCGGGCGCTGCTGGAGGCGCTGCGGCTGCTGGAAGCCGCGGACGACGAGAACCGGCCGGCCCGGGCGGACGACGTGTGCCGGCGGCTGACCCGGCACTCCGAGGCGGCGGACGCGGACCTGCTGCCGATGCTGCTGCAGATGGCCCCGGTCGAGGACCTGATCCGGCTGGGCAACCGCGTCGAGCTGGCCGAGGAGGCCGCACCGACCCGGCCGCACCCGGGCACCCCGGCGACGCCGCCGTGGAACAAGGTCGTCGACCCCGCGGTGGCCGTGATCGACAAGATGCGCGACCTGGTGAGCCGGCGGACCACGTACCCCCGGGATTTGTGAACAAAGCACAAAGTGGACGTAAGATTTTACGCATAGTGAAACTTCACTCACGATACGTGAGAGTAACTGAGTACGGGTTAGCTGGTTCTGTCCTTTTGGTTAACCTATTTGTCACAACTGGAGGATCTTTGGCTGGCCGAAGGTCTAGCCGTAATCCTCCCAACGTCCTACCGTCACGCTATGAACCTGGAGCTGCGGCATCTCAAGGTGGTCTGTGCCATCGCGGAGACGGGCAGCGTGACGAAGGCGGCGTCCCTGCTGGGTCTCGCCCAGCCGGCCCTGACCGCTCAGCTGCAACGCATCGAGCGGACCCTGGGTGGCCCCCTCTTCGAGCGTGACCGGCGGGGTGCGCGCCCCACGGCGCTGGGCGAGCTGGTGCTCTCCCGGGCCCGGGTGCTGCTGCCCGCGATGAAGGGCCTGCAGGACGAGGCGGCCCGGCTCGCCGGGTCGGGCACGGACGAGAACGTGATGACCCGCTACCGGATCGGCGCGATCGGCGGACCGGTCATCGGCGGCATGGTGCACCGGCTCTCCGAGGCCCAGCCGGACGCCCAGATCAGCACCCACGCGTCGTACTACGTGGAAGAGCTGTGCGGCATGGTGCTGGCCGGCAAGCTCGACTACGCCCAGGTCGGCGTCTGCGGCGACGCCATCCCCTCGGCCGACTACGGCATGGTGTGGCAGACCATCGCGGTCGACGCGGTCTGCGTGCTCATGCCCGAGGACCATCTGGCGGCCAAGGGCGTCGAGGTGGACCTGGCCGAGCTGGCCGACGAGCAGTGGGTGGCCGGCACCGGCGACGGCTGCTTCGCCGACTGCTTCGCGGCCGCCTGCGCCCGGGCCGGCTTCACCCCGCGCCGGGTGCTGGAGACCGACATCCGCGGCTGTGTGGACATGGTGGAGTCCGGGCTGGCGCTGGCGCTGTGCCAGCCGACCTTCCGCCCCCCGGCCGGGCTCACCCACCGCCCGCTGCAGGGCGCCCCGCTGCGCTGGCGGCAGGTGCTCGGCTGGCACCCGGACGGCCCCGCCGCCCGGGTCGCCCCCCGGCTGATGAACATGGCCGGGGAGGCGTACCACGAGGTGGTGGCCCGCAACCCGCTCTACATCGAATGGCTCGAGGCCTATCCGAACCTCGGCGGGGCCCAGCTCGCCCCGGCGTGAGACTCGGCGGCGGGCGCCTTGACCCGCAGCCGCACCCGGGCGCCGGCCTGGTCGATCAGGCCCATCGCCTCGTCCGGCAGGAACCGATCGGTGAGGCAGCGGTCGGACGGCTCCGCCGCGGCTTCCAGCGCCGCGTCGGTGATCCGCACCTGGTGGTGCGCCTCGTCCTGCTGCTGAACGATCGCTTGAGGCCGATGTGAGACGCTCCTTACATGAGCGTCCCGCTGCTGGTCGTCGACGCCGCCAACGTCCTCGGCTCCAAGCCGGACGGTTGGTGGCGGGACCGCGCCGGCGCCACCGCGCGCCTGCGCGACGGCCTGGCCGGCCTCCCCACCACCGGCCTGGCGGACCTGCCCGGACCGGTGGAGGTCGTGCTCGTGGTGGAGGGCAGGGCCCGCGCGGTGCCGTCCGTCGAGGGGGTCCGGGTGGTGCCCGCGGCCGGCTCCGGTGACGACACGATCGTGGCGCTGGTGGCCGCCGAGGGGGCGGACCGGCGGGTCGCGGTGGTGACCGCGGACCGCGGGCTGCGCGCCCGGGTGGCCGCCCTGGGCGCTGAGGTACGCGGGCCCTCGTCGGTCCCGCGCTGAGCGCGCGGGAGTGAATCGACGGCCGGCGCGAGTGAATCGGCGGCCGGGTGCGCGGGCGGCCGGGACCGTGCGAGCATGAATTCGCGAAAGGGGCGTGCGGGCACGACCGCCCCATCGGGGACGACTATTCTGAGTCTTTACCGACGTGTCGATACCGCAGGAGGCTGCCCGAGTGGCCAGCGTCGCCGAGGTCAGAGCGGCCGTGGAGGCCGCACTCCAACAGGTCACGGAGGGTCAGGCGGCGATCCAGGCGGCCCGCGAGAAGCTCGGCGAGGCCCAGCAGAGCCTGGCCGCCGCGCTCGACGGCAGCGCCAACGACGCGGTCGGCGCCGCGCACGCCTCCCTGTCGCAGGCCGACCAGCAGCTCGAGGAGTGCCTCGGCGCCACGCTGCTCGCGGTCGAGCAGGCGCAGACCTACACGGCGACGCTGTAACGCGATGTCTCTGCTGCAGGAACTCGGCGCCCAGCTCCGGGCCACCTCCGACGAGCTGCCCACCGGGCTGGTCTCGGTGGCGATGGAACGGCTGCGCAGCGCCACCGAGCTGCTGAACTGGGTGCGCCAGACCTCGATCGACCCGATCGGCGTGCCGCAGCTCGGCAACGCCACCGAGCACGCCGAGCACGCCGCGGCCGCGCTGCGGCTGGCCCAGGACGCGATCGCGGCGTACCTGGCCCAGCTCGGGCTGGCCGCCGACGCGAGCGCGCCGCCGGACCGGGATTGGAAGGCGGGCCTGGCGCCGGACGAGCCGGCCGCGGCGCAGCAGGACCAGCAGCCCCCGCCGGAGCAGCTCCAGCCCTGGTGGCGCGAGCGGGTGGCGAAACTGACCGGGGAGGCGCCGCCGCCGGCCCGGGAGAACGGCGCGCCGCCGGAACGCCCGGCGAACACCGCCGAGCTGCTGCGCCAGGTCGCCGCCGGGGTGCGCTCGGGCGACCGCGCCCGGCTGGGCCGCGACCTGCATGGCGTCAACGCCGCCACCGGCCTGGGCCTGTCGGCGGTCAGCTCGCCGGTGCTGCACCGCCTGGCCGGCGACCTGCTGGGGCACGAGCCCGGCCCCGACGACCTGCAGCGGCTGCGCGGCGCCGCCGGCGGCCGGGTCCGGTCGCTGCTGCCGGGCACCCCGCCCGAGGTGCTGGACACCCTGCTGGCCCGGATCTGCCGGGCGCCGCAGGCCGAGCGGGCCCCGGCGCATCCGGCCGACTCGGCGGTCACCGCCAGCGTGCTCACCGGCGTGCTGCTGGCCCGGCTCGGCCGCGACCCGGCGACGCTCGACCCGGGCGCCCCCGAGCCGGCCCGACCCCACGGCGTCGATGCCTGACTCGAAGGCGCAACAGGTCGTCGAGGTCCGGGCCGCGCTGTCGCACGCCCTCGGCGCGGCCGACGACACCCTGGCGGCGGCGGAGAGCGCGTACGAGGCGGCGGTGACCCGGCGGGCCCGGGTGGCCGCGGCGGCCCGCGAGCGCCGGATCCGGCTGGCGGGCGAGCGGGACAAGCGGCTGCGGGAGATCGACGTCCAGCACGAGCGGGACCTGGCGGCGCTGGCCGGCGCCGCCGCGGACACCGCGGTGCTGGCCGCGCCCGGTGCCGCGGGAATGCCCTGGGACCGGTGGCGGGCGACCCCGGCGGGCACCCAGGCCCCGGCGCCGGAGCTGCGGGTGGGGCGGCTGCTGCTGCCGTACGACGGGGAGGTGCCGGCGCTGGTGCCGCTGCTCGACCGGGGGCACGTGGTGATCGACGGCGACGAGCGGATCGGCGACGACGTGGTGGCCGGCCTGCTGCTGCGCGCGCTGGGCAGCTCGGAGGCGGGCCGGGTCCGGCTCACCGGCTACGACCCCGAGCAGCTCGGCGGCGGCCTGGCCGGGTTCGCGCCGCTGGCCCCGGCCGGGGTGCTGACCTTCGTCGGCCCGGGCGGGCTGCCGGCGCTGCTGGACGAGCTCGTCGACCACGTCCGGCGGATCAACGAGACCGTGCTGGCCGGCGAGCACACCTCGCTGCGCGAGCTGGCCGCCGCCACCGGCCGGCGGCCCGAGCCGTGGCGGGTGGCGATCCTGCTCGGGGCCGGGCGGGCCGACGAGCTGTCGCGCCACGAGCGTGGCCAGCTCGACCGGCTGCTGCGCACGGGCGCCGCCTGCGGCGTACACCTGATCATGCGGGGTTTCCCGGTGCGGCCCGGCGCCGGGATCGAGGTCGTGCACGCGGCCGAGGGCGACGCCGCGCGGCTGAGCGGTTGCGGTGATCTCCCGGTGCGGCTGGACGCCGGCCCGCCGGCGTCGGTGATCACCCGCACCACCCGGCAGATCGCCGACGAGGTGGCCGCCGGGCCCGCCCCGGTCGCGCTGGACAGCCTGCTGCCCGAGCACGAGTGGCAGCAGAGCTCGGCCCGCGCGCTGACCGCGCCGCTCGGGGACAGCCCGCAGGGCGCGCCCGTGCACGTGACGCTCAGCGACTATCCGCCGCACGCCCTGATCGCCGGGCCGTCCGGCACCGGCAAGACCAACCTGATCTACGCCTGGATGGGCGCGCTCGCCGCCCGCTACTCCCCCGCCGAGCTGGCCTTCTACCTGCTCGACTTCAAGGAGGGCGTGTCGTTCGCCCGGTTCGCCCCGGGCCGGCGCGACCCGAGCTGGCTGCCGCATGTGCGGCTGGTCGGCGTCAACGTCAACACCGACCGCGAGTTCGGCCTGGCGCTGCTGCGCTTCCTCGCCGCCGAGCTGCGCAGCCGGGCGGACGCGGCCAAGCAGCACGAGGTGACCAACCTGGCCGAGCTGCGCGCCGAGGACCCGACCGGCTCGTGGCCGCGGATCGTCGCGGTGGTGGACGAGTTCCAGGTGCTGCTCTCCGGCCGCGACGCGGTCGCCGCCGAGGCCGTGGACCTGCTGGAGGACCTGGCCCGGCGCGGCCGCTCGCAGGGCATCCACCTGGTGCTGGCCAGCCAGGACGTCTCCGGCATCGAGGCGCTCTGGGGCCGGCCCGCGCTGGTCGCGCAGTTCTCGCTGCGGATCGCGCTGCCCCGGGCCCGCCGGGTGCTGGCCGAGACCAACCCGGCCGCCGACACGCTGCCGCGCTACCACGCGGTGGTCAACGCCGACTCCGGCGCGACCGAGGCGAACCGGGTGGTCCGGGTGCCCGACGCCGGCAACCGGGAACGCTGGAGCGAGCTCCAGCACCGGCTGTGGCGGCACCGGCCCGCGGAGCTGGCCGCGCCCCGGCTCTTCGACGGCGACGCCATCCCCCGCCTGGAGGACAGCCCCGAGTTCCGCCGGTTCACCCGGGCGGACACCGTGGCCGCGCCGGTGGTGCTGCTCGGCGAGACCATCGACGTCGAGTCCCGGTCGGCCAAGACCGTGCTGCGCCGGGCGCCGGGGCGCAGCATCGCGGTGCTGGGCACCCGGGTCGACGAGGCCTGCGCGGTGCTGGGCACCGCCGCCCGGTCGCTGGCGGCCCAGTTCACCCCGGGCGCGGCCCAGTTCTCGGTGGCCTGCCTGGACACCGACGCGGGTGCGGCGGTCGAGGCGCTGCGGCCGTACCTGCCGGCGGAGACCGGGTACTTCGACAACGACAACGTGGACAGCCTGCTGGAGCTGGCGGCCGAGCGGGCCGAGTTCGGCTCGGCCGCGGACAAGCCGTGGTTCGTGCTGCTCTACGCGGTCGACGCGGCGCCCGGCGGCAGCGACGAACGGCTGCGCCGGATCATGCGGCAGGGTCCGGAGCGGCGGATCCACGTGATCGGCTGGTGGCGCGGGGCGGCGCTGCTGCGGGACACGCTGGGCGGGGCGGGCACGCGGACCGACACGGTGGGCGCGTGGGTGGCGCTGGACGTGCACGGCAGCGAGCTGTCGCCGTACTACCCGGGGCACGGCTCGCCGAACTGGTATCCGCGGCCCTGGCGGGCGCTGCACTTCGACCGCTCGGTGCACCGCGGCGCCGAGGTGATCATCCCGTACGGCCCGTCATGACCGCCCGCACCGAGCTTGCCTCAGCGCACGCCTGCCACGGCCCGGACAGCGACGGCCAGCAGGGCCTGACCGCCTGCACGCAGCTTGCCTCAGCGCACGCCTGCGACGGCCCGGCCGGCGAGGGCCAGCAGGGCATGACCATGGAGGCCCCGTCATGAGCGCGCCGGAGAACGACGGCACGGTCGAGCGCCGGACGCCCGACTATCGCAGTGTCGTGCGCAAGCTGACCAACCTGGACGACGAGGCCGCCGCGCACCGGGCCGAGGCCCGCAGCTGGCACGACAGCCGCGCGGTCGAGGCCGACAACGCGGTCCGCGCGGCCGACGAGCGGATCCGCGAGACGCTGGCGGCCTATCGGGCGGCGCAGCGCGAACGGGAAGAGGTCGACGCGCGCTCCGCGGTGCTGTGGGCGGAGTTCGCGCACAAGGCCGGCCGGGTGGCCGAGCGGTTCGGCTCGCACGCCCCGCAGCCGGCCGTCCCGCACCAGCGCGACCGCCGGGCCGAGGACTTCCTGCAGGATGCGGCGGCCGCGGCGGCCTGGGCGCCCACCCCGCGCAAGCCCGCCGGCGGCGCGTCCCTGCTGTACGTCGTGCTCGGCGCGCTGGGCGGGGCGGTCGGGGTGGCGGCGTGGTCGACGCTGCGCTGGGCCGGCCGCGAGGCCGGGGGCGACTGGGCCGCCGGGCTGCCGGTGGTGGCGCTGGTGGTGGCCCTGCTCGGCCCGATCCTGGCGGTGGTCACCGCCAAGCGGGTCGCGGACCGCCGCGGCGCGCAGCTCGACGCCTCCGCGGTCGCGACGGTGCTGATCGCGAGCCTCATCGCGGCCGGCCTGGTGCTGGCGCTGGCCCGCGGCGGCGCCGCGGCCTGACAGCCGAAGGCCCGCACCACAGCGCGACAGCCATGGGGCCGGCACCACGGTCTGCCAGCCAAAGGCCCGCACCGCAACGCGAAAGCCGAAGGCCCGGACCGCAACGCGAAAGCCGAAGGCCCGCACCGCAGCGCGAGAGCCGAAGGCCCGCGGCCTGACGGCCAAGGGCCGGTGCCCGCGGCCTGGTGCAGGTCCTGGGCGCCGGTAGGGCGGCGCCCAGGAGATCAGCGGGCCCGAACGGTGAGGGCCTCGCGGAGCAGACGGCGGGCCAGCACCAGCCGGTCCGCGTCGTCGTCCAGCTCCGGCAGGTCGCCGACGCGGTGCGGGCCGCCGTCCAGCGCGGTGCGCACGGCCGCCGCGCAGTAGGCCGGGAACCGCAGTGTGCGGTCGGTCAGCCGGAGCAGCACGTGCTCCGGGCCGTCCTCACGCAGGTGCCAGCGCAGCCCGTCGCGGACCGTGATGCGGTCGTCCGGGCCGAGCTGCTCCGCGAAGGCGAGCTGGGCCAGCGGCCGGACCGGCTGGGGCCGCTGGGCCGGCCAGGCGCGGTCGCGCAGCCGGGCGGCCACCACGGCGGGGTCGGCGGTGAGCAGCCAGTCGCGCAGGGCCTCGACCGTCGCGGTGAGCTCCGGCGCGACCGCGTCCGGGTCGGCGACGTCCAGGGCGTACGGCAGGGTGGCGCGCAGCCGCTGGGCCTCGGCCGCCAGCCCGAGCAGTTCCTCGACCAGCGCGTACCGGGTCAGCGCGCGGACGCCGAAGGTCAGGTGCAGGGAGCGCTCGCCCTGGGCCTGCGCCGAGTGCAGCCAGCCGCGGGGCAGGTAGAGCGCGTCACCGGGGGCGAGCACGACGTCCAGCGTCGCCGGGCCGTCGGCCACCGCGCCGACCTCGTCCGCGCGGCCGCCCCAGGCCTGGCGTTCCAGCGGCTCGGGCAGCACCGGCTCGTGGATCCGCCAGCGCTTGGTGCCGTCCACCTGGAGCACGAACACGTCGTGGGTGTCGTAGTGGGTGGCGAAGCCCTTGTTGCCGGCCGGCGTCAGGTACGCGTTGACCTGCAGCGGCTGCCGCAGCTCCGCGCCGAGCCGGCGGGCGTAGTCGATCAGCGGGGGCCAGATCCGGTGCAGGCCCTGCAGGACCAGGGTGGCGCCGCCGGCGTACAGGCTCATGATCTTGTCGTCGATCACCTGGTCGCCGACCTCGGCGCCCGCGCCACCGCTGCCGGTGAAGGCCGAGGCGGGCAGGACCGTGCCCTGGTCGGCGACGCGCAGGAACGGGGTGCGCAGGCCGCGCTCGCTGAGCAGCTCGTCGACCGCGTCCGGGGAGAGCAGGTCGGTGAAGCCGGCCGGGCCGGCCAGCTCGTCGGCCCGGGTGAGCAGCGGCTGCCGGCCCCAGTACGCCTCGGCGAACTTCGCCGGGTCGACCGCGACCGCCCGGGCCAGTGCCGGGCGGTCGTCGCGGCCGCCCGGCGTGGTCTCCGTCATGGCTGCGACCTCAGAGCGCGCTGCCGTCGGCGCCGCCGTCGTGGCCCGCCGGGTTCGCGCCGCCGTCGGCCGGGCCCTCGCCCGCGCCACCGTCCGCGCCACCGTCGTGACCGGCCGGGTTCGCACCGCCGTCCGCGGGACCCTCGGCGCCGGCGCCACCGTCGGCACCGCCGTCGTGGCCCGCCGGGTTCGCGCCACCGTCGGCCGGGCCCTCGCCCGCGCCACCGTCCGCGCCACCGTCGTGGCCGCCCGGGTTGGCGCCGCCGTCGGCCACACCCTCGCCCGAGACGCTGCTGCCGCCGGTGATGTCGTCGTCGCTGAGTCGCATGAAAAGCTCCTTCGTGTCGCCCCGACGCTGGGGCAGGTGGAGATCCAGTCGTACCCCCGGCTGATCGCGTCTAACCTGGCCCGGGGTGGGTAACCCCACGGTGTGCTGGTGATCGGGACCTCGGGCTGGCAGTACCGGGACTGGCGGGGGCCGGACCGGCTGTATCCGCCCGACCTGCCGCAGCGGCTCTGGCTGGAGCGGTACGCCGAGTCGTTCGCCACCGTGGAGATCAACAACGCCTTCTACCGGCTGCCGGAGCGGGACACGTTCGCCCGGTGGCGGGCCCGGACCCCGGACGACTTCCGCTTCGCGGTGAAGATGAGCCGCTACCTGACCCACGTCAAGCGGCTCCGGGAGCCGGCCGAGCCGGTGGCCCGGTTCCTCGGCCGGGCGGAGGCGCTCGGCGACAAGCTCGGCCCGGTGCTGCTCCAGCTGCCGCCCACCCTCAAGGTCGACGTGGCCGCACTGGACGAGACGCTCGGCCTGTTCCCGCGGGAGGTCAGGGTCGCCGTCGAGCCGCGGCACGACTCCTGGTGGACCGAGCCGGTGCGCGAGCTGCTGTGCCGGCACAACGCGGCGCTGAGCTGGGCCGACCGCAAGGGCCGCCCGGTCACCCCGCTGTGGGTCACCGCGGACTTCGGCTACCTGCGGCTGCACGAGGGGCGGGCGGCGCCGTGGCCGCGGTACGGCCGTACCGCGCTGGGGAGCTGGCTGGACCGGCTGCCCGCCGTACCGTCGTATGTGTTCTTCAACAACGATCCCGGCGGCGCGGCAGTCACCGACGCCGCCGCGCTGGCCGCGCGGGCCCGCCGCCGCGGCATCAAGGTCACCCGGACGCCGTAGGTTGGCGGGGTGCTGAACGTCGAGCTGAACGGGCGGACGCCGGACCTGGCGCAGCTGCACCGGATCGCGACCCTGAACTACGGGCACTACACCTCGTTCCAGGTGCGCGATCAACGGGTCCGGGGCCTGGCCCTGCACCTGTCCCGGCTGGCCGACGGCGCCGAGGAGCTGTTCGGCCACCGCATCGGGGTGGCCGAGGAGCACCGGCTGCTCGGGCTGATCCGGCACGCCCTCGGCCCGGTCCGGGACGCCTCCGTACGGGTGACTTTTGTGCCGGGTTCCGCCGAGCCGGCCCCGCCGGACGTGCTGGTGTCGGTCTCCGACCCGGCGCCCGACGAGCCCGGCCCGCCGCTGCGGGTGCAGACCGTGCGGTACGAACGCGAGCTGCCCGAGCACAAGCACCAGGCCACCATGGGCCTGAACTACCGGATCCGTCAGGCCCGGCTGGCCGGCTTCGACGACGCGCTCTGCCTGGGCCTCGACGGCCGGGTCCGCGAGGGCACGTCGTGGAACGTGGCGTTCTGGGACGGCGACCGGGTGGTGTGGCCGGCCGCGCCGATGCTCAAGGGTGTGACGATGGTGCTGCTGCAGCTCGCCATGACCATGAACGGCATCCGGTGGGACCTGCGGCCGGTCGACGCCGACGAGCTGAGCGGCTTCGCGGCGGCCGCGGCGGTGAACTCGCGCTGGCCGGCGCGGGCGCTCGCCAGCATCGACGAGCTGCCGCTCAAGGACGACGGCCTGATGAGCGGGACGCTGCGGGAGGCGTGGGCCACGGTGCCCTGGGACGAGCTTTAGTCCAGCAGCTCGATCAGGGTGGACGCGTTGCGCTGGGCGTAGTCGGAGTAGCAGTTGTTCATGAAGACCTGGGTGGTGGCGGCCTCGTCGGCCAGCGCGCGCAGCTTCGGCGCCCACTCGCGCAGCTCGGCGTCGGAGTAGCGGTAGCCGAACTTCTCGTGGATGTCCTTGCTGGTCCACTTGTCGCTGTGGCCGTGGAAGCGCACCACGGCCAGGTCGGCCGTCGCCGCCAGCGGCGGCGGCACCGAGGACCTGTGGCCCTGCGGCATGTCGACGCAGACCAGCGGCAGCTCGTGAGCGCGCAGGAACCCCAGGGTTTCCTCGGCGTTGTCACCGTCGAACCAGGAGGCGTTGCGGAACTCGAAGACCGGCCGCAGCGGCCGGCAGCGGGCCGCCACCTCGCGCAGGTAGTCCTTGTGGTCGCGGCGGATGCCCCACCACGGCGGGAACTGGAACAGCAGCGCGCCCAGCTTGCCCGCCCCGGCCAGGGGATCCAACGCGCTCAGGAAGCGGCTCCAGATCTCCTCGTACACCTGCGGCGGCAGGTCGGCGGGGTAGACGTTCTTCTTGTCCGTCTCCGGCCGCAGGTCCTGGTAGATCGCGGACACCTTGGTCGGGTGGCCGGTCAGCAGGCTGAAGGCTTTGATATTGAAGGTGAAGCCCTCCGGTGTGCGCTGCGCCCACAGCTTCGTGGTCTGCTCGGCCGGCGGCCCGTAGTAGGTGGCGTCGACCTCGACCACCGGGAAGTGCTTCGCGTAGTACGCCAGGCGCTTCTCGGGGTTGTCCGCGGTCTGCGGATACCAGCCCGAGGCGAGCAGCGTCTTGTCGGTCCACGACGCGGTGCCAACGGCGATCCGGCCCATGACGGGGATCTTATGCGGCCGGTCCGCCGCTCGTGGGACAGCGGCGGACCGGTGCAGCTCTTGATCAGCCCGCGCGGCGCTCGCGGTTGGACTTGCACGCCACACACGAGGTCGCCGACGGGAAGACGGCGAGCCGCTCCACCGGGATCGGCTTGGCGCAGCCCTCGCAGTTGCCGTACGTGCCGTCCTCCAGGCGCTGCATGGCGTGTTCCGCCTGCGTCCGCCGGTCGAGCAGAGTGCGGATGAGCGACGATGCGGCGTCGCGTTCCGCGGTCTTGGATCCGCTGTCCGCCTGGTCGTCGCCGGCGGCGTCGCCGATCTCGACCAGCCGCAGCTGGTGGTTCTCGGCGACAGCCTCTTCGTACTCGGCTGTCAGGTCGTCGAACCGGGTCCGCAGCAGCTCCCGGATCTGCTCGATCTCACCATTCGAGCGTCCCTTGGCGGTGTCGGCACCTTTACCCGTGATGACCGCGCTGTTGACGAGCATGTGCTCCCCCTGCCTTCCCTCTGCCCCTGCCGGTGGACGTCCCCCGCGCCGGCCCTGGCGTCACACCGTGGAGCCCGCAGATACCCACCGCCGAAGATCCCAAACGGGTCCCTCGCAAAAAAGTAACCGCAGCATAACTGTCAGTGCACGTTACCGCCACGGACTGCGCGATCCAGCTTTCGCGTCGCAGGTCAGCGCGGGTGTGATGAGCGATTCACTCATGATCCGAGCACCATCGCGGGGTGCCGGGGGTCGTCCATCCGCACCACGACATCGGCGAACGCGGCGGGGTCGACCTCCGCGCCGTAGCGGGCGAAGGCGGGCAGCGTCCACCGCCGGGCGGGCTCGGTGCGCCGGTCCAGCGCCGCGGCCGACAACTGCAGGTGGACCGTGACGTCGAAGGGCAGCCCGGCGCCGAGCAGCAGCGGGCCGCTGACGAGCACCACGGCGTTGCCGGCCAGCTCCCGGTACGGCTCCCGGGCCGCCCGGTCGGTCTGCGCGTCCCACAGCCGGGTCACGATGCGCCCGCTGCCGCCCGGGCCGGCCGGGTCGAGCACCTCCCGGCGCAAACCGGCCTCGTCCAGCCAGCCGAGGTAGAACGAGTCCGGGTTGGTCCGGCCGAACTCCAGGCGCACCGAGGCCGGCCGCAGGAAGTCGTCGGTGGCGATCCGGACCGCCGGCCGGCCGCGCACCCGCAACGGCGCGACGAGCGCGTCCGCGAGCGCACCGGGATCGGCGGCGGCGGCCCCGTCGATCGCCACCCGGACCCGCCCGGGCAGGCCGGCCAGCCGGTCGGCCAGCTCCTCGACCAGGACGTCGATCGAGACCGGGCGTACGCGCATCCGGGCCACTCTAGTCGTGCGGCAGCACCACGATCCGGGCCTCGTCGGCCAGCCGGTAACCCACGCCGTAGACCGTGGTGATCAGCGGCAGCTGGGTGCCCATCTTGACCCGCAGCCGGCGCACGTGCACGTCGACCGTGCGCTCGCCGGTGTGCTCGTAGCCCCAGACCGCGGTGAGCAGCTGGGTCCGGCTGAACACCCGGCGCGGGTGGTCGGCGAGGAACAGCAGCAGGTCGAACTCCAGCCGGGTCAGCGGCAGCAGCTCACCCTCCACCAGCACCTGCCGCGAGGCCGTCAGCAGCTTGACCTCGACCGTGCCCTCCGCCCGCTCCGGTGGCGGGGGCGCGGTGGCCCGGGCGGCCGGCGGCGGCTCGACGGCCACCGAGCCCTGGCCCGCCTCGACCAGCTCCCGGACGGCCTCGATGAGCCGGTGCGCCTGCGGCGGCAGCGCGTCGCCGGTCAGCGGGATGTTCAGCGTGATGGTCAGCGCGGTGGGAGGGGGCGCCACGGGCGGGACACGACGGATCGCGGCCAGCCGGCCCGAGCCCTTCGTGTGCCGTCCCGAGCGTGCCGGCAGGGCGGTGACCGCCATGAATCCTCCTGCGTCGAAAGAATGGAAACCCCGCGCCCGGACAACGGGCGCGAATTAATGCACGCTTAAACCGCGGTCGATATTTCCGGCCCTCCGGTTCTCCGGTCAAGGCGGCATCCACACTGTGGGAAACTCGTTCCATAACCGTTGGATGCATCGTGTTTTACCGCACCGGGAATGCGATTACCGGTGCCGGTGGTTAACGGCGGTCAACCGTTTGTCGCAGCCCGGCGAATAAAGACGGTTTCCCGACCGATCAGCCCGGCTCCGGCGGCAGGCGCCAGCCCGGCAGCGACGGCCAGCGGACCGTCAGCACCACCGTCTCCACCGCCCCGGCCTGCCAGGAGTGGTCCTCGCCGGGTCCCCACACGACATAGTCGCCGGGCTCGCGCAGCAGCACCGTACGGTCGCGCAGCTCGATGTCGAACGAGCCGCGGATCAGCACCAGCAGGGCCGTGCGGACCTCGCCGGTGGCCCAGGCCGTCCGCCGGTCGCCGGGCGGGTGCACGCCCCACTTCACCTCGACGTCGGTGCTGTGCAACAGCTCACCCTTGGGCATGAAATGGCCGAGCAGCCAGCCCTGGTTGGCCGCGCCGTCGTGCCCGGCCCGGCCCACGTAGACCCCGTCGGTCACCGCTCACCCCCGGATAATGTGCGCCAGACATTAGCACCGTAGGCTGGTCCGCATGGCCGCGGAATTGGATGCCGAAACGATCGCCTTCGCGCACCGGATGTTCGACCTCGCGCGCTGCGGGTCCACCGAGCAGCTGACCGGCCAGATCGCCCACGGCCTGCCCGTGAACCTGACCAACGACAAGGGTGACACGCTGCTGATCCTGGCGGCCTACCACAACCATCCGCGGACGGTCACCGCGCTGCTGGAGCTCGGGGCCGACCCGGCGCGGGTCAACGACCGCGGCCAGACCGCGCTGGCCGCGGCGGTCTTCCGCAAGAACGCCGACAGCGTGCGGGCCCTGCTGGCGGCCGGCGCCGACCCGGCGGACGGCAGC
This sequence comes from Actinoplanes sp. NPDC049599, assembly GCF_044465625.1. Classification (NCBI taxonomy): domain Bacteria; kingdom Bacillati; phylum Actinomycetota; class Actinomycetes; order Micromonosporales; family Micromonosporaceae; genus Actinoplanes; species Actinoplanes sp. NPDC049599. The sequence goes on from NZ_JBITLX010000002.1 coordinate 417,594, forward strand.
CCGTCGGCTGCCGGGACGGCCGCGTTCTTCGACCTGCCGGAGATGGCCGAACTGCTCCGCGGCCGGGCCGGCGAGACGCCGGTGACGCCATGACTCTCGCGCACGAGATGCGGGAGGCGGCCGCGACGCTGCTCGCGACCGCCGAGGGGGCACGCGCCACCGCTGCCTTCGCCGACGACGACGCCCGCCGCTGGATCGAGTACCGTCCCCGGCCCCGCCCGGGCCTCAGCCTCACCGAGCTGGGGACCGCCGCCCGCAAGGCCGCCCACCGGCTGCTCGCCACCGCGCTGAGCCCGCCGGCGTACGCCCAGGCGATGACCGTGCTGGCGCTGGAGGAGATCCTCGACCGCCGGGAGGGCTGGGCCCGGGGACGGCACAGCGAGGACTACCGGGTGATCGTCTTCGGCGCGCCCGGCGACGACGCGTGGGGCTGGCGCTTCGAGGGCCACCACCTGTCGGTCAGCATGACGCTGGCCGGCGACCGGGTCTCCCCCGCGCCGGTGTTCCTGGGCGCCAACCCGGCCCACGTGGAGCACGCCGGGCGGACCGTGCTGCGGCCGCTGGCGATCGAGGAGGACCTCGGCGCCGAGTTGCTGCGGTCGCTGCCGGCGGCGGCCCGGCGCCGGGCGGTGGTGGCCGACGAGGCCCCGGACGACATCCGCTCGGCCACCCGGCCGGTCAGCGAGCGGCTGGCGCCGGCCGGGATCGCCCGCGCCGACCTGCGGCCCGGCGAGCGGGCCCTGCTGGACCAGCTGGTGGCCGTGCACCTGGGCCGGCTGCCGGACGAGCTGGCCGCGGCCCTCGACCCGGCCGGCGGCGACGTGCACTTCGCCTGGGAGGGGCCGCCCGGGCCGCGGACCCGGCACTACTACCGGATCCAGGCCGACGACCTGCTGATCGAGTTCGACAACACCACCGACGACGGCAACCACGCGCACAGCGTGCTGCGCCGCCCGCGCGGCGACTTCGGCGGCGACATCCTCGCCGCCCACCGCGCGGGCTTTGCGCACTCCTGACGGGCCGGCTCAGCCGCCCGAGGTGAGGCGGCGGCCGACGGCCGCGATGAGCCGGTCCAGTTCGGAGCCGAACGGGTTGTCGTGCACCAGGTACGTCCACGTCGCGCTCGGCCGGACGATCTCCGCGCGGTCCGGGTCGTAGCCGTCGGTGAGGTCGACCTCCTCGAAGGTCGCGATCGTGCGCGCCTCGATCTCGGTGAAGACCTTCTGGAACGCGGGCACCGCGGACCGGTGGAACTCGTCGAGCGGGTCGAGCTTGCCCAGCGCCCGCAGGTGCACACCCTCGCGCACCTCGGAGAGCTCGGCCAGGTGCTCGGCCCAGAGCCGGTCGAGGTGGAACAGCGCGATCGACCGGGCGGCGTCGGAGAGCACGTCCTCGTCGATCTCCTTGGCCTTCTCCGGCGACCGCTCCAGCAGCATGATCGCGGCGACCTCGGAGGTGAGCAGCCGCTCCCGGCGCTCGGCCAGGGCCAGCCGCTGCTCCTCGATGACCACGCTGTAGCGCCAGGTGTTGCGGTGGATCTCGTGGTTGACGCCCTCGGCGACCCGCTGGGCGTGCTCGACCGCGTACTCCACCTGCTCGTCGTGCACCACGCCGTCCATGTCCATCCGCGGCGACGACGGCAGGATGTCGCCGGCGTGCCGGGTGATCAGGTCGTCCTCCAGGCTGACGAAGAACACCGAGCCACCCGGGTCGCCCTGCCGGCCGGCCCGGCCGCGCAGCTGGTCGTCGACCCGGCGGCTGTCGTGCCGGCCGCTGCCGATGACGTACAGGCCGCCCAGCTCGGCGACCCGCTCGGCGTCCTTGCCGTCGCTGCCGCCGAGCCGGATGTCGACGCCGCGGCCGGCCATCTGGGTCGAGACGGTCACCGCGCCCAGGGCGCCGGCCTCGGCGATGATCGCCGCTTCCTCGTCGTCGTTCTTGGCGTTCAGCACGTTGCTCGGCACGCCGGCCGCGGCGAGCTGCTTGGCCAGCAGCTCGGAGGCCTTCACGTCGAGGGTGCCGATGAGCACCGGCCGGCCCTTCTCGTGGGCGATCTTGATCTCCTCGACCAGGGCCTCGTCGCGCATGTCGTGCGCGGAGTAGATCCGGTCCGGCTCGTCCTCGCGGATGTTCGGGGTGTTCGACGGGATGACCGCGACCTCGAGCTTGAAGTACTCGCGGAGCTGCTCGCCGACGTGCACCGCGGTGGCGGTCATGCCGCACACCGTCTTGTACAGCGCGATGTAGGCCTGCACGGTGATGGTGTCGAGGACCTCACCCTCGGCTGTGGCGTTCAGGCCCTCCTTGGCCTCCACGGCCGCCTGCAGGCCGTCGGGCCAGCGGCGGCGTTGGGCCACCCGGCCGCGCATCTCGTCGATCAGCTCGACGCTGCCGTCCCGGACGATGTAGTCGACGTCGCGGCGCAGCAGGGCGCGGGCGTGCAGCGCCACGTTGACCGCGGACAGCTGCTCGACCTGGTCGTCCGCGTACAGGTCGATGCCCATCTTCTGCTCCAGGGCGGCCAGGCCGGCGTTGCTGAACGCGACGCTGCGGCCGTCCTCGGCGACCTCGTAGTCCTTGCCCGGGCGCAGGTCGCGGACCAGCTCGGCGGCGTCGTGCACCGGGTCGCTCTCGGTGGTGATGCTGCCGGCCAGCACCATCGGCACCCGGGCCTCGTCGATCAGGATCGAGTCGGCCTCGTCCACGATGGCGGTGGCGAGCTTGCGCTGCACCCGGTCCTCGACGTCGGTGACGAGCTGGTCGCGCAGGTAGTCGAAGCCGGCCTCGCTGACCGAGACGTACGTGACGTCGGCGGCGTACGCGGCGCGGCGCTCCTCGCGGGTGGAGGCCTCGGTGACCCAGCCGACGCTGCACCCGAGCAGGGTGTACACCGGCTCCATCCAGGTGGCGTCGCGGCGGGCCAGGTAGTCGTTGACGGTGAGCACGTGCACCGGGCCGTTGCCGAGGCGCACGTGGCCGTACGCGGCGATGGTGGCGGTCAGCGTCTTGCCCTCACCGGTGGCCATCTCGGCGACCTTGCCGGAGAGCAGCGCCATCGCGCCGACCAGCTGCACGTCGTACGGCCGCTGCTCGAGCGCGCGCCAGGCGGCTTCCCGGCCGACCGCGCAGATCTCGGTGTAGTCGTCCGCCGCGGCGGCGGCCTCGGTCAGCGCCGCGTCGTCGAGCTCGCGCAGCGCCTCCTCACGGGCTTCGATCTCCGGCAGCCGCTTCTCCAGCGGCGCCAGATCGACCGTGGTGCCCGGACGCTGCAGGAACTTACGGAACCGGTTCTTGAACCGCTGCGACACACCCATGGGCGGTTACGGTACTTCACTCAGCTTGGGACCGGGTGCCGACTCCCGCCGGTTTCACGCGACGAGCAGTTGGTGCGCGGCGAGCTCGCGGTAGAGCGGGCTCGTCACCAGCAGCTGCTCGTGCGGGCCGACCGCGACGACCCGGCCCGCCTCCAGCACCACGATCTGGTCGCTGTCGACGACCGTGCTGAGCCGGTGCGCCACCACGATCAGGGTGCGCCGGAACGACGCGGCCGCGATCGCCTCGCGCAGCGCGGCCTCGTTGCGGGCGTCGAGATTGCTCGTCGGCTCGTCCAGCAGCAGGATCGGCGTGTCGGCCAGCAGGGTGCGGGCGATCGCCAGGCGCTGGCGCTCGCCGCCGGAGAGCAGCACCCCGCCCTCGCCCACCTGCACGTCCAGGCCCTCGGCGGTGCGGGTCGCCAGCGCGCCGAGGTTGACCTGCGCCAGGGCGGCGAGCAGGCGCTGCTCGTCGGCGCCGGGCGCGGTCAGCAGCAGGTTGTCACGCAGCGTCCCGGCCAGCACCGGCGCCTCCTGCTCGACGTAGCCGAGCCGGCGGCGCAGCGCGTCGCGGGGCAGCTGGCGGATGTCGGTGCCGGCCACCCGGATGGTGCCGGCGGTGGTCTCGTAGAAGCGCTCGATCAGCGCGAGCACCGTGGACTTGCCCGCCCCGGACGGACCGACCAGCGCGATCCGGCTGCCGGCCGGCACCGTGAAGGACACCTCGTGCAGCACCGGCGGGCCGCCGGGATAACCGAAGCTCACCTTCTCCAGCGCGACCGCGATCTCCGGGTCGCCGGCCGGCGCGACCGCCGCCGGGTGGTCCCCGGCCGTCTCCGACGGCAGGTCCAGGACCTCCTCGATCCGCTGCAACGCGCCCAGCCCGGTCTGCAGCTGGGTGTACGCGTTCAGCGCCTGGCCCAGCGGCAGCACCAGGAAGAACAGGAACAGCACGAACGCCACCAGGTCGCCGACGCTGATCGCCCCCGCCGCCACCCGGGCCCCGCCGACCCCCAGCACCAGCAGGAACGCGCCCTGGGTGGCCGCCGCCGAGGCCGGCCCGATGAGCGCGCGCAGCCGGGCCACCCGCATGCCGGCCTGGTACGCCTCCGTCGCGCTGCGGGTGACCGTCTCGGCCTCGCGCTCCTCGGCGCCGCTGGCCCGGATCGTGCGCGCCGCGGAGATGGCCCGCTCGACCGCCGAGGTCATCTCGCCGAGCCGCGCCTGGGTCTGCTCGGACAGGCTGCGCACCCGGCGGGAGACCGAGATGGCGACGGCCATGCCCACGGCCAGCCCGCACAGGGCGACGCCGAGCAGCAGCGGGTCGAGCACCGCCATGGCGATCGTCGCGCCGGCCACCATGACGGTGCCGGTGACGATCTCGAACAGCCCGGAGGTGACCACCGCCCGCAGCAGGGTTGTGTCGGCGCCGACCCGGGAGAGCAGGTCGCCGGTGCGGCGGGTGTCGTATTCCGCGATGGGCAGCCGCAGCAGGTGCCGGGCCAGCCGGCGGCGGGTGGTCAGCACCAGCCCTTCGGCGGTGCGCTGCAGCAGGTAGTCGCGCAGCCCGCCCAGCGCCGCGCCGGTCAGCAGCAGCGCGATCAGCAGGGCCACCGCGCCGCCGACCGGCCGGCGCGCGCCGATGCCGTCGAGCACCGAGCGGACCAGGACCGGCTGCACGAGCGCGGTGGCCGCGGTGACCAGGGAGAGCACGCCCACCACGGCCAGCGTGCCGCGGTGCTCGCGCAGGTAGGGCAGCAGTGCGGGCAGGCCGACCCTCCGCACTGTCATGCGGCGAGCCTAGCCGCGCCCCGCACCCGCGGGGACGTGTCGCGCACCACCCTCAGCAGGCGATGACCGCCTGGAGTTCCTGGCGGCGGCGGGCGGCCAGGTCGTCGAGGAACCGCGGCGCCTCGTCGAACGGCACCACCGCGGAGATCAGGTGCTTGCGGATCCGGTCGCCGTCGGCGCGCAGCAGGTCGACGGTGGCGGCGGACAGCCGTTCGCGGTCCCAGGTCGGCGCGAGGCCGGGCGGCACCCGGCCGATCTGGGCGCAGCGCAGCCCCAGACCGTTGTGGTGGAACTCCTCGCCGAGCCGCACCGGGTCCGCGCCGCCCTGATAGAAGGCCAGGTCGATGACGGTGCCCTGGGGCCGCAGCAGGCGCAGCGCGAGGTGCAGCGCCGAGGCCTGGCCGCGGCACTGGAAGACGACGTCGGCGCCGCGGTCGTCGGCGGTGTGCCGCCAGGCGGTCTTGAGGGTCACCGCCGGATCGCCGTCCTCCGGATCCAGCGTCTCCAGGCCGAGCGCCCGGGCCACGGCCCGCCGCTGCGGGGTGGGGTCGACGACGACCACCGAGGCCGCGCCGTGCGCCCGGGCGAACAGGGCGGTGATCAGGCCGACCACCCCGGCGCCGGTGACCGCGACGCGCCGGCCCGCCACGCCGTCGCCGAGCCCGCGGACGTCGGTGCCGTACCGGTCGGCGGCGGCGTGCAGCAGGCCGTTGGCGCAGATCGGGCCCATGTGCGCGACGTAGATGCCGAGCATCGGGTCGAGGTCGGCGGGCAGCGGCACCACCCGGTCCCGCAGCGGGTCGCCGGTGTAGCCGGTGCGGTGCCCGTAGGTCATCGCCACGACCGCGCCCTCGGCGACCGCCGGGGTGCGGCTCTGCTCGACCCGGGCGACCTCCATGTAGCCGAGCCGGGTGACCGGGAAGGGGTGCTCGACGGGGCCGCCGAACAGCCCGAGGACCGGGTCGAAGCCGTGGTGCAGGGCCGGGTTGGTGCCCTTGACGTAGCTGAGCTCGGTGCCCGCCGACACGCCGCTGAACAGGGTGGCGACCCGGAACTCGCCGGCCGCGAGCGGCGCGACCGGCTCCTCGGCGACCGCCAGCCGGCCCGGCTCGGCCACGACGATGTTGCGGTCAGACATGCGAGACCTCCGCGGTGCGGGGGGTGACGGCCCGGCCGGTGGCCGCGGCCTCGGCGACGGCCAGGGCCACGGCATGGGTACGGAGGGCCTCGGCGTACGGGACCCGGATGTCGTTCCCGTCGCCCCGGACCGCGTCGATGAACGCCCGGTCCACGGCGATCCGCGCGCTCTCCGGATCACTGTCCACGGTGCGCGGACCGTCGGCGTCGCGCACCACCAGCCCGGTCTCGGTCAGCGCCAGCGCCAGCCCGTCGGCGTAGATCTCCAGGCCGGCCCGCTCCTTCCAGCCGAGCACACAGGTGGCGGCGAGCGTGCCGACCGCGCCGCCGGCGAACCGCAGGGTGGCGGCGGTCGCACCGTCCACATCGGCGTCCGGCACGGGCGGGGGCGTGCCGTTGCCGACCGCGGTCACCTCGGTGATCTCGCCGGCCAGGTGCCGGGCCAGGTCGAGCACGTGGGCGGCCTGCTCGACCACGGGGCCGCCGGACCGGTCCCGGTGCGGCCACCAGGCGACCGGGGGCACCTTGTCCAGCCAGGCGCCGGTCACCAGCCGTACCGGCCGGTCGCCCAGCAGGGCCCGGGCCTGCTCGACGATGCCGAGGTACCGCCAATGGTGACCGACCGCAGTGATGATCTCACTCTGTGCAGCCAGTGCAGCAATTTCCAGTGCGGTGTCCCAGTTGATCGAAATGGGCTTTTCCACGAATAGCGGCAGACCTGCTGCCACGACGGCGCGCTCGGCCGGGCCGTGGGCAAAGGGGGGCACACACACGTAGGCCGCGTCCAGACCCGCGTCGAGGAGCGCCTCGACGTCCGGGTAGACGCGTGCGCCGTGCGCGTCGGCAAGGCCCTGTGCCGCGGCCGGCACGACGTCGGTCACCCCCACCACCTGTACGCCCGCCAGCCCGGACAACACCTTGGCGTGCCGCTGCGCCACGCCGCCGGCGCCGATCATTCCCACTCTTGTCCCGGCCATGAGGCCCTCCCCGATCATCGATGCTGTTGTGCGGCCCTCGACTTCTCCGGCACGCCGCGTCCGAAACGTGAGCTCTTTCGCCGCCGCACGACATGCACCTGTTACCTGGCGTCAAGATTGATAACCCTCGACCGGGGAACGTTCGACGCTTCGTAGTTGGTCGTGAACTGGGGGGTGTGCCAATGCGGCATTCGTATACGAGCGTTGCACCGACCGCGTCACCCATCGTCGAGGCGTGGGCGGCCTACCGCACCGGGAACGCCACACAGTGGACGGCACGCCAGCTGGCCCGGGCGAAGCGGAGCACCCGGGTCAGCGTCGTGATCCCGGCACGCAACGAGGAGGCCACGGTGGGCGCCATCGTGGCGATCATCCGCGAGCATCTGGCCGACCGGGTGCCGCTGGTCGACGAGATCGTGGTGGTGGACTCGCGCTCCACCGACGCCACCGCGGCGGTCGCCCGGGCCGCGGGCGCGCGCGTCGTGCACCAGGACGACGTGACCCGGGGGCTGCCCCGGCTGGAGGGCAAGGGCGACGCGCTGTGGGCCGGGCTGGCCGCCAGCACCGGCGACGTGGTCGCCTTCGTCGACGGCGACCTGCGTGAGTTCTCCCCGCACTTCGTGACCGGCCTGCTCGGCCCGCTGCTCACCGACTCGTCGGTCGAGTTCGTCAAGGGCTTCTACCACCGCCCGCTGGTCAGCAGCAGCGGCGTGGAGACCGACGGCGGCGGCCGGGTCACCGAGCTCGCCGCCCGGCCCCTGATCAACCTGTTCTGGCCGGACCTGGCCGGCGTGGTCCAGCCGCTGGCCGGCGAGTACGCGGGCCGCCGCCGCACCCTGGAGCGGATCCCGTTCGTCTCCGGCTACGGCGTGGAGATCGCGATGCTGATCGACCTGCTCGACCTCGTCGGGCTGGACGCGCTCGCCCAGGTCGACCTCGGCGAGCGGTTCCACCGGCACCAGGGCACCGAGGCGCTGGGCCGGATGTCCGCGCAGATCGTGGTGACCGCGTGGTCCCGGCTGTACCGGCGTGGCCTGGTCACCTCGGCGCTGCCGCCGTCGACGCTGCTCACCCAGTTCCGCCGCGGCGGCGCCGACGCGCTGCCGCACCTGGACCGGGAGATCGTGCTCACCGACGTGAGCGTGGCGGAACGGCCGCCGCTGAAGTCCGTGGCGCTGCGATCGGTGTCCGCCGCATGAGGATCCTGATGAACGCCGGGCCCTGGCTGCCGGTCCCCCCGCTGGGCTACGGCGGTATCGAGAACGTCATCGCGACCCTGGTGCCCGAGCTGCGCCGGCTCGGGGTCGAGGTGGTGCTGGCCACCGTCGGCGAGAGCACGCTGGCCGTCGACGAGCGGCTGGCGGTCTTCGACACCGGGCGCTTCGAGCTGCTGCAGCGGCCGTACAACCAGGTCTGCGGGATCGTGCCCGCGCACCTGCACGCGGTCCGGCGGCGGCTGGCCGAGGGTGACATCGACCTGGTGCACGACCACGTCGAGGCCGCCGGGCTCGCCGGCCTGGCCGCGCTCGGCGCCGACGGCCCGCCCGGCCTGCACACCCTGCACTGGGACCTGGCCAAGCACCCGGAGCTGTACGGCACCTTCGACGGCGGCGACCGGGTCCGGGTCAACGGCGTCTCGGCGAACCAGCTCACCCACGCGCCCGCCGCGCTGCGTGCCCACGCAGTCGGCCACGTGCACCTCGCGACGCCCCTGGCCGACGGCGCGGACCTGCGGGCCCCGGTGGCCAAGGACGGCTACGCGGTGGTGCTGGGCCGGATCAACCCCGGCAAGGGCCAGGACCTGGCGGCGCGGCTCGCCCACCGCTTCGGGTTCGACCTGGTGCTGGCCGGGCCGGTCGGGCCGTACCACCGTCCCGAGGATCTCGCCGCGGCCGGGCCGGCGGCGGCGCAGAACCCGGACGTGCGGTTCTGGCGGGAGCAGGTCGCCCCGCACGTGGACGGCGACCGGGTCCGCTGGGTCGGCACGGTGACCGGGCCGGACCGCGACGATCTCGTCGCGCGCGCCCGGGCCGCGCTGTTCCCGCTGCGCTGGGAGGAGCCGGGCGGCACGGCGGTGGTCGAGTCGCTCGCGCTGGGCACCCCGGTGCTCGGCATCGCCCGCGGCTGCCTGCCCGAGCTGATCGAGCACGGCCGGACCGGCCTGCTCACCACCGACGAGGAGGAACTGGGCGAGCTGGTAGCCGCCGCCGGCACGATCGCCGAGGCCGCGTGCCGGGAGGAGGCGGCCCGCCGGTTCACCCCGGCGGTGATGGCCGCCGGCTACCTCGGGCTCTACGAACGGGTCCGGGACGGGGCCGCGGTCGCGGTGTGATGCCCGACTGCGCGTTTGCCCCGGCCGGTTCGCGGGCACTGACCGCGAGCGACGCGACCGATCCGACGCGTCGTCAAGAGGGGGGCGGATGACGAGCCAGCTGGTCTGCCGGCCTGAGCAGCACCTCCCGGTGGGGATCCTGCGGGTCAGCGGCGTGCTGGACGCGATCACGAGCGACGCCCTGGAACACGCGGTGGGGCTGGCCCTCTCCGCGCAGCCCGAGGCGTTGCTCCTGGACGTGGCGGCGCTGGAGATCAGCGAGCCTGCCGCGCTGGACGTGCTGGGCCGGGTGGTGTGCCGCACGGCCGAGTGGCCGAACGTGCCCATCGTGCTCTGCGGCGCCGGGCCCGCGACCGGCCGGGCCATCGCGGCCTGGCCGGACTGCTCCTCGGTCAGCACCGCGCAGAGCTGCGCCGAGGCCCTGGCCGGCATCAAGGAGGAGCCGGAACCGCAGCGGATCCGGATCCGGCTCCGGCCGGTCCCCGACGCCTGCCGGCAGGTGCGCCAGCTGGTCACCCAGACCTGCACCGCCTGGCACCGCGGCGAGGTGGCCGGCACCGCGGCCCTGGTCGCCACCGAGCTGGTGGCGAACGTGGTCCGGCACGCGCACACCACGATGGAGTTCACCCTCGGGCTGCGCGACGGCCGGGTCTGCCTGACCGTCCGGGACGGCAGCCGGCTGCTGCCCCGCCCCCGGGAGCCGGGGGTGGGCGACGCGGGCGGCCGTGGGCTGCAGCTGATCCGCGAACTGACCGAGGCGTGGGGGGTTCTCCCCGTTCCCGACGGTAAGGTGGTGTGGACCCACCTGACAGCGGGAGCGTCGATGTGACGGCCAGACGGCGGGACGTGATCGCCGTCGGCGCCTCGGCGGGCGGTGTCGAGTCCCTGCGCGCACTCGTCGCCGGGCTGCCCCCCGCCTTCCCCGGTTCGCTGCTGGTGGTCCTGCACCTGCCCCGGGACGCCCCGAGCGCGCTGCCCTCGATCCTGGCCCGCAGCGGCCCGCTGCCCGCTGCCGCCGCCCTCGACGGCGAGCCGTTGCGCCCCGGCCGGATCTACGTCGCCCCGACCGATCACCACCTGCTGCTGCTCGACGGGCACCTGCGGCTGTCGCACGGCCCGGCCGAGAGCGGCCACCGGCCGGGGATCGATCCGCTGTTCCGCTCGGTGGCCCGGGCCGTGGGCCCGCGCGCCGTCGGCGTGGTGCTGTCCGGGTCCCGCGACGACGGCGCCGCCGGGCTGGCCGCCATCGTCGCGCGCGGGGGCACCGCCGTGGTGCAGGACCCGGCCGACGCCCTGTACCCGTCGATGCCGCTCGCCTCGCTCGCGCAGTCGCCCACCGCGTACGTCCAGCCGGCCGCGAAGCTGGGCGGCCTGCTCGCCGAGCTGGCCGCCCTGCCGCTGGACGATCCCCTCATGCCGCCCGACGCCCTGCTCGACACCGAGGTCGCGATGTCCGACCTCGCCCCGCTCACCACCGACGAGTTCGCCCCCTCGGCCGGCTTCGGCTGCCCCACCTGCGGCGGCGGGCTTTTCCAGCTCGGCGAGGGAGCGACGCCGCGGTACCGGTGCCGAGTGGGGCACGCCTGGTCGGCGGAGAGCCTGCTGGACGAGCAGGCCCTGGCGCTGGAGAGCGCGCTCTGGATGGCGCTGCGGGCGCTGGAGGAGAAATCCGCGCTGAGCCGCCGGCTGGCGGCCGGCGGCACGCACCGCCGCGGCGGCACCGGCGAGCGCTTCCACAGCATCGCCGCCGACGCCGACGCGGCCGGGGCGACGATCCGCCGGCTGATCGCCCGGCTCGGCGGGCTGCCGGAGCCGCACCCGGCCCCGGCCCCGTCCGGCGCGCGTCCGGGTGATCTGCCGTCGGACGTGCGATAACGTCGCCGCTCAACCACGTGACGGAAGGCCACCATGATCCCGACCGACCCGGACTTCGAGGCGCTGCTGGTCCACCTCAAGGAGTCCCGGGGTTTCGACTTCACCGGCTACAAGCGGTCCAGCCTGATGCGCCGGGTCGACCGCCGGATGGCGCAGGCCGGGATCACCGGCTACCAGGACTACCTGGACCACCTGGAACTGCATCCGGACGAGTTCAGCGCGCTGTTCAACACCATCCTGATCAACGTCACCGGCTTCTTCCGCGACCCGGACACCTGGGACTACCTGCGCGCCGAGATCCTCCCGCCGGTGCTGGCGGCGCGGCCCGCGGACGCCCCGATCCGGGTCTGGTCGGCCGGCTGCGCCTCGGGCGAGGAGGCGTACACGCTGGCGATCGTGCTGGCCGAGGCGCTGGGCATCGAGGCGTTCCGGGAGCGGGTGAAGATCTACGCCACCGACGTCGACGAGGAGCAGCTCACCGAGGCCCGGCAGGCCACGTACCCCGCGCAGGCGCTGGCGGCGCTCCCGGCCGGGCTGGTGGCGAAGTACTTCGAGCCCGCCAACGGCCGGTTCAGCTTCCGCAAGGACCTGCGGCGCTCGGTCATCTTCGGCCGCAACGACCTGGTGCAGGACGCGCCGATCTCCCGCATCGACCTGCTGGCCTGCCGCAACACCCTGATGTACTTCAACGCGGAGACCCAGACCAGGATCCTGTCCCGCTTCCACTTCGCGCTGGCCGACGGCGGCATCCTGCTGCTCGGCAAGGCCGAGATGCTGCTCAGCCACGGCAGCATCTTCACCCCGGTGGACCTCAAACGCCGCGTGTTCCGGCGGGTGCCCCGCGCCCTGCCCCAGGGCGCCGTGTTCGCCGGCGCGCTGCCGCCGCAGGCAACCCCGCTGAGCGGCCTGGACCAGCTGCGCGCCGAGGCGTTCGCGGCCAGCCCGGTGGCCCAGCTGGCGATCACCTCCGACGGGCTGGTCGCGCTGGCCAACCAGCGGCTGGAGGACCTGTTCGGAGTGTCCGCCCGTGACCTCGGCCGGCCGTTCCGCGACCTCGACCTGTCGTACCGGCCGGTGGAGCTGCGCCGCTATGTCGAGCAGGCCCAGGCCGAGCGCCGCACGCTGCGGGTCAGCGACGTCGAGTACCTGCGCGCCGGCGAGGTCATCCACCTGGAGATCCAGGTCAGCCCGCTGACCGCCGCCGACGGCAGCCTGCTCGGGGTCGACCTGGTCTTCACCGACGTCACCGCGGCCCGCCGGCTGCAGGCCGACCTCGAGCAGACCCACCAGCAGCTCGAGGCGGCCTACGAGGAGCTCCAGTCCACCAACGAGGAACTGGAGACCACCAACGAGGAGCTGCAGTCGACGGTCGAGGAGCTGGAGACCACCAACGAGGAGCTCCAGTCGACCAACGAGGAACTGGAGACGATGAACGAGGAGCTCCAGTCCACCAACGAGGAGCTGCAGACCATCAACGACCAGCTGCGGATCAGCACCGACCAGCTGGACGACGCCAACACCTTCCTCGAGACGGTGCTGGCCGGCCTCCGGGCCGGGGTCGTCGTGGTCGACCACGACCTGCGCATCCGGGTCTGGAACCGGTGCGCCGAGGACCTCTGGGGACTGCGCTCACCCGAGGCGGTCGGCCAGCACTTCCTCAATCTTGACATCGGGTTGCCGTTCGACCGGCTCCGGCCGCTGCTGCGCGGCGTGCTGGGCGATCCCGGCGAGGCCGCGGAGGTGGACGTGCAGGCGGTCAACCGGCGCGGCCGGACGATCACGGTGCGGGTGGCGGCCACCCCGCTGGCGGCCTCGAACGCCGGGCGGAAGGACAACGGCGCCATCATCGTCATGGAGTCCGACACGCTGCGGGACATCGCCACGAACCAGGTTTGACCCAGAATGCATCGGGTAAGACGTGATCTCCACCACCCCGGACGGGAGGGCAGGAGACGTGTCGGTCGACTGCACCGTGGACCACGACGGTCGCCGGCTGATCGCCGCCCTCTCCGGGGAGCTGGGCCTCACCGATGTCGTCGAGCTGCGGGTGCGCCTGCTGAAGTGCCTGGCGGAACAGCCGGAGGCGCTGCTGATCGACCTGTCCCGGCTGACCGTGTCCGACCCGCTGGCGCTGGCCGTGTTCAGCGCCGTACGGCGCCAGGCGGCCCGCTGGCCCGGCACCCCGATGCTGCTGTGCGCGACCGCGTCGCTCGGCACCCACCTGAGCGGCGCGCCGTTCCGGTCCCTGCCGGTGTTCCCGAGTGTCGAGGCGGCCCGCGCGCACGCCGGGCACGACCGGCGGACGCTGCCGGTGCTCAGCGACGACCTGCTGCCCGTCAGCGGCGCTGCCCGGCAGGCGCGCAACCTGACGACCGACGCCTGCGCCCGCTGGGACCTGCCCGCCCTGGTCGGCCCGGCCGGCCTGATCGCCGGTGAACTGGTCGGCAACGTCGTCGACCACGCGCACACGATGATGACCCTCGGCCTCACGCTGCGGCCGCGCTACCTGCAGATCGCCGTACGCGACGGCGACACCGCCGAGCCGGTCCGCCGCACCGCCGGCCCGGGCGACGTCAGCCCGCGCGGGCGCGGGCTGATCCTGGTGGCGACCACCGCCCGCTCCTGGGGCTGGCTGCCCACCAGCAACGGCAAGGTCGTCTGGGCGTCGCTGCGGGTGCGCTAGCCGGGCGGCTGCAGCAGGCTCTGCAGGCCGGAGACCCCGAGCACGCGGGCCACCAGGGGCTGGGCGCCGACCAGCGACAGCTCGACCTCCGCCGCGGCGGCCGCCGCGGCCGCGTCGAGCAGCGCCGTGACCCCCGCGGCGTCCACCAGGGGCACGGCCGACAGGTCGACCACCAGCCGGTCGGCGCCGGCCACGGAGACGGACTGGCGCAACGTCGTCCGGAACCGGCCGGCCGTGTCCCGGTCGACCTCGCCCCGGACCAGCACGGTGAGCGCGCCACCGGCCCGCACGATCCGGACCTCCATGCCGTGGCCGTCGGACAGCTCGCTGGCGCCTTCCCAGCGCGGCAGCGTGTCGCTGAGCATCGCCTCGCGCAACCAGCTCAGCGCCCGGCTCAGCATCCGCGACACGTGCATCTGCGAGATGCCCAGCTCGGCGGCGATCTCCGCCTGGGTGCGGTTGCCGTAGAACCGCATCGCCAGCATCTGGCGTTCCCGGGCCGGCAGCCGCAGCAGCAGCCCGCTGACCGTGACCTTGTCGTCCACCGCCTCCAGGTCCGCGTCGGCGCCACCGATCAGGTCGCCGAACTCGACCGAGCCGTCCGCGCCCGCCGGGGCGTTCAGCGAGGCCGGCGCGTACCCGGCCGAGGACTCCAGCGCCTCCAGCACGGACTCCTCCGGCAGCCGCAGATAGCCGGCCAGCTCGGCCGGGGTCGGCTGCCGGGTCAGCTCGGCGGTCAGCACCACCGCGGCGTGCCCGACCTCGAGGCTCAGGTCCTGCACCCGCCGGGGCACGTGCACCCCCCAGGTCCGGTCGCGGAAGTGCCGCTTGATCTCACCGGAGACCGTGATGACCGCGTACGCCGTGAAGGAGCCCCGGTGCGGGTCGTACCGGTCGATGGCCTTGATCAGGCCGAGCCGCGCCACCTGCTCGAGGTCCTCCAGGGCTTCGCCGCGATCGCGGTAGCGGCGGGCGAGCCGGCCGGCGAACGGCAGGCACAGCTCGACGAAACGCTCGCGCAGCTCGGCCCGCTCGGCGGCGGTGACGGCGCCGATCCGGGCCGCATAGTCGGTCGCGGCCAGGTCGAGGTCCTCGAACACCCGGCCGGCGGCCGACGGCCCATCACGTACGGACAAGGGAATCCCCCTCGGACCCGCGCGCCGGGGCAGCACCGCGACACGCGACTAGTGACCCCGAGGCCGGGACGGCTCCGGTGCCGTGTCCCGAGCCGGCCCACGAAACGCCCGGACCGGCTCCTCAAGACACGCTACTGCCCCGGTCAACACGAACCGAAACAAATCCACCGATCGGTGACCCTGATTGTCTCTTCCCGCCATGCTCAGCCCTGGGGACGCTCCTGATCCTGCTCAGCGGCGGGCTGCTGCGGACGGCGCGGCAGCCCGCTGGGCGCGTCCGCGGTGGGGGTGCCGGGTGCCGCGGGCGCGGCCGGGGGCCAGGCGGCTGGAGCGGGCGGCGCGCCGGCCCGGGCGGGCAGACCGGACGGAGTGTTCTCCTGCGGCGGCGGCACGGGCCGGTTGAGCTGGCCCGACTCCGAGGGCTCGAGCGGCGGCCGGGCGGTGTCGGGACCTGGCTGGGCATGGGTCAGGCCGGTCGGCGGCGGGGTGTCGAGGGGACGGTTGAGCTGACCCATCTGGGGCGCCTCGAGCGGCGGGCGGTTGGTGGGGCGGGGCGGGGCGGCCGGTTGGGGGGCGGGGATGTCGGTTTGTGCAGGCGGCCGGTGGTGAGCCGGCGGCGTCCCGCCGGACTGGTCGTCGGGGTTGGCGGGTCGGGTGAAGGGCGCCGGGGAGCCGAGACCGGTGATGGGCGGGGTCTGGCCCTGCGGCTGGCGGCTGGGTGTGCCGGGCTGCTGGGCAGGGCGGGCGAACTGGGCCTCGACGCTCGGCGGGCGGGTTTCGGCCGGCGGGGTGAGTTCTCCGGTCCAGGCGGTGGGGGTGGTGCTCGGGTCGCGGGCTGGTTGGTGGGTGGCGGCGGGTTGCTGTTCCGGGCCGGGGTGGGGGGCACCTGGTTGGGGGACGATGCCGGGGTGCTGGGCGCTCCGCTGCGCAGCGCCTGCCGGGTGCTGCGGAGCGCCTGCCGGGTGCTGCGGAGCGCCTGCCGGGTGCTGCGGAGCGCCTGCCGGGGGCTGCGGAGCGCCTGCCGGGGGCTGCGGAGCGCCTGCCGGGGGCTGCGCCGGGCTGAAGTTCTGGCTGCTGGGCTGCGGGAGGCCGCCAGGTTGTGGCGCGGTGCCGGGCTGCAGGGCGGCGCCCTGCTGCGGCGCGGCACCCGGCTGCGGCCTGGGGCCTGGGTGCTGACCGCCGAGCTGCGGAAAGCCGCTGGGCTGCGAGGAACGGCCGGGCTGCGAGGTGCCGCCCGGCTGCTGTCCTGCGCCGAGGTTGTGCCCGCCTGGTTGCGGGAGTCCGCTGGGCTGCGGAGCGCCGCCTGGCTGCGATGCACCGCCTGGCTGCGATGCACCGCCTGGCTGCGGAGTATTTCCGAACTGCGGCGCACTGCCGGGCTGCGGCGCACTGCCGGGCTGCGGAGCGCTACCGGGCCACGGGGCACCGCCGGGCTGCGAGGCACTGCCGGGCTGCGAGGCACCGCCGGGCTGCGGAGCGGCGCCAGAGTGCGGGGCCGCGCCGGGCTGATCGGCCGGGTTCGGGTGGGCTGCCGGACCGGTCGGGGCGGCCGGGTTCGGGTGGGCTGCCGGACCGGTCGGGGCGGCCGGGTCGGCGCCCCGGGCCTGGTTCGGGCCGGAGAGGCCGGGCTGCGGCAACGTGGTGCCGTTCGGCGGCAGCGGGTGCTGGGCCTGGCCGGAGGGCTCCGGAGCCCGCACCGACGGGGTGAACCGCGGCGCGTCCAGCGGCCGGTTCTGCTGAGCGAACAACGGCGGACCGAGCAGCAGGGGATCCACGTCCGGCACCACGCGTGGCGGCTCTGGCGAGGCGGCGGGCCGCCCGGCGTGTGGCTGCCCAGCGCTGCGGTCGGACGGTCCGGCGAGACCCGCATCCGGGCGATCCAGGTCGGCATGTCCGGCTTCCGGACGGTCGGCAGCGAGTCCGGTGTGCGGCCTGCCGGCATCCGGCCCCGCGTCCGGCCTCCCGGCCGCCGGGCGGCTCCCCGGCGAGCCACTCACCTCGGGCTGACCGGCCTCCGAACGGCCGACCTCCGCGCGATCCACATTCGCCCCGCCGACCTCCGCGCGACCAACATCCGCACCGCCGGCATCCGCACCACCGGCATCCGCGCGGCCGATCTCCGCACCGCCGGCTCCTGCACGACCGCTGTCTGCACGACCGCTCTCTGCGCTGCCGAACTCCGCGCTGCCGAACTCCGCGCTGCCGAACTCTGCGCGACCGACTCCAGCGCCGCCGAACTCCGCACGGCCGACCCCAGCGCCGCCGAACTCCGCGCGACCGACCCCAGCGCCGCCGAACTCCGTGCTGCCGACCCCGGCGCTACCGGCCTCCGCGCTGCCGATCTCCGCGCTGCCGATGTCCGCACGACCGACCCCGGCGCTACCGGCCTCCGCACGACCGACCTCCGCGCTACCGGCCTCCGCACGACCGACCCCGGCGCTACCGACCCCCGCGCTACCGGCCTCCGCCCGACCGGCCACCAACGCGCCCAGATCCGACCTGCCGCCGGTATCCCCACCGCCCGCATCAGACGCGCGATCAGACGACGGCCGCTCGAACGACGACTCACCGAACGACTGGCCGAACGCCGGCAGGCCCGCAGGCGGCCGGCCAGCCGCCGGCTCCTCGGCTGCGAACCCCCCGGCAGGCTTCACAGCCGAAGCCGGCCCGAACGCCTCAGGCCCCGGCGGCGTCAGCCCCGACGCGCCCGAGCCACCGATACCGGACGGCTCCCGCCCGGAATTGCGCGGAGTTGCCGCCACATCCAGTGACGGGCCGGAAGATGACAACGGCTCCTGGACGGACGTCGGGCGCGCCGGCGGCAGGCCGAACGGTGATGCCGGGTCCGGTTCCCCGCGGCCCTGCCGGGCGGCTTCCACCAGGCCCGAGGACTCGGCCAGCCCGGCGGCCGCCACCACCTCGGCCGCCGCTCGGCCGGCCGTGCACGGCAGGGGTTCGCCGCAGACCGGGCAGACCGTCATGCCGTTGTGCGGGCCCAGGCCGCCTGCGTGGGTCTGCACCATCTCCCACGCCGTCCGCGCGAGCACACTGTCTGGATTCACGTAGTTCATGCCGATCAGCGCCATGCCGTCCCACCCCCGTATACCGCCCGCGACAGGCGTTCAGCACAAGTTCACCGTGTCCGGGACGGGACCGTGAGCGTTTCGGCCAATCGGTAGACCGACGGCGGACACCCGGGTTTCGGCGGGGCCGCCCGGGGCATCTCCCCCGGCATGAGCGGACCGGTGGAGGAGCACGGCGCGACCGTGATCCCGTACGAGGACGGGCCCCTGTTGCTGCGGGGCGATTTCACCCTGCGCACGCCGGACGGCGACGTTATCGAGCCGGGCCGGGGCACCGTGGCGCTCTGCCGTTGCGGCAAGTCCGCCATCAAGCCGTTCTGCGACGGCACCCACAAGGCCGTCGGCTTCCGCGCCGGCGTGGGCCGCGACAGCGCCGCCCCGCGCGGCGACGCCTGACCCCGTACCTCAGCCGCGCAGGGAACTCTCCCCCGCCGCCCAGCGCTCCAGCAGTTCGGCCGCCCACCGGTCGTCCATCGCCAGCACGCAGCGGGCGCCGAACAGCACGTCACCCGCCGATTCCGGCTCGGCCTTGCAGAACGAGCCGCACATGTCGTACGCGGCGATCTGCTCGTGCACCGCGTCCGCCTCCACGTGCTCGTCGTAGAACCGGGTCGCGTCCGCGTCGCCGCCCAGCCGGCGCAGGCCGTTGCCGTACGCGCGGTTCGGTCCCGTCGAGGTCATCTCGTACGCGGCCAGGTGCCCGAGCAGCGCCCCGCGCCACCGGCGGTGCAGGCCGAACAGCGACATCAGGTTGTTGTTCGCCAGCGTCGCGGCCGGCACCACGTCGACGTAGGCCCCGTACTCGGTGTCCAGGCCCAGCGCGGTCATCGTGGCCTTGAACATCTCCTGGTGCATGCGGTGCGCGACGCCCCCGCCGTACTCGTCGATCTGGATCTCGATGAGCGCGGCCTTGGCCGCACCGCCCAGCCGGGGGATCGCGAAGGTGTGCGGGTCCGCCTCGCGCAGGTGGTAGATCGAGCGGTGGGTGGCGAACTCCTGGAACTGCTCCCGGGCCGCCCGGCCACGCAGGTAGCCCGACAGCGACGGCCCGCTGCTGTCGGAGGTCAGCGCGACCAGTGCGCGCGGCACGTCCTCGGCGGGCGCCGGCGGGCCGACCAGCTCGATCAGCTGGGCCTCGAACCGGGCCTCCAGCCCGGCGCGCAGCGCCAGCAGTCCCGGGTGCCATTCCCAGCGGTCGTCGACGCCGTCCCAGCCGCGGTAGTGCAGCTCGTAGAGCACAAAAAGCGCCAGGTGCAGGTCCTCGTCGCCGACGCCGTCCGGGTCGCAGGAGAAGTCGTACGGCGAGCGCGCGAGCGCGTCGATGACGGCGGCCGAGACCGGTCCACGGGCGGAGGGCATCTTCATCAGGCACGTCCTCAGGAGCAAGCGGGACCTGAGGATGCCCGGTGAAAGATCCGCCAAACCGCGTGACCAGCGGCGCACGCTTATTCACTCACTGTGCTGCTTCGGTTGCTCTCCGTACCATTGAGGGTCATACATCTCCCCCACCCCTGGAGATATCCCCATGGACGACACCGAGCTCTACCGCGAGCGGATCCTCCGGCACGCCGGTCCCGTCATCACCGGCCGGTTCCTCGGCTTCCGGCCCTCCTACACCCGCGAGGTCAAGGTCGGCCAGCCGCTGCTGGTCGCCGTGTTCGTCATGGCCACCATCACCCACGCGCTCGCCGCCCTGATCCTCGCGCTGCTGCGCACCGGCGGCGGGGGCGCGCGGCGCCGGTTCAAGGAGCTCAAGAAGGGCCCCGAATACCTGGTGACCCCGGTGCGGCTGCGCGACGACCTGGGCCAGACCTACGAGGTGGAGATGCACGGGCAGCTGCCGCAGTCGGCGCTGCACCGCGGTGACCTCGTGCAGGTGCGCACCCGGGCGCAGAAGGACCCGGACCTGCCGGTGAAGCTGGAGCAGGTGCTCAACCTGACCACGCTGCAGCCGCTGCGGCCGCGGATCCCGACCATGTGGTCGCACCTCGGACCGGGGCTGCTGATCCAGGCCGTCCTGGGACTGACGCTGGCCACCGTCGTCGCGGTGGCCTGGATCAGCTGAGCCGCTCCAGCACGTCGCAGTCCGTCGCGGTGAGCAGGCCGCGGGAGCGGGCCCAGCGCTCGAAGGCCAGGGTCGCGAACGGCGGGATCGAGCAGGCCAGCGCCACCAGCGTCACCCGCCACCGCCAGCCGGCCGCGCGGGCCTGCAGCACGGTGACGGCCAGGTAGGCCATGAACAGGGCGCCGTGGACCGGCCCGGCGAGCTGCACACCGAGCTCGTTGCGCACGACCACGTACTTGAAGAACATGCCGATCAGCAGCGCCGCCCAGCTGCCCGCCTCGGCGATTGCGACGGCGACGAAAAGGGCAGGTAAGCGACGCACGCGGAAACCTCTCGGGTGTTTCGACGCGTTCCCCTGGTGCGCCGGCGGGTTGTGCACGAGATCATAGATGCAGGCAGAGGGGCGGTGCGCGGTGGGCGAAGAGGTCGACCACAGGACATTCACCCGCGAGGACAGATCGCTGTACCGGCAGAAGATCCGGCGCAGTCTCGACGTGTTCGCGACGATGCTGCGCGATTCACGGTTCGATTTCGAACGGCCGCTGACCGGCATGGAGATCGAGCTCAACCTGGTCGACGAGAACGCCGACCCGGCGATGCGCAACGCGGAGGTGCTGGCCGCCATCGCGGATCCGGACTTCCAGACCGAGCTGGGCCAGTTCAACGTCGAGATCAACGTGCCGCCGCGGCGGCTGGCCGGCGACGAGAACGCGGACCTGGAACGCCAGCTGCGGGCCAGCCTGAACCACGCCGAGCAGCGCGCCCGCAGCGTCGGCGCGCACATGGCGATGGTCGGCATCCTGCCGACGCTGCGCAAGGAGCACATGACCGCGGACTCGCTGTCGGCGAACCCGCGCTACAAGCTGCTCAACGAGCAGATCTTCGCGGCCCGCGGCGAGGACCTGGAGATCCGGATCGACGGCATCGACCGGCTGGCGGTCACCACCGACACCATCGCGCCCGAGGCGGCCTGCACCAGCACCCAGTTCCACCTGCAGGTCAGCCCGGACCAGTTCGCGGCGTACTGGAACGCGGCCCAGGTCATCGCCGGGGTGCAGGTGGCGCTCGGGGCGAACTCGCCGCTGCTGTTCGGCCGCGAGCTGTGGCGCGAGACCCGGATCCCGCTGTTCGAGCAGGCCACCGACACCCGCTCGGAGGAGATCCGGGCCCAGGGCGTGCGCCCGCGGGTGTGGTTCGGCGAACGCTGGATCACCTCGGTCTTCGACCTGTTCGAGGAGAACGTGCGGTACTTCCCGGCGCTGCTGCCGATCTGCGACGACGACGACCCGGAGCAGATCCTGGAGAGCGGCGACATCCCGGCGCTCAGCGAGCTGCGGCTGCACAACGGCACGGTGTACCGGTGGAACCGGCCGATCTACGCGGTGGTCAAGGGCCGCCCGCACCTGCGCGTGGAGAACCGGGTGCTGCCGGCCGGCCCGACGGTGGTCGACACGGTGGCCAACGGCGCGTTCTACTACGGCCTGGTCCGGATGCTGGCCGAGGCCGAGCGTCCGATCTGGACCCAGATGTCGTTCAGCGCCGCCGAGGAGAACTTCCACTCCTGCGCCCGGCACGGCATCGCGGCGTCGGTGTTCTGGCCCGGGCTGGGCTACGTCCCGGTGTCCGAGCTGGTGCTGCGCCGGCTGCTGCCGCTGGCCCGCGAGGGCCTCGACAAGTGGGGCGTGTCGGTCCGGGAACGCGACCGGCTGCTGGGCATCATCGAGCAGCGCTGCCTGACCGGCCGCAACGGCGCGACCTGGCAGGTGGAGACGCTGCACTCGCTGGAGGGCGAGGGGCTGGACCGGCAGGCGGCCCTGCACGAGATGCTGCGCCGCTACCTCCCGCCGATGCACGAGAACATCCCGGTCCACGAGTGGCCGGTGTCCTGACGGCAGCTTCGACGATCGCCAGGCCCCGCCCTGCCTAGCGGGCCTTGCAGGAGGCCACCGGGGCTTCGCTGACCTGCGGGCGCACGTTGGCCGTGCATCGGCGGTGCGGGGACTCGACCAGGATCTGGAGCATGTCGTAGGTGCCGACCGCCGGGGCCGACAGTTCCACCGGCACCGAGCCGGTGCCGCGGGCCACCGTCAGCTGGCGGGCCAGCACCGTCCGGTTCTCGCCGTCCAGCGCGACCGTCACCTCCGCGCGTACCAGATCACCGGCCGCGATGTCCGGCATCTCCGCGCGCATCGTCAGTCGCGCGTCCTCGCCGACCCCGCTGATCACCACCGTCAGGCCGTCCCCGGCCGCGCCGCCGGCCGGCGCCGGGTCGTCGGCGAGCACCGCGACCGCTGCCGAGCCGGTGAGCACCGTCGCCGCCATCAGCAGCGTCCCGGCGACCGCGACGAGCAGCGCCCGCAGGCGCGGGGTGCGGTCCGCGGCCCGGAGGTTCACCAGCACGGCGGTCGCCCCGGCCAGCACCGCGAGCACGACCGCGACGAGCGCGAGCGCGCGTGGCAGCCCGTCGAGCCGGCCGGCGGCGGGCAGGGCGAGCACGACGAGCAGCGCGCCCGACAGGCCGAACCCGGCCGCGGGGATCGATGACATTGGATCATTGTCACACCTGCCGTGCGGGTGGCTCGGGCCACGGTCGTGATGACGCTTGACGTATCCAAGGAGATCGATTAGACCGGGGTGATGATGAAGCGACGTCTGGCGTTCGTCCTGGCCTCGATGCTGGCCGCCGGTGCGGTCGGCGCCGCACCCGCCGCGGCGCACGGCACCGATCCGACCGCGCCGACCCCGGGACCCTGCGCGTACACGCCCACGCCGGACGATCCCGCCGTGCGGCCGGTGCCGCTGCCCCGCGATCCCCGGCACACGCCCGATCGCGGCACCGTCGACGTGCTGCTGCGCACCAACCTCGGGCCGATCCCGCTGGAGCTGGACCGGGCCCAGGCGCCCTGCACGGTGCAGAGCTTCCTGCACCTGGTCCGGCACCGGTTCTACGACCGCACGATCTGCCATCGCCTGACGGCGTACCCCACGCTGCTGGTGCTGCAGTGCGGCGACCCGAGCGGCACCGGCGAGGGCGGCCCGGGTTACCGGTACGCCGACGAGCTGCCCACCGACCTGCCGCCGGCGCCGACCGACCCGACCGGCGTGCGCAAGGTCTACGCCCGCGGCGTGCTCGCCATGGCCAACGCCGGCCCGGACACCAACGGCAGCCAGTTCTTCCTGGTCTACGGCAACTCCGCGCTGCGCCCGAACTACACCATCTTCGGCGGCGTCGAGCGGCCCGGCCTGCGCACCCTGGACCGGATCGCCGCCGGCGGCGTGACCCCGACCCCGGAGGACCCGGCGCCGCTGGACGGCCCGCCCGCGCTGCGCACGGAGATCCGCAAAGCCACGGTACGGCGCTGAGTCAGCGCACCACCACGCCGAACACCGCGTCGAGCAGGCCGAGCACCACGGCCTGCTCGACGGCGAACCGACGGCCCCAGCGATCCCGGCCGGCCCAGCGATCCCGGCCGGCTCGGCGATCCCGGCCGGCCCGGCGATCCCGGCCGGCTCGGCAGACGGCGGCGCCGCCGGGCACGCGCATCCGCGGGGCGCGGACCGGTGCCGTCAGCGGGCCGGTGCGCAGCAGCTCGGCCCGGACCTGCTCGAGCAGATCGGTCAGCGGCAGGCCGAGCGCCCGGCAGATGCTGGCCAGGATCTCGGAGGACGCCTCCTTGCGCCGCGTTCGATCTCCGACAGGTACGGCAGCGAGACACCGGCGGCGTCCGCCACGTCCTGCAACGTGCGGCCCTGCTGGTGCCGCAACCGCCGCAGCACGGTGCCGATGGCCGACCGCAGGAGCGACATCGCGGTCCCCCTCCCTCGTGACGAGAACCCAGTCTAGGACCGCCGCGGACCCCCGGCTCCGAGGTACGCGAGCTACCGTCGCCGCCATGGCGCAGTTGCAGACTCTCGTCGACGACCTGGACGGGTTGTTCGAGCTGGCGGCCGCCACCCCCGACGTCGCGATGAGCCGGCACGTCCCGCGGGTCTACGCCGAGGCCGGGGTCGACTGGCGGCGCTGGGCCACCCCCGAGTTCGCGGCGCGGTTCAACGGGCTGATGATCCGCGGGCGGGCGCAGGTCGGTCAGGTCTTCGCCGCCTGCTTCCCCTCCGCCGACGTGCTCGAGGAGTGGCTGGCCCTGGCCCGCCCCGGCGACCTGCTGATCACCCACCACCCGATCGACATCCGCAACGGGCATCCGGACGGGCGCTGGGCGGAGGGGTTCGTGCCGATCGGCAGCCGCCACCTCGCCGCGATCACCGGCCGCGGCCTGAGCGTGTACGCCGTGCACGCCCCTATGGACACCTCCCGGGAGGTGGGCACGGCCGCGGCGATCGTGGCGGCGCTCGGCGGGACGGTGGAGGACGACTTCTGGCCGTACGGGAACGGTTGTGCCGGGCTGATCTGCCGGGTGCCGCCGCTGTCGAGCGCGGAGCTGGCCGCCACCGCCCGGCGGATCTTCCGGGTCGACCCGGTGGAGGTGGCCGGGCCGCAGCGGGCGGTGATCGAGCGGATCGCGGTGGTCGGCGGCATCGGCGACCGGATCGAGGAGATGGCCGCCGCCGAGCGGCGCGGCGCGCACGCCTGGCTGACCGGCGAGATCCACGTCCGGATCGAGGGCGAGTACGGCCGCCGCAAATACGCCGACGTGCGCGCGTTCGCCGAGCGCACGACGATGACGCTGATCGGGGTGTCGCACGCCGCCAGCGAACAGCTCGTCCTGCGCACCCAGCTGTCCCGCTGGCTCACCGAGCGGCACGGCCTCAAGCCGCACCTGCTCGACGAGCCGCAGTGGTGGCGTTAGCCCCGGGCGATCGCCACCGTGGCGCGGGCGAAGATCCGCTTGGGCAGGACGAGCACGGCGCCGGGCCCGGCGGCCAGCAGTGCGGCGGCCTCCGCGACACTCGGGGTGCCGGCAGCCGCGGCCACGGCTCCGGAGGGATGCGGCACCTCGACGCCGGCCAGCTGCGCGGGCTCGAAGCTCAGCACCGGCCAGCGGTGCCGGCGCGCGACGGCCCGGACCCCGGCCTCGGCGGCGCGCCGGTCCACAGTGGCCAGACCCGCGATCCCGGCGGCGTCCAGACCCGCCTGCCGCAGCGCGGCGTCGATCGCGGCCGCCAGCTCGTCGGCGGGTACGCCGGCCCGGGCCCCGAGGCCCAGCATCACCCTGCCCGTCCCGGTCACCTCCGGACCGTACGCCTCGGTCACCGGCTTCCGGACCGTCACGTCCGTCAGCCGCCGGCGACCGCGGTCACCAGCCACAGACCGGTCGGCAGGCGATAGCCCGTTCCCGCCGTGCGGAAGCGCTCGAGCAGCCGCACCGCACCCGCCCGCGCCGCCGCCCGGGCGTCCGGGTCGGCCTCACGGTAGGCCGCGCCGGCCGGTCCGACCTCGATCAGCCACTCCGCGACCGGGTCCGGCTCGTCCGGGGTGTCGAGCGTGACGTCCCGTTCCTCGGCCGCGGCGTCGTCGAAGCCGGCGGTCGTCAGGGCGCGCACCAGCCGCGCCGGGTTCGCGAAGGCGAACGGCCCCGGTTCGTCACCGAGCGGCAGCGGCGGCATCGGCCCCAGGTGCGGGGCCGCGCCGAGGACGGCGGCGAACAGCCACGGCACCGCTCCCCCGTCCCGGAAGACCGTCGCGGCGAGCCGGCCGCCGGGGCGCAGCGATTTCTTGATCGTGGTGAGGCCGGCGACCGGGTCCGCCAGCAGCATCAGCGTCATCCGCGAGTACGCGGCGTCGAACGGGGCGCCCGGCACGGCGCCCATGGTCTCGATGTCGCCGGCGAGGAAGCGCGGGCCCGGGAACCGCTGCCGCGCCTGCGTCACCATGGGCTCGGACAGGTCGACGCCGACCGCGGCGCCGGTGGGCCCGACCGCGGCGGCCAGCTCTGCCGTCGTGCCCCCGCAGCCGCAACCGACGTCCAGGACCCGTTCGCCGGGCGCGGCCCGCAGCTGATCGAGCGCGGCCGCGCCGAGCGGCCGGCCGAGCGCGTCCTGCCGCTCGGCGTGCCGGATCCAGCCGGGCGCGGCCCGGTCCCAGAACGCGGCGTTGCGGGCGCGCAGCTCGGCGACCTGGGCCATCAGAAGGGCATCTCGTCGCCGTCGACGCTCAGCGAGCTGAACTTGGCGGCCTTGGTCGGGTCGAAGCCGTCCTCCTGGGCGGCCAGCCCGGCGGCGCGCACGAGCCGCTGCGACTGGAACGCGCGGAACGCCGCCTCGTCCACCCAGATGTTGATGATCCGCCAGCCGTCCTCGCTGGGCCCGGCGACGTGCGCCAGCAGGCCCGGCGGCCGGTCCGGCCCGAGGTGCTTCTCGACCTGCCGGTACTCGGCCTCGCTGACTCCCGGCATCTCCTGCAGCACACCGAACGGCATCGCGACGCTCCTTCAATAGAGTTTGGCTCTATCGAATAGATTACTACACTGAAGCGGTGACCGGCAGCAGGGCGTACACGTCAACTCGGCGACAGGAACAGGCCCGGCAGACCCGGCGGACCATCCTGGACGCGGCCGCCAGGCTGTTCGTCGACCCCGGCTACGCGGCGACCCGGCTCACCACCGTCGCGGCGGAGGCCGGGGTGGCCGTGCAGACGCTGTACGCGGTGTTCGGCAGCAAGCGGCAGCTGCTGTCCGAGCTGGTCGACGTGACGATCGCCGGCGACGACGCCCCGGTGGCGCTGCCGGACCGGGCGTTCGTCGCCGAGATCCGCGCGCTGCCCGGCGCCCGCGCCCGGCTGGCCCGCTTCGCCCGGCACCTCACCGAGACCCACGAACGCCAGGCGCAGGTGATGCTGGCGCTGGCCGGCGCGGCCACCGCCGACCCCGACGCCGCGGCGGTCTGGCGCAAGAACCTGGAGGACCGGCAGCGCGGCATGACGATGTTCGCCGGCGACCTGGCCGCGACCGGCGAGCTGCGCGACGACCTGACCCGGGACCGGATCGCGGACGTCCTGTGGCTGGCCCAGGACGTGCGCAACTACGACCGCCTGGTCCGCGAACGCGGCTGGACGGCCGAGGAGTTCCAGCAGTGGTACGTCGACACCGTGGCCGGGGCCGTGCTGCGGAGCGTGCCAGATCCACACCCCTCGGGGGACGACAGGTGACCGGTCGCCGGGGTTGGCGGAATCCGCAGCGCCGAACGCCGGGACCGCCCCCGGGTCAGGCCACGCCGGCCGGCGCCACCGCAGCAGCCTGCGCCACCACCCGCCGCGCGATCGCCGGCGCCGCCGCCCAGTGCAGATGCAGATATGACGCGTGCAGAGCGGGCGCCGCGAACCCCTCAGGATCCCCGCCCCGCCAGGCCCACGCCGCTCCCCCGGCCGGCTCCAGCAGCAACCCCGACCGCGGATGCACCAGCGTCCGGTGGAACTCGTGGCCGGTGATCCGCGACCCCGCCGGGAACAGCGGGCTGTCGGTCAGCGCCACCGCGTCCCGGTATCCCAGGGTCAGCGTCGGCGTCATCACCGCCTCCGCGTCCAGCACCCCGCACATCGGCGCGCCGTCCAGCGTCCGGCACAGCCACAGCAGGCCCGCGCACTCGGCCGCGATGGGCATGCCCACCGCTGCCAGCGACGCCACCGCCACGCGCAGGGGCTCGTTCGCGGACAGCTCCGCCGCGTACACCTCGGGGAAGCCGCCGCCGACGACCAGCGCGCGCGTTCCCGCCGGCAGGGCCTCGTCGCGCAGCGGGTCCACCGTCACGACCTCCGCGCCGGCGCCCGCCAGCAGTTCGGCCGTTTCCGCGTACGCGAAGGTGAAGGCCGGGCCACCCGCGATCGCGACCACCGGACGGCCCGGCACCGGGTCCTCGGCCACCGGGGTCCACGGGGTCGCCGTCAGCGGCGGCGCCGAGCGGGCGACGGCGAGCACGGCGTCCAGGTCGACCGAGGCCGTGACCAGCGACGCCAGGGCCGCGACCGACGCGGTGGCCTCGCTGCGGCGCTCGGCCGCGGGCACCAGGCCGAGGTGCCGGGACGGCGCCGCGACCGCGTCCGCGCGGCGCATCGCGCCCAGCACCGGCGTGCCGACCTCCTCGCAGGCCTCGCGCAGGATCGACTCGTGCCGATCGGAGCCGACCCGGTTGAGGATCACCCCGGCCAGGCGCACGCTGCCGAAGCTGCGGAAACCGTGCACCAGCGCGGCCACCGAGCGGCCCTGCGCGGCCGCGTCGACGACCAGGATCACGGGCGCTTCGAGCAGGCCCGCCACGTGCGCGGTCGAGCCGGTGTCGCCCTCGCCGGTGCGCCCGTCGTAGAGGCCCATCACGCCCTCGACGACGGCCAGGTCGAGGCCGGCCGAGCCGTGCGCGAACAGCGGCCCGATCCGCTCCGCGCCGACCATCACCGGGTCGAGGTTGCGCCCGGGGCGGCCGGCGGCGAGCGCGTGGTAGCCGGGGTCGATGTAGTCCGGGCCGACCTTGAACGGGGCCACGCTCATGCCGCGGGCGGCGAAGGCGGCGAGCAGCCCGGTGGCGACGGTGGTCTTGCCGTGCCCGGAGGCCGGCGCGCCGATCACCACCCGCGGGATCGTTACCATTCGATGCCCTGCTGACCCTTGCGGCCGGCGTCCATCGGGTGCTTGACCTTGGTCATCTCGGTGACCAGGTCGGCGGCGGCGATCAGGTCCGGGTGCGCGTCCCGGCCGGTGATCACCACGTGCTGGATGCCGGGCCGGTCGGCGAGGGTCGCCACCACGTCGGCGACATCCACCCAACCCCACTTCATCGGGTACGTGAACTCGTCGAGCACGTAGAACTTGTGGGTCTCCGCCGCCAGGTCCCGCTTGATCTGCGCCCAGCCCTCGGCGGCCTCGGCGGCGTGGTCGCGTTCGGTGCCGGCCCGCTGGATCCAGGACCAGCCCTCGCCCATCTTGTGCCAGGCCACGCTCGCGCCGCCGGCCTCGCCGAGCGCCTTGAGCGCGGTCTCCTCGCCGACCCGCCACTTCTCCGACTTCACGAACTGGAAGACCCCGATCGGCCAGCCGGCGCTCCACGCCCGCATCGCCATCCCGAACGCGGCGGTGGACTTGCCCTTGCCGTGTCCGGTGTGGACGGCGAGCACGGCCTGGCGGCGGCGCTGCCGGGTGGTGAGGCCGTCCTGCGGCACGGTGGTGACCTGTCCCTGTGGCATCAGGCAGCCCTTCGCAGCGGCGTGGTGGCGGGATCGGCGGCGAGCGCGTCCAGCGGCAGCACATCGGCGCCGAGCGCGGCGGCGAGCCGCCGGGCCAGCCCGAGCCGGATCGGCCCGGACTCGCAGTCGACGACCACCGCGGCCACCCCGGCCAGCGCGCCGGCCACCCGCACCGGGTCGGGCCCGCTGGTCGCGCGCCCGTCGGTGACCACGATCAGCAGCGGCCTCCGCCGCGGATCACGCCGCCGCTCGGTGGCGATGGTCGCGGCCGCGGCCCGCAAGCCGGCAGCAAGCGGGGTACGCCCACCGGTGCGCAACGAAGCGAGCCGCAGCACCCCGACCTCGTGGCTGGAGGTGGGCGGCAGCACCTGCTCCGCGGTGGCACCCCGGAACGTGATCATCCCGATCCGGTCCCGCCGCTGGTAGGCGTCCCGCAGCAACGAGAGCACGGCGGTCTTGACGACGGTCATCCGCTTGCGCGCCGCCATGGACCCGGAGGCGTCCACCACGAACAGCACAAGATTGGCCTCCCGCCCGACATGCACGGCCTCCCGCAGATCCCGCGGCTGCACAAACCGCACGGCCCGCGCGCCCGAGCCAACCGCAGCACCCGAGCCAACCGCGGCGGCCGCGCCGACGGCAGCCGCGCTGACCGCAGCCGCGCCGACGGCGGAATCGGCCGGCCTTCGCAGGGCGCCGCGGTGGATGGCTGCTCGGAGTGTGGCCGGCAGGTGCGGAGCGCCGGCGAGCTTGCCCTGCGGGGTCCGCGAGCCGACCACCCGCCCGCGCCGGGCGAAAGCCGGCGAGCGACGACCGGCGTGCCCGCCCTCACCCCGGGCCGCGATCCGCAACGTGCGCGGCCGGTAGGCGGCACCGGCCTGGGCCGGCGCGGGCGCGCGGACCTCACGCTGCTCCTGCGCCGGGCCGTCGGGCCCCGCCGCGTCGTCCCGGAGCGCCGGATCGGCCGCGCCACCGCCGTCGGGCCCGCCGCGCGCGTCGGGGCCGGGCGTATCGGGGCCGGGCGTATCGGGGCCGGGCGTGCCGGGGCCGCCGCCCTGCGGACCCTCGCCGCCTCGGGGCGGTCCGCCGTCCGGCTCGGGCGGGGCCGGCCCGTCACCGTCCGGGCCCGGCGTCGGCGGGTCCTCGTCGGGCTCGTCCTCGGCGGCTTCCCTGGCCTGCTGGGCGGCCTGCTCCAGGGCTTCCTCGAGGCGTTCCTCGTCGGTGCCGGGCGGGTCCAGCGGGTCCTTGCGCCGCCGGTGCGGCAGCGCCAGCCGGGCCGCGTCGCGGATGTCCTGCTCGGTGACCCGGTCGCGCCCGTGCCAGGCGGCCAGCGCCACCGCGCAGCGGGCCACCACGATGTCCGCCCGCATGCCGTCCACGCCGTACGCCAGGCACACCCGGGCGATCCGGTCCAGCTCGGCGTCCGGCAGGTCGACCCGGGGCACCGCCGCGCGGGCGGCCACGATCCGGGCGGCCAGCGCGGTCTCGTCGCCGGCGAACCGGGCCGCGAACGCGTCCGGCCCGGCCTCGTAGGCCAGCCGGCGCCGGACCACCTCGGCGCGCAGCTTCGCGTCGCGCGGGGCGGCGACCGTCACCACCAGGCCGAACCGGTCGACCAGCTGCGGTCGCGGCTCGCCCTCCTCGGGGTTCATGGTGCCGACCAGCAGGAACCGGGCCGCGTGCTTGACCGACACCCCGTCGCGCTCGACGTGCGCGCGGCCCATCGCCGCGGCGTCGAGCAGCAGATCCACCAGGTGGTCGGGCAGCAGGTTGACCTCGTCGACGTAGAGCGCGCCGCGGTGCGCGGCGGCCAGCAGACCCGGCTCGTACGCCTTGACGCCGTCGGCGAGCGCACGCTGGATGTCCAGGGTGCCCACGACCCGGTCCTCGGTGGCGCCGACCGGCAGCTCGACCAGGGTGGCGGGCCGGTGCCCGTGCGGCGCGCCGGGCTCGTGCGGCCCGTCCGGGCAGCCCCGGTCGGGGGCCGCCGGGTCGCAGGCGAAGCGGCAGCCGCGGACCACGTCGACCTCGGGCAGCAGCGCGGCCAGCGCCCGCACCACCGTCGACTTCGCGGTGCCCTTCTCGCCGCGGACCAGGACCCCGCCGACGGCGGGTGACACGGCGGTCAGCAGCAGCGCGAGCCGCAGGTCGTCGAGGCCGACGACGGCAGAGAACGGGTACGGCGTCACGCCCGGTCCTTTCCGCGGGTCCGCGCCCACGTGTGGAAGGTACGAGCGGCCGGAGTCTCCTGACTTCCGGGGCCGAAACCCCGGTCACAGTGGCGGGACCGTCCCGGTCTCCCACCGGGTTCCTCCACTGCCGCTCGCGAGCCACTCTTTCTCACGGCCCGCCACGCCGTCAACGCGGGGTCACGTGGCCATCCTCACCAACCCGCACCCAGCAGCTCAGCCCGCCCGATCCGGCCCGGCCGGGCTACCGGCCCTCGGGGAGGGCCTTCTCGGTGTCCGGCAGCGGCTCCGGCGCGAGCCTGTCCAGTTCCTTGAGGACGTCCGTGACCGCCAGCGCCGACCGTTCCACCAGCGGCCGCATCCGCCGGTACAGCGTGGCGTTCCGCGGGTCCGGGCGTTCGTGCTCGGTGATCGCCACCAGCGCCGCCGCCTCGTCCAGGTCCGGCAGTTCGCCCAGGGCGTGCCGGCCCAGCAGGCACGCGCCCAGCGCGGTTCCCTCCGGCGTGTCCGCGATCGCCACCGGCAGGTCCAGCGCCGCCGCGAGCACGCCCACCCACAGCTCCGACGCGACCGCGCCGCCGGTCGCCCGGACCTCGGTCATCGTGATGCCCTCGTCGTCGAACGTGTCGCGGACCAGCGCCAGCTGCTGGCACACGCCCTCGACCGCCGCCCGCACCAGGTGCGCCCGCCCGTGCTCGCGCCGCAGCCCGAGGTAGGCCCCGCGCATCCCGCCGCGCCACCACGGCGCCCGCTCCCCCAGCAGGTACGGCAGGCACAGCAGCCCTTCGCTGCCCGGCTCGACCTCGGCCGCCTCGATCAGCAGCGCCGCGTCGCGCACGTCCGCATCCTCGCCGTCGGCGGACGGCCGGTCGAAGCCGCTCGCGAACGTCTGCCCCGCCCAGCGCACCACCGAGCCGGCGTTGTTGATCGCGCCGCCGACCACCCAGCGGTCCTCGGTCAGCGCGTAGCAGAACAGCCGCCCGGCCTTGTCCGCGGTCGGGGCGTTCACGACCGTACGCAGCGCGCCGCTGGTGCCCAGCGACACCGCCGCCACGCCGGCCGGGGTGGCGCCGACGCCCAGGTTGGCCAGCGGCCCGTCGGCGGCCCCGATGATCAGCGGCAGGTCCGGCGGCAGCCCGGCGGCCACCGCCACCTCGCGCTTCAGGCGCAGCCGGCGGGTCGTCGGGACCACCTCGGCGAGCTGGGCCTCGCGGACGCCGGTCAGCTCCAGCGCCTCGGGGTCCCAGCACCGCCGGTGGATGTCGTACAGGCCGGTGCCGGAGGCCACGGAGAGGTCGAGCAGGAAGCCCTCGTCGGCCAGGCCGGCCAGGACGATCTCCTTGACCCCGCCCCAGCGCGGGGTGTCGCGCAGCACGGCCGGGTCGGTCTCCCGCCACCAGACGAGCTTGCTCAGCGGCGCCATCGGGTGCACCGGCGTACCGGTGCGGGCCTGCAGCTCCTTGGCCCGGCCGGAGGCCAGGATCCGCTCGCTCTGCCCGGCGGCCCGGTTGTCCGCCCAGGTGATCAGCGGGCCTCGCGGGGCGCCGCCGGCGTCCATCGGCACCAGCGCGTGCAGGAACGCGCTGAGGCTCACCGCGAGCACGGTGTCGCCCCGCTCGTGCGACTGCTTGGCGACCGCGATCAGTGCCTCGATCGCCGCGTCGCGCAGCCGGACCGGGTCGAGCTCGGCCTGACCCGGTCCGGGCACCGACAGCGGGTAGTGCACGCTGGTCATCGCGCGCACCTCGCCCCTCGGCCCGGCGGCGATGGCCTTGGTCGCGGTGGTTCCGGTGTCGACACCGATGACGACGTCCATGCAGCCTCCCTGATCGCGGGACACATGCCCGATCGGGGCGCGGCTCAACCGGCGGCCGGGCCGGGCACATGCACCTCGACCCTAGGCCAGCCGGACCCGGATCGCCCGCCGTCCCTCCGGGGTCACCTCGACCTCGGCGGCCGCGGCCGGCAGCAGCGCCGCGTCCCCGGCGACCGGGAGCCAGCTGCCGTGCGGCACCCGGTAGCGCAGCCGGCCCCGGCCGGCGACGACAACGCCCTGCCCGTCCGGCAGCCGGACCTGCACGGGCAGGGGCGCGGCGGGGGACGGGAAGCCCCGCAGGACCGGTTCGGGGGCGCCGATGGACAGGAACAGCCGGAGCCGGTCGTCGGTGCCGGCCAGGGTCTGCACGGCGAACGGGCGGCGGTCGGCCGTCGTGCCGCGGAGATACCAGGTGTCGGCCGGTGGCACGACGCGGTAGCCGTACCGGTCGACGAGGTCGTCGCGGGTCGTGACGTCCCACGGGCCGCCCTCGGTGAGCGGCACGCCGGTGCCGGTCAGCGACCGGGTGAAGCGCCGGGCGCCGTCGGCGGGGGTGCCGCGGCCGGCGTCGCCGATCAGCCGGGAGAGGTTGGCCAGGCCGACCGAGCGGTCACCCTGGGAGTCCGGTACGTCGGCACGCAGGCCGGCCCGGATCAGGGTCCGCGACGCGGCGGTGGCCGCGAAGGCGACGCCGTCGTGCACCCGGAAGTCCAGTGGGTCGAACGTGCGCTCGACCGCACCCGCCGCTGTGTAGGAGACAGCGGGCGAGTACCGCACCCGGCGGCCGTCGTCCAGCACCATGAGCACCGAGCGCTCCCGGCCGAGCAGCGCCGCCGTCGCGTTGGCTGCCCCGGTGAGCATCTCCTCGAGGGAGATCATCCGGAGGCCGTCGGCGTCCTGCTCG
This sequence comes from Actinoplanes sp. NPDC049599, assembly GCF_044465625.1. Lineage (NCBI taxonomy): Bacteria > Bacillati > Actinomycetota > Actinomycetes > Micromonosporales > Micromonosporaceae > Actinoplanes > Actinoplanes sp. NPDC049599. The sequence goes on from NZ_JBITLX010000002.1 coordinate 452,023, forward strand.
GCGAAGCCCAGCAGGCCGTACCGGATCTGGCCGATCGGCGACGCCACCTGCTCCGGGACCCGCTGCGCGACCACCGCCGCCCCGCCGCCGTGCGGCGCCTGCCCGGCCCAGACCACGTGCGGCTCGCCGCGGACCGGGATGGCACCGACCTTGGCACGCCAGGCGGCGCGTACCCGGTCCAGGAAGTCGCGGTCGCCGCGCAGGTCGCCGCGGGTGGCGCGGTCGAGCAGCGGCGAGGCGACCGGCGCGGCGCCGCCGCGGCCGGCGAACAGGACCCCGGCGGTGGCGCCGGCCGCGACGGTGGCGAGGCCGCCGGCCAGCAGGGTACGGCGCCGCACGACCCGGCGCCGCCCGCCCGCCCGGACCCTGTCCAGCAGGTCGGGCGGCGTCCGCAGCTCACCGGTCGCCTGCTCGAACGCGATCCGGATGTCGGTGTCGGTCATGCCGGAGCCTCCGTCGCTCGTGGCGCGGCCGGGTGCCGCTCGTTGTGGTCGGTCATGGCGGCGCGCAGCCGCACCAGGCCCCGGGACACGCTGCTCTTGACGTTGCCCTCGGAGCAGTCGAGCGCCCGGGCCACCTCGGTGACCGGCAGGTCCTCCAGGTAGCGCAGCACCACCGCGGCGCGTTGCCGCGGCGGCAGGGTCCGTAACGCCGCCAGCACCGTGTCGCGGACCACGACGTGCTCGCTGTGGTCCGGCGCGGCGACGTCGTGGCTGCCCAGGGGCGCCTCGGGACGCCGGCCGCGGCGCCGCCACCGGTTGGCCGACCGGTTGACCAGCGCCCGGCGGGCGTACGCCTCCGGCATGCCGTGGATCCGGCGCCATTTCACGTACATCTGCTCGAGCACCTCCTGCACCAGGTCCTCGGCGCTGTGCCGGTCCCCGGTGAGCAGGTACGCGATCCGGAGCAGACCCGTGCCGCGGCTCCGCACGAACTCGTCGAACCCGTCGCGCATGACCTGCCTCTCCCCGTCGTGTCACCCTGCCTGACACCGGCGGGCGGGGAAAGGTTGCCGGTCAGCGCGCGAACATGTCGGCGTAGGCCGCGCGCAACCCGTCCCAGCCGTGTGCCTTCGCGTCCCGGCCGCGGATGACCCCGACCGGGTCGTCCGCCAGCAGCCGGTCCAGCACGGCGACGCACAGGTGCCAGCCCGCGGCGACCATCGGCGCCAGGTCGGGCTCGGCCAGGGTGTGCCGCAGGGTGAGCCGGGTGCCGTCGCCGGCCGGGGCCAGCTCCCAGCGCAGCAGGTCGTCGCCCCAGGTGTACTCGAGCAGGGTGGGCGGCTCGGCGCGCAGCACGGTCGCCGGCAGGTCCGTCCGATCCGGACCGTCGACCGTCGTCAGGGTGGTCGCGCCGGGGCGGGACAGGTCGCCGGCGGCCGTGAACGGCGCCCACTGGTCCAGCCGGCCGGGGTCGGTGAGGGCGGCCCAGACCTTCGCCAGCGGGTGCGGCAGCGTGCGCACGAAGATCAGCGTCCACTGCTCGCCCGCGGCGACGACCGCGGCGTCGGCGGGCGGGCCGGGGTCGAAAGCGCTGCTCATGATTCCTCCAGGTGGCGTTCCAGGGCGGCCAGGTGCCGGGTCCACATCCGGCGGTACGGGGCCAGCCAGGCGTCGAGCGCGCGGAACGGACCGGGCTCGAGGGAGTAGATGCGCTGCTGCGCGGCGGTACGGCTGGAGACGTACCCGGCCTCGCGCAGCACCTTGAGATGTTTGGAGACGGCGGGCTGGCTCATCGCGAGCTTGTCGACGAGCTGTCCCACGCTGCTGTCGGCCTGCCGCAGCTCGTCGAGGATGCGGCGGCGGGTCGGCTCGGCGAGTACGGCGATGGCGTCCACGGGCACAGGCCGACTATTCCACTGCGGTTATATAACCGTCAAGGCATAGGGCTAGGCTCGGATCATGCGCGTGGTGATCGTGACGTCCGGCTCCACCGGCGACGTGGCGCCGTACACGGGGCTCGGCGCCCGGCTGCGGCAGGCCGGTCACGAGGTCACCCTGGCCACCCACGAGCCGTTCCGGGAGCTGGTCGAGCTGCCGTTCCTGGCCCTGCCCGGCGACCTGCGGCGGATCCTGCCGCAGGCCCGGGGCCAGGACGGCACGGGTTCGGGCACCGGGCCGCGGGCCCTGCTGCGGCTGCTGCGCATCGCCCGGCCGCTGGTCGCCGAGCTCGGCGACGGCATCGTGGCGGCGGTCCGGCAGACCCGGGCCGAGGCGGTGCTGCTGTCCACCGTGGTCGCGCCGCTGGGCTACCAGGTGGCGGAGGCGGCCGGCATCCCGTGGGCGGGCGTCTTCCCGCAGCCGGTGTTCCCCACCGGCGACTTCGGGCCGGTGCTGGTCGGTGGCCGCTCGCTGGGAGGCACCGGCAACCGGCTCACCGGGCGCTTCCTGGAGTCCGCGGCGCACCCGCTCTACGCCGGGCCGGTGCGCGACCTGCGGCGCCGGCTGGGCCTGCCCCGGCGCGGCATGGCCGCGTTGCAGCGGGCCCAGCAGCACCGGTGGCCGACCTTCCACGGCTTCAGCCCGGCCGTGGTGCCCCGGCCGGCCGACTGGCCCGCGTCGCAGGAGGTGGTCGGTTACTGGTGGCCCGAGCGGCCGGCGGGCTGGACGCCGCCGGCCGAGGTCGAGCGGTTCCTCGCCGCCGGACCGGCCCCGGTCTACGTGGGCTTCGGCAGCATGGCGCCGGGCCACGGCGAGCGGCTGGCCGGGCCGGTGCTGGCCGCGGTGCGCGCCGCCGGGGTCCGCGCGGTGGTGCAGGCAGGCTGGTCCGGGCTGCGCGTCGCCGCGGGGCCTGACGTGCTCAGCGTCGGGTCGCTGCCGCACGACTGGCTGTTCCCCCGGATGGCCGCGGTGGTGCACCACTGCGGCGCCGGGACCACGGCGGCGGGGCTGCGGGCGGGAGTGCCGGCGGTGGGTGTGCCGGTGCTGGCCGATCAGCCGTTCTGGGCCCGGCGGCTGCACGAGCTCGGGGTCGCGCCGGCGCCCGTACCGCTGCCGAAGCTGACGGCGGACCGGCTGGCCGGCGCCCTGCGGTCGGTCACGGCCGACCCGCGGTACGCGGCGCGGGCCGCGGCCGTCGCGGCCCGGCTCGCCACGGAGGACGGCGCCACCCGGATCCTCGGCTGGCTGGACGAACAGCGGCCGTCCTCCTGATCAGGGGGACGGCCGCGACGCTTCGCGAGCGGACGGTCAGCGCTCGTTGATCGGGACGAACCGACGCTCCGCCTCGCCCGTGTAGAGCTGGCGCGGGCGGCCGATCTTGGTGGTCGGGTCGGCCATCATCTCGCCCCACTGCGCGATCCAGCCGGGCAGCCGGCCGAGCGCGAACAGCACCGTGAACATCTTCGTCGGGAAGCCCATGGCCTTGTAGATCAGGCCGGTGTAGAAGTCGACGTTCGGGTACAGCTTGCGGGAGACGAAGTAGTCGTCCGCCAGGGCGATCTCCTCGAGCCGCAGCGCGATCTCGAGCAGCGGGTCGGGCTTGTCCATGGTGGAGACGACGTCCTCGACGGCCTTCTTCACGATGGCGGCGCGCGGGTCGTAGTTCTTGTAGACCCGGTGCCCGAAGCCCATGAGCTTCACGCCCTTCTCCTTGGCCTTGACGCGGCGCACGAAGGCGTCGACGTCACCGCCGTCGGTGCGGATGCCCTCGAGCATCTCCAGCACCGCGGAGTTGGCGCCGCCGTGCAGCGGGCCGGAGAGCGCGTTGATGCCCGACGAGACCGAGGCGAACAGGTTGGCCTGCGCCGAGCCCACCAGCCGGACGGTCGACGTGGAACAGTTCTGCTCGTGGTCGGCGTGCAGCACGAACAGCATGTCGAGGACCTTGGCCAGCGTCGGGTCCACCTCGTAGTTGACGGTGGGCAGCCCGAACGTCATGCGCAGGAAGTTCTCGACGTAGTCCAGCGAGTTGTCCGGGTACGGCAGCGGGTGGCCGATGGACTTCTTGTACGCGTACGCCGCGATCGTCGGAAGCTTCGCCATCAGCCGGATCCCGGAGATCTCGACCTGCTCGGGGTCCGTCGGGTCGAGCGCGTCCTGGTAGAACGTCGACAGCGCGGTGACGGCCGAGGAGAGCACCGCCATCGGGTGCGCGTCGCGCGGGAAGCCGGAGAAGAAGGCGCGCATCTCCTCCTGCAGCAGGGTGTGCACGCGGATCTTGTCGCCGAACTCGGCCAGCTGGGCCGGCGTCGGCAGCGCGTCGTGGATCAGCAGGTACGAAACCTCGAGGAACGAGGCCTTGCCGGCGAGCTGCTCGATCGGGAAGCCCCGATAGCGCAGGATCCCGGCGTCACCGTCGATGTAGGTGATCGCCGACGCGCACGAGGCGGTGTTGACGAAGCCCTGGTCCAGGGTGACGTATCCGGTCTCCTTCAGCAGCGCGCTGACGTCGATCCCGCCTGGACCCTCGACCGCCGGGCGCACCGGCATGGACAACTGGCCACCTGGGTGGTCGAGCTTGACATCCGTCATGTAATTCCCTCACTTCACCGGCAGATGTCGCCAATAACCTGCCGTTCACCGTAAACCCTCAAGCTGAACGGGTCATCAGGCGGTCGAGCGCTGAGGGATTGATCACGACCGCCTTCCCAGGAACACCATAGATAATGGTCTGTCTACCGCGCCGTCGCGGTCCGGAGGTGGTGCACCGATGCGGATGCCGGGTCCTGCTCCTGTCGTCGTAGGCGTCAACGGCACGTCCTCCGGGCTGGCCGCCGCCCGGCTCGGCGCCCGCGAGGCGGTGGCCCGGGGACAACCGCTGCGGATCCTGCACGTGTTCGCCTGGCCCGGCCGCCCTTCCTCCGATGATGCACCGGATTGGGCCACCGCGCGCCGCGAGGCGGCCCGGATCGTGGCCGAGGCGGTGGCGACCGCCGGCCGCACCGTCCCCGGCGTCCAGGTCGAGGGCCTGCTGGTGGACGGCCTGCCGGTGCGCGAGCTGCTGCGGCAGAGCCGGACCGCGGAGCTGATCGTGCTCGGCGACGACGACCTGGCGCTGAGCCCGCGCCTGCCGGCCGACTCCGTGCTGGTCCAGACGGTCTCCCGGGCGCGCTGCCCGGTGGTGGTGTCCCGCGGCAACCGCCCGCCGGCCGGCCCGCTGCTGACCGCGGTCGACGGCTCGCCCAGCTCGCTGCTGGCCCTGCGGATGGCCGCGGCGGAGGGCCGCCGCCGGAGCATCGCGGTGGAGGTCGCCCACGTGGTGGGCCACGACGACGAGCGGGAGGCGGGGCGCCGGCTGCTGGAGTCCGCGCTGGCGGGTGTGCCGGAGCTGAGCGGGGCCCGGACCCGGTTGCTGGTCGGCGACGCTGCGCCGATTCTGGTCCACGCGTCGCACCGGGCACGGATGATGATCGTGGGTCCGCGGGGTACCAGCGGCGGCTCACTGCTCGGCGAGGTGGCCCAGCAGTTGCTGCGCAGGTGTGCCTGTCCGACAGTCTTTGTCCACGGAACCTCTGCCGGGGAGAGCTCACCGGCGGGTACGGTGCCATCGGCGGGAGCGCTGATGAGCTGACTGGCCAGGGGGCGATGACGGGTGCTGTCCACAGCTCCGTCGACACAGGGTCGGCGATGGTGGAAGGTCTTCGGCGTCGCCGGCGTGCTCGCCACCGCCCTCTACACGCTCAACCTGGCCTCCGCGGTCAACAGCGCCGCCTTCGCCGTCATCGGCATCGGCACCGTCTGGGCCTGTTTCACCGCTCCCCGCCGCTTCCGCGCCGAGCCCCGGGCCGCCTGGCCGTTCATGGGCGCCGCCGCGGCCTGCTTCCTGGTCGGCGTGGTGGTCCGGCCGCTGGTGGTGAGCCAGCCGCTGATCGCCGACGCCTTCACCGTGCCCGGCTACGTGCTGCAGGCCGTCTTCTTCGCCATGCTGCTGCGCTCCCGGGGCAGCATCGCCCGGCACTCGGTGCTGGACGGGCTGATGGTGTGCCTGGCCGGCGGGCTGGCCAGCGCGCTGCTGCTGGCCGCGCCGGCCGCCGCCATCGCCGACCGGCCGCCGATCGAGTCGGTGCTGGCCGGGCTCTACCCGCTGTTCGACGTGGTGCTGCTGGCGCTGTGCGTCAACCTGACCTTCACCGCGCGGAGCTGGCCGGTGAGCCTGGCGACGCTGGTCGCCGGGATGGTGCTCATGGTGATCGGCGACGTGGCGTACGCGATCATCGGCGTGGGCGGCAAGACGTACGTGTCGCCGCTGCTGGACGTGCCGTTCCTGCTCGCGTACGTGCTGCTCGGGGTCGCCGCCCTGCACCCGTCGGTGGTCCAGCTGGGGCACGCGGCCCGGCACCCGGTGCAGGCCTGGTCGTGGCGCCGGATGACGCTGCTGGTGCCCGCGGTGTCCACCCCGTTCGTGCTGTTGGTGGCCGTCGGCGGGGATTCGCCGGAATACCGCGCGCTGATCGGCGCCTGCGGCCTGGCCATCGTCGCGCTCCTGCTGCTGCGGGCGATCTCCGCGGTGCAGGCCCAGGTGGCGGCGCAGCTGCACTCCGAGCACCAGGCGATGCACGACCCGCTGACCGGGCTGCCGAACCGGCGGATGATCTCGCACGAGATCGAGCGACTGCTCGGCACCGTGCCGCCGCCGGACGTCCGGCGGATCTGGGTGTACTTCCTCGACCTGGACGGCTTCAAGTGGGTCAACGACTCCTGGGGCCACGACACCGGCGACCAGCTGGTCATCGAGGTCGCGGCGCGGCTGCGCGCGGCCATCCCGGCCGGCACCATGCTGGCCCGGGTCGGCGGCGACGAGTTCCTGGTCGCCTACCTCGGCGACGAGCAGGGCGCGCTGCGGCTGGTCGAGGACGTGCACGGGTGTTTCGCCCGGGCGCTGCCGGTCCGCGACACCGAGCTGGTGATCAGCGCGTCGATCGGCATCGCGCACGCGCCCGGCGACGACTCCCCCGAGGTGACCACCCAGGCCCTGCTGCGCGACGCCGACACCGCGATGTACCGGTCCAAGGCCGAGGGCCCGGGCCGCTCCACGATCTTCGACACCTCGATGCACGACCGGGTCCGCGAGCGCATCGAGCTGGAGGGCGCGCTGCGCACGGCCCTGGCCGAGGGCCAGCTCTCCGTCGTCTACCAGCCCATCGTGCGGCTGGAGAACGGCCGGCCGATCGGCGCCGAGGCGCTGGTGCGGTGGAATCACCCGCGGCGCGGGCCGATCCCGCCGATGACCTTCATCCCGGTCGCCGAGGACGCCGGGCTGATCGGCGCGCTCGGCACCTGGGTGCGCAACGAGGCGCTGGCCCAGCTGGCCCGGTGGCGCGCGGACGGCACGGTGGGCCCGGAGTTCTACCTGTCGATCAACGTCTCGCCGCGCCAGCTCAGCAACGCCGAGCTGCCCCTGATCGTGGCCGGCGAGCTGCTCCAGCACGGGGTGCCGGCCGCGGCGGTGGCCCTGGAGATGACCGAGTCGGTGATGGCCGACGGCGGCAGCGTCACCGCCCGGGTGCTGTACGAGCTGCGCGAGCTCGGCCTCAAGCTGCTGGTCGACGACTTCGGCACGGGCTTCTCGGCGCTGGGCTACCTGCGCCGCTTCCCGGTCACCGGCGTCAAGATCGACCGGTCGTTCGTCTCCGGCCTGGGCGAGAGCGTCGAGGACGAGGAGATCGTCCGGGCCGTGGTGGCGATGAGCCGGGCGCTGGGGCTGAGCATCGTGGCCGAGGGCGTGGAGACCCGGGTGCAGCGCGACGCGCTCGCCGCGGTCGGCGTCACCCAGGGCCAGGGCTGGCTGTGGGGCCCGGGGGTGCCGGCGGGCGATTTCGCCGGCCACTGGGCCGCCCGCCGGTACGCGCCCGTGCCACCCGGCTGAGAGCGCACCCGGGGGTACCGTCTTCCCCATGGGGTGACAAACGTCTCCCCTGCCACTGGTGCACCGCCGACAAGTCCGGCATTATTCCCTCGGCCCGGATCCTTGCCCCGCGCATCGGCCGGCCGATGACAGGGAGACCGGAGGAGGCGACATGATGACGACGTTGATCGGATCCGAGGGGTCCGTGCTGTGGCTCGTCCTGGTGCTGCTCGTGCTGGCCTCCGGGCTGGCGGGCGCCCTGCTCGCGGCCGTGCGGAGCAGCTCGGCGCCGATCCGCACCGAGCACCGCGCCCCCGAGCGCTGACCCAGCCGCGACGCCCGGCCGGGGCGCTGGCAGGCTGGGGCGATGCGCTTCGCCACGTGGAACGTGAACTCGGTCAAGGCCCGGCTGCCCCGGCTGCTGGAGTGGCTCGATCAGGCCCGGCCCGACGTGCTCTGCCTGCAGGAGACCAAGGTCGCCGCCGACGGCTTCCCCGAGCAGGAGGTCGCCGCGCTCGGCTACCGCACCGCCGCGTACGGCCAGGGCCGCTGGAACGGCGTCGCCCTGCTCTCCCGGGTCGGCCTCGACGACGTGCGGCACGGCTTCGACGGCGAGCCCGGCTTCCCCGAGCCCGAGGCCCGCGCGATCAGCGCCACCTGCGCCGGCATCCGGTTCACCTCGGTGTACGTGCCGAACGGGCGCACGCCGGAGGACCCGCACTACGCGTACAAGCTGGCCTGGTTCGCCGCGCTGCGGGACGCGCTCGCCGCCACGACCGGCCCGGCCGTGGTGGCCGGGGACTTCAACGTCGCGCCCACCGACGACGACGTCTGGGACCCGCAGGTCTTCGTCGGCTCGACCCACGTCACCGCGCCGGAGCGCGAGGCGCTGGCGGCGCTGCGCGCGCTCGGGCTCACCGACGTGCTGCCCCGGCCGCTGAAAGGTGATCATCCCTTCACCTACTGGGACTACCGCGCCGGCATGTTCCACCAGAACAAGGGCATGCGGATCGACCTGGTCTACGCCACCGCCGACGTGGCCGCCGCGGTCCGCGATGCGGTGGTCGACCGGGAGGCCCGCAAGGGCAAGGGCCCGTCCGACCACGCCCCGGTGATCGTGGACATCGAGGTGCCGGGGTCCTCCGTCTGAGCAGAGCCGGATCCGCGCCCACCGCGTAGGCTGGCCGGATCACCGAAAATCCGGCGGGGAGTGAGAGGGGAACGGTATTGGACACCCGGGTACCGGCCGCTCCGGTCCTCGCCCCCGCGCCTGCGCTGCTGCGTGCCGCCCTGGACGCCGCCGGTGAGGCGGTGCTGCTGTGCACCGCGGCCGACGACCGGATCGTGCTGGTCAACGCCGCCGCGCGGGCCCTGCTGCCGGGCCTGGAGCCGGGTGGCAGCACCGTCGGCAGCCCGCTGGCCGGGCTGGCCCACGCCACCGCCGAGGACGCCGCCGTCTTCACCGGCGAGTATCAGGGCCGGCAGCTGCTCGGCTACCGCCGCCCGCTCGGCGACGACCACTACGGGTGGTATCTGCAGGACACCACCGAGGAGCTGGCGCGGGCCGAGGCGTTCCAGGCCGAACGGGCCCGCACGATCTTCCTGGCCGAGGCGAGCCGCCGGCTGTCCGCCTCGCTGAACCAGCGGCGCTGCCTGCGTACCACCGTCGAGCTGGCGGCGGCGCACCTGGCCGACGCCGCGGTCGTGGTGCTGCCGGCCCGCAGCCGGCAGAGCGAGTGGGTACGGCTGGTGGCCGGCGGCGGCGTCACCGACGGCGTGCTGCGCGAGCACCAGCTGGGCGAGGTGCCCGGCCTCGAGGAGGCGCTCGGCGGGTTCCCGCCGATCCCGAGCCGCTGGCTGGACGCCGGGCAGGTGCCCGGCTGGCTGCTGCCCGAGGGCTTCGGCCCGGTCGGCGCGCTGCTGGTCACGCCGCTGCCGGGCAACGCGGAGCCGGCCGGCGCGCTGATCCTGGCCCGGTGCGGCGCCGACGCGGTGTTCTCCGGCGAGGACGAGATGCTGGCCCGGATCTTCGCCGCCCGGGCCGGCGGCGCGATCTCCGCGGCCGCCCTCTACCGTGAGCAGGTCGACACCACCGCGATCCTGCAGGCCGACCTGCTCCCGCCGGAGCTGCCCCAGCCCGAGGGCATCGAGCTGCTCGGCTCCTACCAGGCGGCCCGGGACGCGGTGCGGATCGGCGGCGACTTCTACGACGTCTTCGGCCCGACCGCCGACAGCCCGGAGACGGTGATCGCCCTGGGCGACGTCTGCGGCAAGGGCCCGGAGGCTGCGGTGCTGACCGGCAAGGTGCGCCAGACGCTGCGTGCGCTGCGCCTGGTCGGCTCCGACCCGGCCGCCATGCTGACGGTGCTCAACCAGGCGCTGCTCGGCGCCAGCCGCCAGCACCGCTTCGTCACCCTGGTCGTGGCCGCGGTCAGCCGGGCCGAGCACGGCCGGGTCCGGCTGCACCTGGCCACCGGCGGGCACCCGGCGCCGCTGGTGCTGCGCGCCGACGGCACGGTCGAGACCGTGCCGGTGGCCGGCACCCTGATCGGCGTGGTGCCGCGGATCGCCGTGCAGCCCGCGGTGGTCGAGCTGGCCCCGGGTGAGCTCTGCCTGCTCTACAGCGACGGCCTCACCGAGGCCCGCGGCGGCGCGAGCGGCACCGAGCAGTACGGCGAGGCCCGGCTGCGCGACGCGCTGGCGAGCTGCCTGGGCATGCCCGGCGCGGCGGCCGTGGAACGGGTCCGCCAGCTGGTCTCCGACTGGGTGCACGGCGGCGTCCGGGACGACATCGCGATGCTCGTGGTCCGCGCCCCGTCGCGCACCAAGCTCAGCCTGATGGAGACCGGCGCGCCGGCCGCCTCGCCGTTCGCCATCGACGCCCGACGGGGTGACCGCCGGGGCCGGAGCCGCTGATGACCGTCTCGACCACCACTCCCCCGCGCTCCCTGGACGACCCCGGCCTCGGCGACCGGTATCTGCGCCTGGTGGGCGACGGCGACGAGTACGGCGCCATCGAGATCGTCACCGCCCTGCTGGACAACGGGGTGCCGCCGGCGCGCCTCATGCTCGACCTGATCGCCCGCACCCAGCGCCGGGTCGGCGAGCTGTGGGCCACCAACGACTGGTCGATCGCCCGGGAACACGCGGCGACCGCGATCAGCGAGCGGGCGCTGGCCACCGTCTCGGCCCGGACCCCGGTGCGCCCGACCCGCGGGCGGATCACGGTGGCCTGCGTCGACGGTGAGTGGCACGCCGTGCCGGTGCGGATAATCGGCGAGATCCTGCGGCTGGACGGCTGGCGGGTGGACTTCCTCGGCGCCAACGTGCCCGGCCCGCACCTGGTCACCCACCTGCACCAGACCGGCCCGGACGCGGTGGCGCTGAGCTGCATGCTGGCGACCCGGCTGCCGCGGGCGCACGCGGCGATCACCGCCTGCCGCTCGGTGGGCGTGCCGGTGATCGCCGGCGGCCCGGGCTTCGGTCCCGACGGCCGGTGGGCACACCGGCTGGGCGCGGACGCCTGGGCGGCCGGGGCGGAGGGTGCGGTGCAGCGGCTGGCCCGCGACTGGCCGCCGCAGATCGACGACCCGTACCAGACCGGGTTCCTGGGCGACGACGAGTACACATACCTGGTCCGGCACCGGGGCGAGCTGGTGAGCACCGCGGTGACCCGGCTGACCGCGGCGTACCCGCCGATGAGCGGCTACAGCCAGCGCCAGCACGACTCGACCGTGGAGGACCTCGGCCACGTGGTCGACTTCCTGGCCGCGGCGCTGTACGTCGCCGACGACCTGGTCTTCACCGACTTCGTCGGCTGGACGGCGCGGGTGCTGGAGGCCCGCCGGGTGCCGCCGGTGGCCCTGCAGATCGGCCTGACGCTGATCCGCGACCAGCTCCGCGACTTCCCGTCGGCGGTGGCGATCCTCGACGCGGGTGTGGCGACGCTCCGCGAATAAAGACGTAGCGCTTCGGCCGGCCGCGGAGTTACCGTACGGGCATGATCTCCTGACGCCGCCCCGCGCAGATCCGGACCCAGGGCGAGGCCCCGGTCCCGCCGCGCCGCGCCGGCGCGTGCCCGCCACGGTTCCCGCTTCCCGCGGCCGCCGTGTGCTCCCGTTCCGTCCGCACCTCTCACCTCGCTCCATGAGGAGGTAGCCGTATGCCTGACCGACCTTTCTCCGTGCACGTCGATCCCGACGAGCTCGCCCGCCGGGACCTGACCGCGGCGGTGTCCATGGACACCGCCGTCAGCGGCCCGGCCGACCAGCAGCCCGCCGCCGGTGACACCGCGGTGCGCCACGGCGCCCGGGACGCCCGGCTGGCGGCCCGCCAGCGCTCCGAACGCGCCCACGCGGGCCGGGCAACCGGCGGATCGGCCCGCAGCTACGCCTTCCGGCGCAGCTGACCGGGCCGGCATCCACCGGTGGGCCACTGCGGCGATCGCTGAGGAGGCCATCGCCACCACCCCTGAAGCCCCCGGAAACACGACGGCGCCCGCCACAAGGGCGGGCGCCGTCGACTGTGCTCGGACCTACGCGGAGACCGCGGCGATCGCCGCGATGGCGCCGGCGGCCTTGAAGTACTTGTTGCCGGCCAGGTCGCCGATGGTCTTGATGTTGAACGCCTTCTGCAGCAGCTCGGCGTCGCTGTCGCTGACCCCGGCCAGCGCGGCGACCGGGGCGTTGAGCAGCTCGGCGGGCGAGCTGGATTCGTACGCCTTGTCGAGGATCTTGTCGAGGTTCGCGGAGACTGCCATAGGAAGTTCCTTCCGTCCGTCGGATCCCGCGGCCAGGAATGGCCAGGCGGCCCACCGAGGATTCCACATTCATGATCGTGAGCGCCGAGCGGTCGGCCGGATTGCCCCGAGACGGGCGATCCTCCCTGTTCGCCCGCCGTTCGCCGAATGGGTCGGCCTCGGCGGGACGAGCGCCCCGCACCAGGTAGCTCTCGACGTGCTCGACACCGCCGGCTCCGGCGCACCACACGGTCGCCGGCCGGAACCCCTAGACTCGGCCGATGTCTGCCACGATCACCACCCCAGGGTCCGGACGGCCGCGGATCGGCGTCATGTTCGACCGGGACCGCGCACCCGAGGAGCTGGCCACCTTCGCCGCCGAGGTGGAGCGGGCCGGCGCCGACGACCTGTGGGTGGTGGAGGACCTGGGCTGGGCCGGCTCGATCAGCTCGGCCGCCATCGCCCTCGCCGCGACCGGGCGCCTGCGGGTGGGCATCGGCATCGCGCCGGTGGCGTTGCGCAACCCGGCCCTGCTGGCCATGGAGCTGGCGACGCTCGCCCGGGCGTACCCGGGGCGGCTGGTTGCCGGGCTCGGGCACGGGGTGGCCGAGTGGATGCGCCAGGTCGGCGCGGAGGCCGGCAGCAAGCTGGCGCTGCTGGAGGAGACCATCGTCGCCGTCCGCGGGCTGCTGGCCGGCGAGACCGTGACGATGAAGGGCCGGGAGGTCACCGTCGACGGGGTCCGGCTGGTGCACCCACCCGTCCCGGCGCCGCCGCTGGTGACCGGGGTGGTCCGGCCGAAGTCGCTGGAGCTCTCCGGGCGCGTCGCCGACGGCACGATCCTCGCCGAGGGCATCGGGCCCGAGCGGATCGCCGCCGCCCTGGCACCGATCGACCGGGGGCGCGCGGCCGGGGACCGCCCGGGGCACGAGCTGATCGTCTTCACGTATCTGCACGTCGAGGACGACGCCGGGCGGGCCGCCGCGGCCACCCGGGAGATGGTCGCCGATCAGGCCGCCTGGCTGGGCGCCGAGTCGGCGGAGCTGTTCACGCTGATCGGGCCGGCCGGTGCCGTACCGGAGCGGGTCGAGGCCCTCCGGGCCGCCGGTGCGGACACGGTGGTGCTGCGCCCGCTGGGAGCGAACCCGCTCGATCAGGTCCGCGCCGCCCTGGCCGCGCTGGGCCGCTGACCCGCCGGGGTGCGCGGTTCCACAAGATCGACAGCCGCCGACCCCGCCGCGTCGCACGGGTTGTGCGGGGGCCCGGCCTTATCGTCACGTCATGACGCGCATCCTGCTGATCACGGGCGGCACCAGCGAGGGTTCGCTGCACACCGCCGCCCTGCGCACGGCGGTCCGGTTCGCCCCGGCGGACCTCACCGCGACGCTCTACGACGGCCTGCGCGGGCTGCCGGCGTTCGTGCCCGGCGAGCAGCCGGTGCCCGCCGCGGTGGCCGGGCTGCGGGACGAGGTCGCGGCGGCCGGGGCGCTGCTGTTCAGCACCCCGGAGTACGCCGGCTCGTTGCCGGGCAGCCTGAAGAACCTGCTCGACTGGCTGGTCGACGGCGGCGACCTGACCGGCAAGCCGGCCGCCTGGCTCTCGGTGGCTGCGCCCGGCGACGACGAGAGCGCGCTCGGCACGCTGCAGACGGCCCTCAGCTTCGGCAACGCGCGGCTGCTGCGGCCGGCCTGCATCCGGGTGCCGCTCGACCCGGCCGCCGTCGACGCGCAGGGCCTGGTGACCGATCCGCAGCTGCACCGGGCGGTGCAGGACATCCTGCAGTCGCTGGTCCGGTCGGCCGGCGCGCCCAAGCCGCGGGCGCAACCGTCCTGGCAGGCCTACTCCAGCGTCTTCCCGGTGGTCATGCGCCGGGACGCCTCGACCCCGCGGGGCTGGCGGCCACCGTCCTGATCGGTCACTCCGGCAGCCGCACGGCGAGCCGCACCGCCACCGTCCCGCCCTCGTCGAGCTGCTCGGCCCGGCGCACGTGGGCCTTGAGCGGCACGACGTACCGCCCGTCCTTGGGCCACAGCGAGGTCTCCCACTCGGTGCCGCCGATCCGCGCCACCACCGGGATCATGCCCCAGCCGTAGCTCGCGTACGACCACGAGCGGAGGGTGTCGCACTCGGGCTCGGGGACGGTGACGAAATACCACGGCGCCGGCCCGCGCCAATGCCAGATGTCGCCGCTGAACTGCAGGTCCATGACGGGCATGGTGGCAGAGCCGGGCCACCCGAGCTGCCCGGCGGGAAGGACCGGACCGTGCCGGTGCCGGCCCTTCCCGGCGCGGTGGTGGCGGCACCGGCCGGCCCAGCCAGTGGCCTGCCGGCGCCGCCGCCGCGCGTTCCGGCGGGCGGTGCTCAGCCCAGGCGGGCGTACACGTCGTCGAGCTGGCCGTGGAACATGTCGCTCTTGGCGTTGAAGTTCGGCCCGCCGATGCGCAGCGGCCGGGTGTTGGCGATGCTCAGGGTCGCCGGGATGGCGATCCGGCCGCGGGCCTGGCCGTCGACGTACACCGTCAGGGACGCACCCGCGCGCTGGCACATGATGCTGTGCCACTTGGCGTCGGCGACGCCGACGGTGCTGCGGACCAGGTAGACCTGGGCCGAGCCCTTGCCGACGACGACGCAGTGGGCCCGTCCCCGCTTGGCGCCGATCTGCATCTTCCACTGGCTCTCGGTGTCGACGACGCCCTTCTGCACGACGTTCGACGAGCCGTTCACCTGGGCCCGGGTGACCCGCACCGCGGCGCCCCAGCGGAACAGCCGGGTGCCGGGGTCGAGGTCGGCGTCGTCGGTGCCCTCGAGCAGGGCGCGCGGGCAGGTCCGGGCGGTGGCGGCGCAGGCGGCGGGGAACGACGCGACCTTGTCGGTGGTGCCGGGGAACGTGACCCGGCCGCGGTCGGCGGCGCGGACCGTCAGGGCGGTCCCGCGGCCGGAGTTCTCGGCGACCCGGCCGGTGGCGCCGGCGCCCTTGTCGAACGAGTAGCGGGCGACGGTGACCGGTCCGGCCGCCGCAGCGGCGGGTGCCGCCACGACCGGGGTGACCGCGGCGGGCGCGGACACCACCGGCGGCGCGGCGAGCGCGGGCGAGGGGGCGGCGATGCCCGGCAGGGCGGTCATCGCGAGGGCGAGTGAAGCTGTCTTGGCGGTGAAACGCATGGGACATAAGGTACGGAATACGCATCGCGCCGCATGCAACGGTGGTTCAGCGTGTCGGCTGATCCCTACAACAGTCCGGCCGACTCCGCGATCATGCAGACGGCCACCAGACGCATCAGGTGCCACTCGGCGGCCAGCCACGCGCTGCCCGACAGGTAGGCGTGACCCGGCTGCGGCACCGGGCGGCCCATCCGGTCGGCGGCCGCGGCGATCGACTTGGCGTACGCGGCCAGGCCCTCGGCGTCGACGTCGCGGCCGGCGTTGCGCAGCGCGTCCCGGACCGCGGCGGCGTGCTGGTCGACGTGGGCGAGCAGACCGGCGTCGCCGAGCGCGGCGGCGAGGCCGTCGACCCCCACCCGCGCCATCATCTCGTCCAGCAGCGCGCGGGCCGGGTCGACGGCGGGAGCGGTGGAAAGCGGGGCGAAGGCGAGGAATTCGTTCGTCATGGGAAGGACGCTAGGGCCTCGCGCCACGAGTTGACAGCCGGGTAACCGAACGGCACCCGACCGCTGCCCGGCATGCACCCCGCTGCCGGAGAAACCCCCCGGAACAGGACAGCGCGCGGAAAAACTCAGACCGGCTCCTAGCCGGGCAGCTGATCCATGGCCTTGTAGATGCGCTTGTCCGACACGGGGTACGCGGTCCCGAGGGCCTGGGCGAAGAAGTTGACCCGCAGCTCCTCGATCATCCAGCGGATCTCCCGCAGCCCCTCGTCGGCCGGGCCGCCCGCGGGCAGCTCGGCGCGCAGCTCGCGATATTCCCGCTCGATCTCGTGCACCTGCGCGGTGAGCTGCCGGTCGCGGGGCAGGGTGCCGCCGAGGCGGTCCATCCGGTGCGCCACGGCCCGCAGGTAGCGGGGCAGGTGGTGCAGCTGCTTCCAGCCGGTCTCGGTGACGAACCCGGGATGCACCAGCCCCTTGAGCTGCTGCCGGATGTCGGCCAGCGCCGGGAGCAAAGCCGGGTCGCGGATGCCGCCGAGGCGCTGCTCGACGTCGTACGCGGTGGCCAGCACCGCCCGTACGTGGGTCACCACGTTGGCGACCGCGTCCACCAGGTCGGCCCGCACCTCGTCGCGCAGCTTGGCGAAGGACTCCTTGTCCCAGGCCGGCCCGCCCGCGTCGGCGACCAGCTTGTCGACCGCCGCGCCGGCGCAGTCGTCGAGCAGGTCGGCGATCGACCGGTACGGGTTGCCCCGGGACAGCTCCAGCTTCGCCCGGTTGTCCAGCCGGCCCTGCAGGAACCGGGCGGCCGGCGGCAGCGTGAGCAGCAGCAGCCGGCGGGTGCCCGCACGCATCGCCTCGCGCTGCTCGGCCTCGGTCTCGAAGACCCGGACCGCCACGCTGTCGCCCTCGTCGGCCAGCGCCGGGTGCACGGTGACCTCGTAGCCGCCCCGGACCTGCACGATCGAACGGGGCAGCGTGCCGAAGTCGTTGGTGGTGATGCCGCGGCGCTCGATGTTGCCGGCGGCCGCGGAGATCGTCGCCTGCACCTTGGGCGCCAGGCTCGCGCGCAGCACGTCGAGGTCACGCCCCTGCCCGACGACGGCACCGTCCTCGTTGACCACCCGGAAGTTCATCCGGAGGTGGTCCGGGACCTGATCGGGGCGCCAGGCGTCGCGCGGCACGACGGTGCCGGTCAGCCGGCGCAGCTCGTCGCCGACCGCGTCCGGCAGCGCGCCGCGGCGCGCCGGGATCCGGCTCAGCACGGCCTCGGCCCAGTCCGGCACCGGGACGAAGCTGGTCCGCAGGTGCTTGGGCAGGGCCCTGATCAGCGCGATCACGACCTCCCGGCGCAGGCCCGGCACCGACCAGCCGAAGTCGCCGCCGTCGAGCTTGTTGAGCAGCGGCAGCGGCACCCGCACGGTCACCCCGTCGGCGGCCGCACCCGGCTCGAACTGGTAGCTCAGCGGCAGCCGGACGTCGCCGACCAGCCAGGCATCCGGGTACGCGCCCGGGTCGACGCCGTCACGCCCCGCGTTGACCAGCAGCTCGCGGGTGAAGGTGAGCAGGTCCGGGTCGGTGTGCCGGGCTTTCTTCCACCACGCGTCGAAGTGCCGGGCCGAGACCACGTCGGCCGGGATGCGGGCGTCGTAGAGGGCGTACACGGTCTCGTCGTCGACCGCGATGTCCCGCCGGCGGGCCCTGTTCTCGATCTCCTCGATGCGTTCCAGCAGCTTCTTGTTCTCCGCGAAGAACGTGTGGTGGGTCTCCCAGTCGCCCTCGACCAGCGCGTGCCGGATGAACAGCTCGCGGCACATTGCCGGGTCGACCCGGGCGTAGCCGACCTTGCGGCGCGGCACGATCGGCAGGCCGTACAGGGTGACCTTCTCGTAGGCCATCACCGCGCCCTGGTTCTTCTCCCAGTGCGGCTCGCTGTAGCTGCGCTTGACCAGGTGCGGCGCGAGCTTCTCGGCCCACTCCGGCTCGATCCGCGCGTTCACCCGGCCCCACAGCCTCGAGGTCTCCACCAGCTCGGCCGACATCACCCAGCGCGGCTGTTTCCGGAACAGCGCCGAGCCGGGGAAGATCGCGAACTTGGCGCCGCGGGCGCCGAGATACTCCCGCTTGTCGGTGTCCTTGAGCCCGATGTGCGAGAGCAGGCCGGAGAGCATGGCCGTGTGCACGGACTGGGCGGCGGCGAGCTCGTCGCGCTCGTGCAGGGTCAATCCGAGGGTACGGGCGACCTGCCGCAGCTGCGAGTAGATGTCCTGCCACTCGCGGACCCGCAGGTAGTTGAGGAACTCGCTGCGGCACAGCCGGCGGAACTGGTTGCCGGACAGCTCGCGCTGCTGCTCGCGCAGGTAGTTCCAGAGGTTGAGGTAGCTGAAGAAGTCGGATTCCTTGTCGGCGAACCGGCCGTGCTTCTCGTCGGCCTGCTGCTGCTTGTCCGCCGGGCGCTCGCGCGGATCCTGGATGGACAGCGCCGCGGTGATCACCATGACCTCGGCCAGGCAGTCCTGCTTGTCCGCCTCGATGACCATGCGGGCCAGCCGCGGGTCGACCGGCAGCTGGGCCAGCTGGCGGCCCAGCGCGGTGAGCTTGCGGCTGCCCTCCAGCGCGCCGAGCTCCTCCAGCAGCTTGATGCCGTCGGTGACGTTGCGCTTGTCCGGCGGGTCGATGAACGGGAACGCGGCCAGGTCGCCGAGCCCGAGCGCGGTCATCTGCAGGATGACCGAGGCCAGGTTGGTGCGCAGGATCTCCGGCTCGGTGAACGCGGGCCGGGCCGCGAAGTCCTCCTCGGCGTAGAGCCGGATGCAGATGCCGTCCGAGGTGCGCCCGCAGCGGCCCTTGCGCTGGTTGGCGCTGGCCTGCGACACCGGCTCGATGGGCAGCCGCTGCACCTTGAGCCGGCTGCTGTAGCGGGAGATGCGCGCGGTGCCGGGGTCGATCACGTACCGGATGCCCGGCACGGTCAGCGAGGTCTCGGCGACGTTGGTGGCCAGCACCACCCGCCGGCCGGTGTGCCGCTGGAAGACCTTGTGCTGCTCGGCGGCGGACAGCCGGCCGTAGAGCGGGACGATCTCGGTGTTGCGCAGGTTGCGTTTGGTCAGCGCGTCGGCGGCGTCGCGGATCTCCCGCTCGCCGCTGAGGAAGACCAGGATGTCGCCGTCGCTCTCGCGGCCCAGCTCGTCGACCGCGGCGGCGATGCCGTCCACCTGGTCGATCGGCTCCTCCCGGGCCTGCTCGTCCTCCTCGTCGCCGGTCTGCTCCAGCAGCGGCCGGTAGCGGACCTCGACCGGGTAGGTGCGGCCGGACACCTCGATGACCGGCGCGGGACCGGCGGGGCCGGCGAAGTGCTCCGCGAAGCGCGCGGTCTCGATGGTGGCCGAGGTGATGATCAGCTTGAGATCGGGGCGTTTGGGCAGCAGCTGGGCCAGGTAGCCCAGGATGAAGTCGATGTTGAGGCTGCGCTCGTGCGCCTCGTCGATGATCAGCGTGTCGTAGCGGCGCAGCATCCGGTCGTTCTGGATCTCCGCCAGCAGGATGCCGTCGGTCATCACCTTGACCATGGTCTCGTCGGTGACCTGGTCGGTGAAGCGGACCTTGTAGCCCACCGTCGCGCCCAGCGGCGTGCCCAGCTCCTCGGCGATGCGCTCGGCCACCGTGCGCGCGGCGATCCGGCGCGGCTGGGTGTGCCCGATCTGGCCGCGCACCCCGCGGCCCAGCTCCAGGCAGATCTTCGGCAGCTGGGTGGTCTTGCCGGAGCCGGTCTCGCCGGCGATCACCACGACCTGGTGATCGCGGATCGCGGCCAGGATGTCGTCGCGGCGCTGGCTGACCGGCAGCTCGGCCGGGTAGGTGATCGGCGGGACCGCGGCCAGCCGGGCGGCGCGCCGCTGCTCGGCCTCGGCCACCTCGGCGGCGATCTCGGTGAGCACGGCGGCGCGGGCGACCTCGTCGCGGATCCTGCGGGTGCCCTCGATGCGGCGCTGGAGCCGGCGCTCGTCGCGCGGCAACAGCTCGGACAGGCGGCGGCGGAGCTCGGCGAGATCCGGGCTGATGGGTGTGACAGACATGGCGGGTCAACAATAGGCAGTCCGGGCCCGGATCGCCTGGTGATTAACCGGCCGTTCCGGTCACACCCGGGACAGGCCGTCGACCTGCGCCATCTCCTGCTCGCTGAGCACGAAGCCGGTGAGCTGCGCGTTGCGGGCGATCCGCTCGGGGGTCACGCTCTTCGGGATCACCACGATCCCGTGCTGCACGTGCCAGCGCAGCACCACCTGGGCCGGCTCCACGCCGTGCGCGGCGGCGATCCGGGTCAGCACCGGGTCGTGCAGGTCGGTGGTCCGGAACGGCGAGTAACCCTCGACCACGACGCCGCGCCCGCGGTGCTCGGCGACGAGTTTGGCGTCGTACAGCCGGGGGCCCCAGCGGATCTGGTTGACTGCCGGCCGCTGCCCGGTGGCGGCGATCAGCTCGTCGATCTCGTCGGTGCCGTAGTTGCTGACCCCGACCGCGCGGGCCCGCCCCTGGTCGCGGGCGGCCAGGAACTCGCGCCACACCGGCACCGACTTGCCGCGCCGCGGCGGCCAGTGGATCAGCCACAGGTCGACGGCGTCGAGGCCCAGCGCCGCGAGGCTGGCGTCCAGGGTGGCCCGTTCCCGGCCGGCCCGGTCGGGCGGCAGCTTGGTGGTGACGAAGACCTCGTCGCGGGGCACGCCGCTGTCCCGCAGGGCCCGGCCGACCTCGGCCTCGTTGCCGTACATGGTGGCGGTGTCGAGGTGGCGGTAGCCGGCCTCCAGCGCCTCGCGCACCGCCTCGTACGCGGCGGCACCACGGATCTGCCAGGTGCCGAAGCCGAGCAGCGGCATCTCGACCGAGCCACCCAGCGGCACCGAGGGAATCGTCATGTCCCCATCTTGCCCAGCGCGCGCGGGATCAGGCCACGATGTTTGCTCCACAGCAAACTCAGCGCGGCAGACCGTTTCCCCCGGGCGTCTCATTCGGTATCTCTCGGACAGCTTCCGGCAGCGTGGCCGGCGTAGAGAGACCGAGGTGCCATGATCGTCGTCGCAGAGGACCACGAGGACATCCGGTTCGTGCTCCAGCGGGCTCTCGAGCGCGCCGGGCACCAGGTCATCGTCGCGAGTGACGGCGCCGCCGCCCTGGAGGCGGTCCGCAAGCATCGCCCGGACATCGTGGTGACCGACGTGGACATGCCCCGGATGACCGGCCTGGACCTGTGCCGGGCGATCCGGGCCGACGCCCGTCTCAAGCACATCCCGGTGGTGCTGGCCAGCGGTTCCATGCTGCCCGGCGACGCCCGGGCGGCCGAGGTCGGCGCGAACGCGACCCTGCTCAAGCCGTTCCTGCCCGCTCAGCTCCTGGCGTGTGTGGCGTCGTTGCTGCCGCCGGACCCGGCCTGAGCGGCGGGAGCGACGCCGGCGTCGACTCCTCGACCGCCGCGCGTTCGGCCAGGGCCCGCTCCAGGGCGCTCCGGTCCGCCTCCGGGTCGGCGCTCTCCCGGGCGGCGGGCAGCGGCAGTGTGAAGAAGAACCGCGTACCCCCGCCGGGGTTGTCGGCGACCCCGATCGTGCCGCCGTGGCGCTCCACGATCCGCCGGCAGATGGCCAGGCCGAGACCGGTGCCGGCGTAGCCGACGGCGGTGCGGGCCCGGTGGAACGACTCGAAGATCCGCGGCTTGTCCTCGTCCGGGATGCCGATGCCGCGGTCGGCGATCTCGACCCGGGTCCAGCCGGGCTGTCCCGGACCCGCGGTGATGTCGATCCGGGCGTGCCGGCCCACCGCCACGTACTTGAGCGCGTTGCCGATCAGGTTGTCCACCACGTGGCGCAGCATCGCGGCGTCGCCCCAGACGTCGGGCAGCGGCCCGAGGTAGAAGTCGGGCGGGGCGCCGCCGCCCGGGCGCGGGGACTCGATGCGGTGCTCGATGACGTCGGCGACCAGCGGGCCGAGCTGCACGGTGCCGAGCCGCAGCGGCGCGTCCCGCGAGGTCGTGTACGCCAGCAGGGTGTCGATCAGCGCGGCCATCCGGTCGGCGTTGTCGGCGATCCGGCCGAGGGTGCGCCTCGCCTCGGTCACCTCCGGGCTCGGCGGGGCGTCACCGAGCTCGTCCGACGCGGTCTCGCAGTGCCCGCGGATGACCGCCAGCGGGGCCTTCAGGTCGTGCGCGACCACCCCGGCGAAGACCGCCAGGTCCGTCTCGTAACGGCGCAGCTCGGTGATGTCGTGGAAGACCGCGACCGCGCCGTGCCGGCCCGCGGCGTTGGCGTCCAGCGGCCGGCCGTCGACGCTGACCAGGATGCCCTCGGGCCGGTGCTCGTTGCGGATGAGTATCTCGACGCCGTTGGAGACCTCCCCGTGCAGGGCCCGGACCAGCGGCATCTCCGCCATCGGGAACGGGGTGTGCCCGTCCGGGCGGAACAGCCCGTAGTGTTCCTGCCAGTCCCCGGGATTGTCGACGTCGTGGGGGACCCCGAGCAACGTCTTGGCCGCCGGGTTGTGCAGCAGGAAGGCGCCGTTCTCGTCGACCACGCCCACGCCGTCGCCGAGGCTGGACATGATCGCGCCGAGCAGCCCGGCCTGGCGCCGGCTCTCCGTCTCGGCGGTCCGCAGCTCCGCCGTCGCGACCAGCACCTGGGCCTTGGCGCGGGAGCGGCCGGTGGCCAGGATCCAGACCAGCCAGGCCAGCAGGGCGGTCATCGACAGACCACCGGCCAGCACGATCAGGGGCGTGCTGCTGAGCGCGCCGGGCAGGTTGGCGGCCGCGGCCGCGGTCACCAGCGTCCAATGCCGGTCGGCCACCGGGAAGGTCGCCACCCGGCGCAGATCCTGCCCGCCCGGGGCGTCGTAGGCGGCCACCCGCACCCGGCGCCCGTCGCCGTTGGTGGCGTACAGCTCGCCGTCGAGCAGGCCCTGGCTGGCGGTGCCCAGCACGCCGCCGAGGAAGTCCTGGCCGTGCAGGCCCATCGCGACCCAGCCGCGGAACTCGGGGTACCGCCCGGCGCCGGCGTCGGTGGCGTAGACCGGCGCCACGAACACGAACGACAGCTGCTGGCGGTCCGCCGGCAACCCGCGGTCGCGCAGCAGCACGTAGGTGTCGGACACGGCCGGCCGGCCGGTGCGGCGGGACTCGGTGAGCGCGGCGCTGCCCTCGGCGGACGGTGCCACGTCCTGCCCGGGGGTGACCGGCTTGGTGCCGGCCAGGCTGCGCTGGAAGATCGAGAAGTAGTGCTCGTCGTGGTTGCCGCTGGGGACCAGGCGGAGCCCGGTGGCTCCGAGGGCGCGCCAGCGGGCCTGGGTGGCGGCGACCGCCTCGGTCCGGGCCGGCACGACGTACGCGACCGAGGTGGCGCCGAGCAGGTCGGCCGTCGCCAGCGGTGCGGTTGCGGCCCGGTAGTCCTCGGCGGTGAGCCGGCCGTTGGTGCCCAGCCCGGCGGCGACCGTCTGGAGCAGGTCGCGGTAGCGCCCGACCTCGCCGGCCACCGCCACCCGGGCGACCGCGGTGCGCTGGTCCATCACCCGGGCCGCGCTCTCGCGCTGGTCGGCGCGGAGCGCGGTGACGGTGAGCAGGGTGGCGGTGAGCCCGACGATGAAGACGGTGGCGGCCAGCAGCGGGCCGACGAAGCGTCCCTGCCACGCCCCCGTCGCGCCGGCCCGCACCCGCGCACCGCGACTTCTCACCGAACGGAGCATAAGACGCGAATCACCCCCACCGGCGGGCTTCCGCCGACGGGGGTGAGTCCGGTTCACTTCCAGGTGTCGTACTGGTACAGGTCGTAGGAGGCCATGATGCCGGTGACCTTGGTGTAGTAGTTCGGGTCGGTGGCGTAGCCGGCCTTCCAGACCGTCCAGATGAACTTGTTGGCGTCCCTGGTGTGGGTGAAGGCGCCGGCGTACCGGCTGTTGACCCGCAGGAAGTTGCCGTGATCCCGGAACGAGTGCGACTGGGTGGCGTAGGTCCGGAAGCTCGCCGAGGTGGCGAAGCAGGTGCCGGCCTTGGTGCACTCGTTGGTCCGGTAGACGTGGCAGCCGGTGGCGAGCTTGCCGAAGCTGCCGTTCTGGCACTTGATGCCGAAGTAGTTGCGGTCCACCGCCGCCAGGCCGCTGCGGCCCCAGCCGGACTCGAGGACGGCCTGGGCGATGGTGACCGACGGCGGGACGCCGTACTCGCGCCAGCCGCGCTGCGCGCCGGGCACCGAGGCCGCGATGAACTGGGCCGGGGTCAGGGTCACCGACGGCGTCGGCGTCTGCGAGCCCGCGCACACCGGCAGCGTGCCGGAGTAGACATAGGCGTGCGAGATGTACGAGCCGGTCGGCGTCCGGTCCCACTGGGTCGTGGAGCGGACGGTGCCGTCGATCAGCTGGCCGGTGACCGCGCAGGTCAGGTCGATCTTCGCGCCACTGGCGACCGTACCGGTCACGGACTCGGTGGTGGCCGCGCCGGAGCGCAGGTTCACCACGCCCTCGGTGCTCTTGACGGTGCCGGTGACGTACCGGGAGGTGCCCGAGGTCTTGGTCCTGCTGGGTACGGCGGTCGGCGAGCTGACCGCGCAGCGCGGGAGCGACTTCGCCGCCGTCACGTAACCGTGCGAGACGTAGCGGCCCGTGCTCAGCCGGTCCCAGGCGGTGGTGGTGCGCACCGAGCCCTTGACCTTCTGGCCGATCACGAAGCAGGCCACGCTCACCTTCTGCTTGTTCCGGACCGTGCCGACGACCTTGGCGTTCAGCGAGGGCGCGGAGCGCACCTTCAGCGTGCTCCCGACCTTGATGGTGGCCGACACCCCGGCCGCCTCGGCGGTGCCGGGGGCGACGACCAGCCCGGCGCCGAGCGCGGCGAGCAGCAGCGGCGCGGTGAGCAACCGGCGAGCGGTGTGCAGCATGAACGTCCCCTTCATCGCGGCCGGCATCCGTGTCGCGGCGTCTGTTCGAAGATCGCGGGACGGCGTTGCGGGTCAGGGGTGCGCGCGGGTGCATCCGAGTTGCCGAGGGGCAGGCCCGGGGAGAACGGGACGGATGTCACGGAAGAGGACTATGATCCGCGCCGCGGACGTGCTTGAGATGGGTGGCGTCTGGGCAAAACGGAACCGCCCACTCGTGACGTACTGGAGGACACCGCCGATGACGGCCCTGGCATCCCGCCCCGCCGGGAGCACCGGCTCCACCCCGGACGACCGGCCGGGCCGCGGCTTCTGGCACGTGGTCGGTCACGCGTGCGTCGCGCTGCTGGCCGCCGCCGCCGTGGCCGGGGTCTACCTGGCCTGCGTGCGCACCCCGCTCGGGCAGAGCGTGGACACGCTGATGATGCGCGGCGCGGACGTCGAGCACGAACGCGTGGTGCAGGTCCTGGACCGGGCGCTGAACGGCACGACGCTGGCCAGCCTGGTGCTGGTGTGCGTGGCGGCCGCGGCGATCGGCATCGTCCGGCGCCGGGTCGACCTGGCGCTCGCCGCCGGCCTGCTGGTGCTCGGCGCGAACGCGAGCACCCGGCTGTTCAAGATGCGCCTGCCCCGCCCCGACCTGGACGGCTTCCCGGCGCCGAACTCGTTCCCGAGCGGCCACACCACCGCGGCCGCCTCGGTGGCGTTCGCGCTGATCCTGGTGCTGCCGTTCGCGATCCGCGGCACCGTCGCCCTGATCGGCGCGGCGTACGTGACGATCATCGCGATCGCCACCGTCTGGGCCGAATGGCACCGGCCGAGCGACACCATCGCCGCCCTGCTGGTCGTGCTCGCCTGGGGAGCCGGCGCGTCCGCCCTCATCCGGGCCAAACGCGCCCGGATCACCGGTGTCACTGCCCGGCCGAACCGGCTCGCCATGCTGCTCTTCGGCGGTGTGGGCACGCTCGCCGCGCTGGCCGGCCTGCTCGGCATCGGCGCCGTCGTGCTCTCCGAGCGGGTCATGCCGGACCTGGTCTCCGGCCGGTTCGCGTTCTTCGCCGGCGCCGCGGCCATCACCGCCGCGGTCGCCGGGGTCTTTGCGATCTGGGTGCGGCTCGCCGCCGGCGACCGGCCGGTGGGATCCGGATCCGTCCTGGCGTCCGCGCAACCCGCGCCGGCCGCCGACTGAGGAGGAACTCTGATGACCACCCCTGCCGAGAACCCCCCGCCCGCGACCATGCCCGGCGCCGCCGGTGCCGTACCGCCGGGACCCGGCGGCGTGCCGGCGATGCCCGCCGCTGACCCGGCCGCCGGCGCGGGCGCGCACGTGCCGACCGTGACGGTGGCGACCTACCCGGACTACGCGCTCGCCCAGCGGGCCGTCGACTACCTGTCCGACAACGAGTTCCCGGTGCAGAAGACGGCGATCGTCGGCACCGACCTGCGCCTGGTCGAGAACGTGCTGGGCCGGATGACCACGGTCCGGGCGGCGCTCGCGGGCGCGGCCAGTGGCGCCTGGTTCGGCCTGTTCATCGGGCTGTTCATCGGCATCTTCAGCGACTCGAACTGGTTCGGGCTGATCTTCCTCGGCCTGCTCATCGGCGCTGCTTGGGGGGCGATCTTCGGCGCTATCGCCCAGGCGATGACCGGCGGGCGGCGGGACTTCACCTCGCGCAGCTCGCTGCAGGCCAGCCAGTACGCGGTGGTCGTCGAGGCGGACGTGGCTGATGGCGCCCGTCAGCTCCTCACCCGGCTGAACTGGCAGACCAGCGGGGCCAGCTGATTCTTTGTCGGTTGTCTTTTGCTAACGGTGGACGGCCGGGGCCCGGGGTGACCACGCACTGCTGGTGGATCGTTTCTATGCCGTGCGTGGTCACCCCGGGCCCCGGCCTTGCATTCTCGCCTGTTTCGGCTGAGGGATCGGTCCCGCGCGCCCTGGTTGCCAGTCGGGCTGAGTCATCCCCTTGCGGGAGTGGTCTGGCTGCCGCGCTGTGGTGACGCCAGGGGATCCCGTCGGGCAGGCCGGGCTGCGTGCGGCTCAAGCGAACATTCCTCGCCGCTTGCGGCCGTGGACGGCAGGCCGCTACCCGGCGGTGCTAACCCGGCGCTGCCGGCGGGCCGGCTCCGCGATGGGTCCGCCACGGCCCGGTCCGGGCTCCCACGCGACTGCCTCGATCAGCTGCCTGCCGGCGAACGGGTCGGGGTGGGTGGCTGTCGGTGGGTACGCTGCGCCGTGCTCGACGGCCACCGTGCGGGGCTCTTGACGGGGAGTGACCGCGGGGCCGGGAAGGGGTAGGCGATGATCGATCTGGACCAGCCGGCTCAGGACCCGACACCACCCCACGGAGCCTTGTCCGATCGATGGCGCCGCCTCGCCACCCTGCGCACGCTGGCCCTGATCGTGGTGGCGTCGTTCGTGGCCGGCGCGCTGGTGGGCGGCCTCGCGACCTACCTCGGGTGGCACCGCCCGCTGGCAGCCTCCGTGGAAGCCGACTGGTCCAAGGCGTCGGTGCTTCTCTTCGCCGAACCCGACCTGACGACGGCCCACCGCGACCAGCGCCGGGTGCGTCTGGAAACCCAGGTGACGGTCGTCAACGCGGGCCCGGAAACCATCAACGTCCTAGCCATCCGCGTCAACCAGCCGAACGTCACCCTGCGCAGCCCCGAAAAGGAACGCGCGATCGAACCAGGCACCGCCCTGCCCGTCGACGTCGTGCTCGAGTGGCCCTGCACCGCCACCCAGCCCACGACCCTGGCCGCCACCCTCACTGTGGAGACCGGCGACGAACAACTCCGCACCATCTCCCCGGTAGCCCTCGACGGCACACCCTGGTCCACAAGCAGCAAGGAAACCTGCACCAGCTCAGGCTGAGCAACCACCCACCGACCGCAACCGGCGAGCAATGTTCGCTTGAGCCGCACGCAGCCCGGCCTGCCCGACGGGATCCCCTGGCGTCACCACAGCGCGGCAGCCAGACCACTCCCGCAAGGGGATGACTCAGCCCGACTGGCAACCAGGGCGCGCGGGACCGATCCCTCAGCCGAAACAGGCGAGAATGCAAGGCCGCCGCAAGAGAACCGAAACCCCTAAAGCCCGTACTGAAGCTCCCCACGCAACTTGGTCAGGGCCCGAGCCAGCAACCGGCTGACGTGCATCTGGGAGATCCCGACCTGGTCGGCGATCTGCGACTGGGTCAGGTTGCCGTAGAAGCGCAGGGTGAGGATCTTCTGCTCACGCTCGTCGAGCATGGCCAGGGCGGGGCCGAGGGCGACCCGGGTCTCGGCGAGTTCGAACTCGTGGTCCTCGCCGCCGAGGGTGTCGCCGAGTTCGGTGGTGCCGTCGGCGCTGATCGGGGTGGACAGGCTGGTGGCGTTGTAGGCGCGGGCGCCTTCCAGGCCTTCCAGGACTTCTTCCTCGGTGACGCCCAGGTGCACGGAGATGTCGGCGACTGTCGGGGACCGGCCGAGGGTGTGTGTCAGGGTGCTGTTGGCCTCGGTGATGGCCAGGCGTAGTTCCTGCAGGCGGCGGGGCACGCGTACGGACCAGGTGCGGTCGCGGAAGTGGCGCTTGATCTCGCCGATGATGGTGGGGATGGCGTAGCCGGCGAAGTCGACGCCGCGTTCGGGGTCGAACTTGTCGACGGCCTTGATCAGGCCGACGGTGGCGGTCTGGATCAGGTCGTCGGTGGGTTCGCCGCGGCCGGAGTAGCGGTGGGCGAGGTGGCGGGCCAGCGGCAGCCAGGCCTCGATCGCCCGGTCCCGCAGCCTGGCCCGGCGGCGGTCCCCGGCGGGGGTCGCGGCCAGCCGGTTCAACAGCTCGGCGGCGGTCTCGGGGACGGTGTCACCGAACGGGGAGACGTCACGGACGGTGGTGGGTTTGATCGTGAGCGCGGTCATCGAGGAGGTCCTCCATCAAGCGGGCAGAGAGCCGTGCCCGCACGCGGCGACCGTTCATTTCTCCTTACGCTAGCCGAGTGGACGAGCCCTGACTAGCCGAAAGTATGAGTGACGTTCCGTGAGTGAATGTGAAGCCAGGACGCGAACTCGTCCGGGGGCAGCGGCCGGGACAGCAGATAGCCCTGCACAACGTCACAACCCTCCGCCGCCAGGTACGCGTACGTGTCGGCGTCCTCCACCCCCTCGGCGACCACCCGCAGGTCGAGCGCGTGCCCGAGCTGCACCGCCGAGCGCACCACGGCCCGGTCCCGGTGGTCCTCCGCGACCCGCTGCACGAACGACTTGTCGATCTTCACCTCGTGGATCGGCAGCTCGCGCAGCCGGCCCAGCGACGAGTAGCCGGTGCCGAAGTCGTCGATCGAGATCTTGACGCCCAGCGCGTGCAGCCGTTCCAGGGTGGCCCGGCTGCCGGCCGGGTCGCTCAGGATGGTGCTCTCGGTGATCTCCAGGGTCAGCGCGCCGGCCGGGTTGCCGGTCGCCGCCAGCAGCCGCGCCACCAGCTCGGGCAGGGCGGCGTCGAGCAGGCTGTTCGGCGACAGGTTGACCGCGACGTGCAGGTCGTGCCCGGCCTCGGCCCACTCCGCGCGGCGGCGCAGCGCCAGCTCCAGCACGTGCAGGGTCAGCGGCCAGATCAGGCCGCTGTGCTCGGCGAGCGGGATGAACACGTCCGGCGGGATCGGGCCCCGCTCCGGGTGCAGCCAGCGGGCCAGGGCCTCGGCGCCGACCACCCGGCCGGTCCGCGGGTCGACCTTCGGCTGGTACGCGACGGTCAGCTCGCCCCGCTCGACGGCCTGCCGCAGGTCGGCGATGAGCGCCAGCCGCTGCGGGCTGTGCCGGTCCAGTTCGCTGTCGTAGAGGCGCAGGCCGTTGCTCTCCTTGGCGGCGTACATGGCGACGTCGGCGTGCCGGATCAGGGTCTCGGGGTCGGTGCCGTGCCGCGGCGCGGCCGCGACGCCGACGCTGGCCCGGGCGGCCAGCACCAGCGGGCCGATCCGGATCGGCTGCTCGACCAGCTCGGCCAGTTCCGCCGCGGCGGCCAGGGCGGCCTCGGGGCTGCCGTCGGTCGGCAGCAGCACGGCGAACTCGTCGCCGCCGAAGCGGGCCACCCGGCCGCGCCCGTCGAGGTGCGCGCGCAGCCGCTCGCCGACCTCGCACAGCAGCGCGTCGCCCGTCTCGTGGCCGAGCGCGTCGTTGATCTCCTTGAACCGGTCCAGGTCGAGCATCAGCACCGCCGGGCCGGCGCCGGCGGCCCCCGGTTCCGCGAGGGCGGCCTCGAGCAGCTCGTGGAAGTACCGGCGGTTGGGCAGCCCGGAGAGCGGGTCGTGCAGGGCCAGGTGGCGCCGGTCGTCGGCCTCCCGGCGCAGCCGGTCGACCAGGTCGGCCCGGCCCAGCGCCGCACCGGCGTGGTTCGCCACCGCGCCGAACAGCCGCAGCTTGGCCTCGGTGAAGCGGCCGGCGTCGGCGAGGCCGTCGGCCACCACCAGCACCGCCCGGTGCTCCCCGAACGCCACCGGCACCGCCATCGCGTCGCCGCCGGGGCCGGCCGGGCGCAGCACCGGGGTGCCCCGCAGCGCCGGGCGCAGCCACGCGTCGTCGCCGGGGCGGCCCAGGTGCGCCGACGGCCGGCCGGACTGGCCGGTCAGCCGGGTGTGCCGCAGCTCGGCGCCGTGCGCGACCACCAGCTCGGCGGTGCCGGCCCGCAGGATGTCGCGGGACCGGTCCAGGGTCACCGCGACCAGGTCGTCGAGGCCGCCGGCCCCGTCGAGCGCCCGGGTGAAGCGGTACAGGTGCTCCACCTCGGCGTTGCCGTTGCCCAGCGCCATGAACGCCCGGTACGCCAGCAGCAGCACCACGGCGACGATGCCGACCAGCACCAGCGCCCACCCCGGCCGGGTGCAGGCCAGGAAGCTGACCAGCGCGACCGTGGTGGTGACCACGACCAGCCAGGTGCTGCGCAGCGCGGCCGGCAGCCGGCGCCACTCCCCCGGGTCGTCGTGCACGGCGATCACGGCGGTCAGCAGCACCGCCGCCACCACGTCGGCCGCGATCATGGCCAGGTAGGTGGCGACCACGATCCGCAGGTCCAGGCCCGCGGCGGGGATGCCCGGCACGTACGGGGTGACCGCGTGGAAGACCAGCACGCCGACGGACGCCTGGACGGCGAGCAGCGCGACGTTGAAGGCCAGCTTGGTGCCGCGCTGCCCGCGGATGGCGACCATGCCGGCGCCGCCGGCCAGGGCCCGGACCAGGATCAGCAGGACCGGGTCGAAGCCGAGCAGGCCGAAGACCATCGGGAGCTCGGAGACGTTGATGCCGTGCGCGCCGCGGCGGACGCGGACGTGCACGGTGAAACCCTCGGTGAGGAAGAACAGCACGGCGAGGCCGGCCAGCCACCACAGGCCGCCGGAGATCGCGGGCGCGGTGATGCCGCCGGCGGCGAAGGTCAGCGCCACGGCGGCCGAGGCCGCGCCCATGGCCGTGGTGAGCAGAGCCACCAGGACCTCCGGGCGCGGCCGCCGCTTACGCCGCGCTAGTGCCATGGCTCCCCGGTCCAGCCGGCCGCGGACCAGCTCCGCCCGCTCCACGACCGGCCCGTCCAGGTCTGCGACGACCAGCTCCGCCCGCTCCAGACCGCGCCCGACCAGCTGCGCCCGGTCCAGCTGCTGCCGGACCAGGACCGGCCGGTCCAGATCACGGGCGCCCAGGTCTTGCTGCCGGCCAGGACGGTGCCCCAGGCGGTGCCGGTCCAGGTGGAGCCGTTCCAGGCGCCGCCGATCCAGCTGCGCTTGGTGGCCGAGGCCACGGTCCAGGTACGCGGGTTCCAGGCCATGCCGAAGATGTCCCGCTCGCCGGTCAGCGGGGTGCCGGTGACCGAGTCGTAGACGTACGCGCCGCCCCGCGCGGCCTCCAGCGAGCCCAGCCCGGTGGCCGCGGCGTTGATCTGCGGGGCGCCGGGGACACTCTTGGTGCGCGCGGCCCGGGCGACGTTGATCTGGCCGGCCCCGGCGGCGTACGCGTCGCCGCCGGCGATCGGGTCGGCGGTGCTCATCAGCATCTTCTTGATCTGGTCCGGCCGCAGGCCGGGACGCTGCTGGAGCAGCAGGGCGACCGAGCCGGAGACCACCGCGGCCGCCTGCGAGGTGCCGCTGCCGCGCAGGAACCGCTGGCCCGGGTCGTCGGTCAGGCTCAGCCGCGCGCCCGGATAGGTGCGGTCGATGTACGAACCCGGGCTGCGCAGCGACACCAGGGAACGCCCGGTGGCCAGCACGTCGGCGTGCCGGGCGGCGTTGCCGCGGTTGCTGAAGTCGGCGACCACGTCGTCCGTGCGGGCGTCCGTGCCGCGGGTGTCGGCGGCACCGACGGCGATGACGTCCGGGTCGGCGGCCGGCATGGTGAGGGTGTTGGCGGTGAAGCCGTCGTTGCCGGCCGCGACCACCACGACGATCCCGGCCTCCCAGGCCTTCTCCACGGCGAAGGCCAGCGGGTCCAGGGTCGCCGGCTGGGTCGACAGGGTGCCGTAGGACAGGTTCAGCACCTTGATGTTGAGGCCGGGGTCGTTACGGTGCGCGACGACCCAGTCGATGCCCGCGATGACCTGGGAGACGTCGCCGGCGCCGTCGGCGGAGGCCACCTTGACGCTGACGATGTGCGCGCCCGGGGCCACCCCGGCGAAGCGGGCGCCGGTGCCCGCGACGGGGTCCTGCCCCGCGATGATGCCGGCCATGTGGGTGCCGTGCCCGAACGTGTCGAGGTAGCGCAGGTTCGGCGCCTGCGACTCGAAGGACAGGTCCGGCCCGTTGATGACCTTGCCGGCGCCGTTCAGGCCCGGCACCGGCGACACCCCGGAGTCGATCAGCGCGACGCCGATCCCGGCGCCGGTCAGCGCGACCCCGGTCGCGGTGTCGCCGTCGTCCGGGTTGTCCAGGTCGGCGCGGTCGGCGCCGGCGGTCCGGATGACCGTGCTCAGCGTGGTGGTGCCGGTCTGGACCAGCCAGTTCGCGCCCAGCCAGGCCGGATCCGGGGCGGCCCGGGCGGGGACGGCGACGGCGAGCGAGCCGGCCGCCGCGACTGCGGTGACGGCCAGGGCCGCGAGTTTCCGCATCAATGCTCCTTCGATGGCAGCGGGCCCACGGGGTCGGGGAGTCGCCGGGGGGGCCCAGTGCCGGTACAGCCGCCCTATCGGCCACGCCGCTCAGGACTTGAACAAAAAACCCCGCGGTACCCGGCACGAGGCGGGCGCGGCCCGGGATGGCACGATTCGAGTCCGGGTGCGCGTGGGTACACACACCGGAAACGCACCGGAGACGGAGAACTGGCATGGCCATTCTTGGCATCGACATCGGCGGGTCCGGCGTGAAGGGCGCGCCGGTGGACACGGCGCGCGGCGAGCTGCTGCAGGAACGGCACCGGGTGCCGACGCCGCAGCCGTCCGACGTCGGCAGCGTCGTGGAGGCGGTCGCCGAGGTCGCCGCGCAGTTCGACGGCTACGACCGGGTGGGCATCACCTTCCCCGGCGTGGTGGTGGACGGGATCACCCGGACCGCCGCCAACGTCGACAAGTCCTGGCTCGACGCGCCCGCGGCCAAGCTGTTCAGCGAGCGGCTCGGCAAGCCGGTGACCGTGCTCAACGACGCCGACGCCGCGGGCGTCGCCGAGGTCGCCTTCGGCGCCGGGCAGGGCCAGCGCGGCCTGACGATGATGCTCACCTTCGGTACGGGCATCGGCAGCGCCCTGTTCCTGGACGGCACGCTGATCCCGAACACCGAGCTCGGCCACCTGGAGCTGGACGGCAAGGACGCCGAGCTGCGCGCCTCCGACCGGGCCCGCGAGCAGGACGACCTGAGCTGGGAGAAGTGGGCCGGCCGGGTGCAGGACTACCTGCGGCACGTGGAGATGCTGCTGTCGCCGCGGCTGTTCGTGGTCGGCGGCGGCGTGAGCAAGAAGGCCGACCGGTGGCTGCCGCTGATCGGGATCCGCACCCCGATCGTGCCCGCCACCCTGCTGAACAACGCCGGCATCATCGGCGCCGCGGTCACCGCCGGGCAGGCCGACGGGCATCCCGGCCCGATCGCGGTCGACGCCGACCGGCCGAACTGAGGAGGATCATGGCCCGCACCGTCGCCACCACCACCACGGTCGGCCGCGAGGAACTGCTCGAGTTCCTCCGGCCCCGGCACCACGCATTGCTGATGACCACCCGCCGCGACGGCCGCCCGCAGGCGTCGCCGAACACCTGCGGCGTGGACGCCGAGGGCCGCATCGTGATCTCGACGTACCCGGAGCGGGCCAAGGCGGCGAACATCCGCCGGGACCAGCGGGTCAGCGTCTGCGTGCTCTCCGACGACTTCGGCGGGCCGTGGGTCCAGGTCGACGGGGTCGCCGAGGTCATCGACCTGCCCGAGTCGGTCGAGCCGCTGGTCGAGTACTTCCGGGTCATCTCCGGCGAGCACCCGGACTGGGACGAGTACCGCCAGGCCATGCGGGAGCAGGGCAAATCCCTGATCCGGGTGACGATCGAGCGCTGGGGGCCGATCGCCACCGGCGGCTTCCCGGCCCGGCTGGCCTGACGGTGACCGGGTGGCGGCCGGAGTTCCCGGGCCGCCACCGGGTCAGCCGCGCCAGTTCCGCGCGCGCTTGACGGCCTTCGCGGTGATGCCCTCGGCGTCCGCGCGCTCCAGGGTGTCGATCGTGCCGCCCTCCTGGTAGCCGCCCGCCATGTGCCGCGCACGCCGATCGTGCACCTCCAGAGCGCGTTCCGCCGTGAGGATCGCGGTGTCCTCGCTGGGTGGCGCGACCGGTTCGGTGGCCCGGTGCGGCTCAGCACGGTGCGCCAGCTGCTGAGCGGCGCCACCGGTCGGTGGCCAGCCGCGAGATGGTCAGCCGCAGCCAGGCCTCGGGCACCGGGTGGGTGGCGACGGTGCCCACCGATGTGCATCCTCTTCGATCGGGTCACGGCCCGGCGCCCGCGGACAAGCGATCTTGCAGTAGGTGAGTTGATCGCAAAACAGGAGATCTTGGTGGATTTGGCCTCCTCGACTTTTGCCCGTCACCCGCAGCGGCGCTTGCCATCGGCAGACAACCGACAATCCACCCGAAACACCCACCGCAGCCTGCGCGACGAGCAATCTTGTGCCGTAGCGGTCCGCTGAGTCTTTTTGCGTGGTTGGTGTATCGGGCGATGGCAATAGCCCGCCGGAGTGACGTGGGCTGCGCGCCGACCGCCACCGACGCGCAAGATTTCGATCTTGTTGAATTGGTGTGACCCCGCCCTCCGAACCTTAAGTCCACAAGATCGACAATTTGCTGCCCGCTTCGTGACTTTTACGCCCTTTGTTCCCTTAGGAGTTCAATATGTGGCCCAGTGCTGCGGGTTCGGCGGTGGGCAGGCCTACGGCAATGCTTGGCGCGGCCGTTTCGGCGCGGCAGAAGCGTGTCGCCCCTCCGGGGGATGGCGATCGATCATCACACCAGCCATGCAAAAGACTCCGCTCCGAACCAGTCCGATACAGGATCGCGAAGGAGGCCACCAACGGTAGCGGTCCGCGCCGGAACGCCACGGCGGACTGGCACCCGCAAATGGCGAAACTCCAGTGGCCCCCGGGGCCGTCCTTACCAAGGTTTCGTTCGTGCGGGGCATCGCGCAGAGCGACAAGACCCGCACGCCGTGCTCACCCAGCGACCGGCCGAGGGCTAACCCACCCGGGTGGGCAGGAGGTACAGCAGGTTGTCGCGGTGCAGCTCGGCCACCGGTTCGAGCAGGTCGGGGTGGCGGAGCAGGGCCGCCGCCTCCAGGTCGCGGGGGTCCGGGTCGGTCAGCCGGCGGAACTCGCTCGGCAGGTCGCCGGCGGCGCGCGGGCGGGGCCGGGGCCGGCTGTCGGAGATCGGTACGGCCGCCGCCACCGAGTCGACCGCGCGGGCCGCCAGGTGCGGGTCGGCGAGCAGGCAGGCGGCCCAGCTCACCACGACCTCGTCGACCCAGGTACGCCAGCCCTCGTCCTCGGCCAGCTCGTCGTCGGGCTCGCTGCCGGCCCGCCAGTCCAGCACCGCCGAACCGCCCGGGCCCGCCATCGCGACCAGCTCGGCGTCCACCGCGGTCGGGTAGCGCAGCCACGCGGCGACCGTCACGGCCTGCCGTGCCTGCAGCTCGGCCAGGGTGTCCGCGGCCCGGTCGGCGCCGCTCGCCGGGTACGCCCGGACCAGCCAGTGCGTGCTCGCCGCGATGACCGGCGACAGCGCGGTGGACGGTCCGGCCATGTGTGCCCCCTGAGGTTGCGCACACCCTCGGCAGGGTGCGTCACGCTACCTCTCGGCCGCGGGAGGGCCGGGTTGAGTAGCCTCGCCCCGATGGCACCGCACGGCAACCGACGCGCAACGAGTTTCACCCGGGTCGCCTCCGGCACCGCCTCGCTCGAGCCGGACCGCCGCCGGGAGCGGGGCTGGACGCTGCTGGTCGACGGGGTGCCGCAGTCGTACGTCGACCTGGCCGATCCCACCTACCTGGCGTTCGAATACGTGCGCCGGCTGGCGACGGTGCTGCGGTTGGCGGCGCCCGCGGCCGTACCGTTGTCGGTTCTGCATCTCGGCGGGGGTGCCCTCACCCTGCCCCGGTGGGTGGCCGCGACGCGGCCGGGGTCCGCGCAGACCGTGGTGGAACGCGACGGCCTGCTGCTCGCGCTGGTCTCCCGGTCGCTGCCGTGGCCGGCCGCCGTCGAGGTCGTGGTGGGTGATGCCCGCGAGTTCGTGGACGCCGGCGCGGCCCAGCGGTACGACGTGATCGTGGTCGACGTCTTCGAGGGCGCGGCGATGCCGGCGAGCGTGGCCGGGGTGGGCTTCGCGACGGCCGCGGCCCGGCTGCTGCGCACCGACGGCGTGCTGGCGATGAACCTGACCGACGTGCCGCCGCTGTCCTACTCCCGGATCCAGGCGGCGACCTTGCGGGCGGCCTTCGCCGACGTGGCGCTGATCGCCCCGCCGGGCATGCTGCGCGGCCGCAAGGCGGGCAACGTGGTGCTCGCCGCGACCCGGCGGACCGAGCTGCTGGACCTCACCCGGCTCAGCCGGTCGCTGGCCCGCGACGCCGAACCGGCCCGGGTCTGGCACGGGGCGGAATTGACCGGTTTCCTGGCGGGCGCGATGGCGCGCCTGGACGGGCCACGCTGAGCGCTCTCCGGTAGGTTGAACGGCACCGGGTGCTCGGCCGTTTGCGGTTGCTCCATAGCGGAGAAAGCTGACCAGGAATCTGTCCAGTCGGCTGCCGCATTTCGCCCGACGCCGTCCCCGCTCCCGCGCCCAAGATTACGGTGGAGATCATGACCGGTCGCTTCCCCATCGAAGATGTGACGCCATCGGTGTCCTGTGGCCGCTACCCCGCCAAGGCGGTGGTCGGCGAGCTCGTCCCCGTCTCGGCGGTGTCCTATCGGGAAGGCCACCACGCCCTCGGCGTGAACGTGGTATGGCAGGGCCCGGAGGGCGAGGCCGAGCCGTTCACCCGGCTCACCCCCGGCGCGCCCGGCCTGGACCAGTGGCACGGGGTGATCAAGCCGGACCGGGTGGGCCGCTGGACGTTCACCATCGAGGCGTTCGACGACCCGTACCAGACCTGGCGCAACGCGGTGACCAAGAAGATCGGTGCCGGGCAGGGGCTCGAGGACCTGGCCAACGACCTGGCCGAGGGCGCCGAGCTGCTGGACCTGGCCGCCAAGATCGTGCCGGCCGTCGAGGAGGAGCGGGTCCGCGACGCGGCCGCCGCGCTGCGCGACCCGCAGCGCTCGCTGTTCTCCCGGGTCTCCCCCGGGCTGGAGCTGGCGGAGCTGCTCTGGCAGCACCCGGTGCGCCAGCTGGTCACCACCACCCGCTCGTACGCGATCTGGGTCGACCGCCAGCGCGCCCTGTTCTCCTCGTGGTACGAGTTCTTCCCGCGCTCCGAGGGCGCCGAGGTGGGCCCCGACGCCACCCCGGTCCGGCACGGCACCTTCGCCACCGCCGCCGAGCGCATCCCCGCGGTCGCCGCGATGGGCTTCGACGTGCTGTACCTGCCGCCGATCCACCCGATCGGCGAGGTCAACCGCAAGGGCCGCAACAACACGCTGGTCGCCCGCGAGGGCGTCGACGTGGGCTCGCCCTGGGCGATCGGCTCCGCCGAGGGCGGCCACGACGCGATCCACCCGCAGCTGGGCACGCTGGCGGACTTCCGGCGCTTCATCGGGGTCGCCCACGACAACGGCCTCGAGGTGGCGATGGACCTGGCGCTGCAGTGCGCGCCGGACCACCCGTGGGTCACCGCGCACCCGGAGTGGTTCACCACCCGCGCCGACGGCACCATCGCGTACGCGGAGAACCCGCCCAAGAAGTACCAGGACATCTACCCGCTGAACTTCGACAACGACCCCAAGGGCCTGCGCGAGGAGGTGCTGCGGATCGTCCTGCACTGGGTGGCGAACGGCGTCAAGATCTTCCGGGTGGACAACCCGCACACCAAGACGCTGAACTTCTGGCAGTGGGTGATCGCGAAGATCAAGGACGCCGACCCGGACGTGCTGTTCCTGGCCGAGGCGTTCACCCGGCCGGCCATGATGAACGGGCTCGGCAAGATCGGCTTCACCCAGTCGTACACGTACTTCACCTGGCGCACCACGGCCTGGGAGATGAAGGAGTACCTGGGCCAGCTCAAGGCCTCGATCGACTGGATGCGGCCCAACTTCTGGCCGAACACCCCGGACATCCTGCACGAGTCGCTGCAGCACGGCGGGCCGCCGATGTTCAAGATCCGGACGGTGCTGGCGAGCATGCTCTCGCCGTCCTGGGGCATGTACTCGGGTCTGGAGCTTTTTGAGCACGTCGCGCGCCCGGGCGCCGAGGAGTACATCGACAACGAGAAGTTCGAGCTCAAGCCGCGGGACTGGGCGGCGGCGGAGCGGGCCGGGCGCACGCTGGCGCCGTACATCACCAAGCTCAACGCGGTCCGGCGGGAGAACCCGGCGCTGCACTGGCTGCGGAACCTGGAATTCCATGAGATCGACAACGCGTCTCTGCTGTGCTGGTCGAAACGTGATCCGGAGACGGGCAACACCGTCCTGGTGATCTGCTCGTTCGACTCGGCGAACGTGCAATGGGGTAACACAACACTCGACATGCCCGCCCTGGGCCTGGACTGGCACGAGCGGTTCACCGTGACCGACCAGCTCACCGGGGCGACGTACGAGTGGGGTCAGCACAACCCGGTCCGGATCGATCCGTACGTCGAGCCGGCACACGTGTTCGTGGTGCACCCACGCAGATAGGCACGACAAGCGATTGAAGTTCCTGCGGGGTGGGGTAGGTGAACGTCTGATGGACCTGACGAGCGAACTCGACGAGAGCGTCGAGCACGATCCCGCGGAGGGCAGCCACGTCGAGGACGGGGTGGTCGAGCATCCGACCGCCGACGACTTCGGGCATGCCCGCACGCTGCCCGCCGACCGGACCTGGTTCAAACGCGCCGTCTTCTACGAGGTGCTGGTCCGGGCTTTCTACGACTCCAGTTCCGACGGGTCCGGTGACCTGCGCGGGCTCATCGAGCGCCTGGACTACCTGCAGTGGCTCGGCGTCGACTGCCTGTGGCTGCCGCCGTTCTACGACTCGCCACTGCGCGACGGCGGCTACGACATCCGCGACTTCTACCGGGTGCTGCCCGAGTTCGGCACGGTCGACGACTTCGTCGCCCTGCTCGACGCGGCACACAAGCGCGGCATCCGGGTCATCACCGACCTGGTCATGAACCACACCTCCGACTCGCACGCGTGGTTCCAGGAGTCGCGGCGCGACCCCGAGGGCCCGTACGGCGACTACTACGTGTGGAGCGACACCAGCGAGCCGTACGCCGACGCCCGGATCATCTTCGTGGACACCGAGGAGTCGAACTGGACGTTCGACCCGGTGCGCCGGCAGTTCTACTGGCACCGGTTCTTCTCGCACCAGCCGGACCTCAACTACGACAACCCGGCCGTGCAGGAAGCCATGATCGACGTCCTGCGCTTCTGGCTGGACCTCGGCATCGACGGCTTCCGGCTGGACGCGGTGCCGTACCTGTTCGAGCGCGAGGGCACCAACTGCGAGAACCTGCCGGAGACCCACGCGTTCCTCAAGCACTG
Source organism: Actinoplanes sp. NPDC049599 (assembly GCF_044465625.1). Taxonomy (NCBI): domain Bacteria; kingdom Bacillati; phylum Actinomycetota; class Actinomycetes; order Micromonosporales; family Micromonosporaceae; genus Actinoplanes; species Actinoplanes sp. NPDC049599. The sequence continues at coordinate 492,137 of NZ_JBITLX010000002.1, forward strand.
CCGCAAGGTCATCGACGACGAGTTCCCGGGCCGGGTGTTGCTCGCCGAGGCCAATCAGTGGCCGGCCGACGTGGTCGAGTATTTCGGTGATGCGGACACCGGTGGCGACGAGTGCCACATGGCGTTCCACTTCCCGCTGATGCCGCGCATCTTCATGGCGGTCCGGCGGGAGTCGCGCTTCCCCATCTCCGAGATCCTGGCCCAGACGCCGGCCATTCCCGACATGGCCCAGTGGGGCATCTTCCTGCGCAACCACGACGAGCTCACGCTCGAGATGGTCACCGACGAAGAGCGCGACTACATGTTCACCGAGTACGCGAAGGACCCGCGGATGAAGGCGAACGTCGGCATCCGCCGCCGGCTCGCCCCGCTGCTGGAGAACGACCGCAACCAGATCGAGCTGTTCACCGCGCTGCTGCTGTCGCTGCCCGGTTCGCCGGTGCTGTACTACGGCGACGAGATCGGCATGGGCGACAACATCTGGCTCGGCGACCGCGACGGCGTACGGACCCCGATGCAGTGGACGCCCGACCGCAACGCGGGCTTCTCCACGGCCAACCCGGGCCGGCTCTACCTGCCGGCCAACCAGGACCCGATCTACGGCTACCAGTCGGTCAACGTGGAGGCCCAGCGCGACAACTCGACGTCGCTGCTCAACTGGACCCGCACGATGCTGGCGGTGCGGCGGCGGCACGACGCGTTCGCCACCGGCACGTTCCGCGAGCTCGGCGGCTCCAACCCGTCGGTGCTCGCCTTCCTGCGCGAGGACGGCGACGACGTGGTGCTCTGCGTCAACAACCTCTCGCGGTTCCCCCAGCCCATCGAGCTGAACCTGCAGCACTGGAACGGGTACACGCCGGTCGAGCTGACCGGGCACGTGAACTTCCCGCGCATCGGCCAGCTGCCCTACCTGCTGACCCTGCCGGGACACGGGTTCTACTGGTTCCAGCTGTGCGGGTCGGAGGAGAAGCAATGACGCTGCCCTACGCCGAATGGCTCCCCCAGCAACGCTGGTACGCGGGCCGCAGCCGGACCCTGGCGGACGTCAAGCAGGCCTCGTCCACGGCACTGAAGGACGACCTGGACCTGGTCCTGCTGGACGTCTCCTACACCGACGGCAGCACCGAGCGTTACCAGGTGCTGGTGGCCTGGGACTCGGGCCCGATCTCGGAGTACAGCACCGTGGCCACCATCGGCACGGACGGCGCCCGGACCGGCTACGACGGGCTCTACGACCCGGAGGCAGCGACCTACCTGCTCTCGCTGATCTCCTCCGACGCCACCGCCGGCGACATCGTGTTCTCCTCGGAGCCGGGAGCGACGTTCCCGCTGGAGCACGCCTCCCGGGTCTTCGACGCCGAACAGAGCAACACCAGCGTGATCTTCGAGCAGGAGGCCATCCTCAAGGTCTTCCGCCGGGTGGACCGCGGGATCAGCCCCGACATCGAGCTCAACCGGGTGCTCGGCCGGGCCGGCAACCCGCACGTGGCCAAGCTGCTCGGCTCGTTCGAGACCACCGAGGGCGGGCAGCCGTACCCGCTGGGCATGGTGACCGCGTACGCGCTGAACTCCGCCGAGGGCTGGGCGATGGCCACCGCCAGCGCCCGGGACCTGTTCGCCGAGTCCGAACTGGGCGCCGACGAGGTGGGCGGTGACTTCGCCGGCGAGTCGTACCGGCTGGGCGAGGCCGTCGCCTCGGTGCACCGGACCCTGGCGGCGGAGCTGGGCTCCGCCCCGGCGCCGTTCCCGGTCGACGCGGTCATCGCCCGGCTCGGCAGCGCCACCGCGGCGGTGCCCGAGCTCGGCGAGTACGTGCCGGCCATCGAGGAACGCTTCCGCAAGCTCGCCGGTGAGCAGGTCATCGTCCAGCGGGTGCACGGCGACCTGCACCTGGGCCAGGTGCTGCGGGTGCCGGCGGCCTGGCTGCTCATCGACTTCGAGGGCGAGCCCGGCCAGCCGCTCGACGAGCGGCGGCTGCCGGACTCGCCGCTGCGCGACGTCGCCGGGGTGCTGCGCAGCTACGAGTACGCGGCCTACCAGCTGCTGGTGGACTCCGGCGACGACGAGCACCTCGCCGCCCGGGCCCGCGAATGGGTCGACCGCAACCGCACCGCCTTCTGCGACGGGTACGCTGCCGCCTCCGGCCACGACCCGCGTGAACAGGGTGCGCTGCTGGCGGCGTACGAGCTGGACAAGGCGGTCTACGAGGCCGCGTACGAATCCCGGCACCGGCCCGGATGGCTGCGGATCCCGCTGCGGTCGATCGCCCGGCTCGTCGGCTGATGACCCCCCATCCGACCACCCCACCGCCGCCCTTGACCGGACTGAAGACCCCCCATCCGACCACCCCACCGCCGCCCTTGACCGGACTGAAGACCCCCATCCGACCACCCCGCCGCCGCCCTTGACCGGACTGAAGACCCATCCCTGAGGAGTTCCGATGATCGGGCAGACCACCCCGTCGCCGTCCACCGCCGGCGACCAGCGCGCGCTGAACGCGGTGATCGCCGGCGAGACCCACGACCCGCACAGTCTGCTGGGCGCGCACCCCACCGGCGGGCACACGGTGATCCGCACGATGCGCAAGGGCGCCAAGGAGGTCGCCGTCGTCGTCGGCGACGAGCGCACCACGATGACCCAGGTGCACCCGGACGGCATCTTCGCCGTCGAGGTGCCCGGCGAGGTGCTGGACTACCGGCTCGACGTCGACGGGTCGGTGCACGACGACCCGTACCGGCACCTGCCCACGCTGGGCGAGCTGGATCTGCACCTGATCGGTGAGGGCCGGCACGAGAAGCTGTGGAAGGTGCTCGGCGCCCAGCCCAAGGAGGGCGGCGTCGCCTTCGCGGTGTGGGCGCCCGGCGCCCGCGGCGTGCAGGTCATCGGCGACGTCGCCGGCTGGGGCCCGTACGACGGCTGGCCGATGCGCTCGCTGGGCAGCAGCGGCGTGTGGGAGCTCTACGTGCCCGGCGCGGCCTCCGGCACCAAGTACAAGTTCAAGATCCTCGGACGGGACGGCGTCTGGCGCGAGAAGGCCGACCCGCTGGCCCAGCACACCGAGATCCCGCCGCGCACGGCGTCGGTCGTGTACGAGTCCACCTACGAGTGGCAGGACGCGGAGTGGATGGCCGAGCGGGCCACCAAGCAGTGGCACCAGGAGCCGATGAGCGCGTACGAGGTGCACCTCGGCTCGTGGCGGCCCGGCCTGACCTACACCGAGCTGGCCACCCAGCTGGTCGACTACGTCACCGAGACGGGCTTCACGCACGTCGAGCTGATGCCGGTCATGGAGCACCCGTTCGGCGGCTCGTGGGGTTACCAGGTCACCGGCTACTTCGCCCCGACGTCGCGGTTCGGCTCGCCGGACGAGTTCCGCTACCTGGTCGACAAGCTGCACCAGGCGGGCATCGGCGTCATCCTGGACTGGGTGCCGGCGCACTTCCCCAAGGACGAGTGGGCGCTGGCCCGCTTCGACGGCACCCCGCTCTACGAGCACGGCGACTGGCGGCGCGGCGAGCACCCGGACTGGGGCACGTACGTCTTCGACTTCGGCCGCCGCGAGGTCCGCAACTTCCTGGTCGCCAACGCCGGCTACTGGTGCGAGGAGTTCCACGCCGACGGCCTGCGGGTGGACGCGGTGGCCTCGATGCTCTACCTGGACTACTCGCGCAAGGACGGCGAGTGGACCCCGAACCAGTACGGCGGCCGGGAGAACCTGGACGCGATCAGCTTCCTGCAGGAGATGAACGCGACGGTCTACCGCAACAACCCCGGCGTGGTCACCATCGCCGAGGAGTCCACGGCGTGGCCGGGCGTCACCCGCCCCACCCACCTCGGCGGGCTGGGCTTCGGCTTCAAATGGAACATGGGCTGGATGAACGACACCCTCTCGTACATGGAGAAGGAGCCGATCTACCGGCAGTGGCACCACCACCAGATGACCTTCGCCACGGTGTACGCCTGGAGCGAGAACTACATCCTGCCGATCAGCCACGACGAGGTGGTGCACGGCAAGGGCTCGCTGACCGGCAAGATGCCCGGTGACCAGTGGCAGAAGCTGGCGAACACCCGGGCGCTGCTGGGCTTCATGTGGGCGTTCACCGGCAAGCAGCTGCTCTTCATGGGCGCCGAGATGGGCGACGAGCGGGAGTGGAGCGAGGAACGGGGCCTGGACTGGGACCTGCTCGCCGACCCCGGCCGCGGCGGCGGCATCCACAAGCTGGTGCAGGACCTGAACCGGGCGTACCGGGAGACCCCGGCGATGTGGACCCAGGACACCGTGCCGAGCGGCTTCCGCTGGATCACCAGCGAGGACTCCCAGCACAACACGTTCTCGTTCCTGCGCCTGGCCCCGAACGGCGACGCGATGGCCTGCGTGGTCAACTACGCGGCGGTCCCGCACGACAACTACCGCATCGGCCTGCCCCGGGCCGGCGTGTGGCGCGAGATCGTCAACACCGACAGCACGATCTACGGCGGCTCGGGCGTGGGCAACCTGGGCGAGGTGCACGCGGAAGAGCTGCCATGGCACGGCCTGAACGCGTCGGCGTCGCTGCGGGTGCCGCCGCTGGGCGCGGTCTGGCTCCGCTACGAGAACTGACAACGGCCTGACCGACGGGCGCGCTCCCTCCGGGGGCGCGCCCGTCGTCTGTCACCCGCTGTACCGAAACGAGCCGGCACCGGTTCGGGTACCCGGCCCCGCGCACCAGCCGCCGAACAGTCTCCGGACCGCCGTTGCCTATCAACGCCCACCACGCCCATCTCGGCGCTCGGCGCTCGGCGCTCGGCGCTCGGCGCTCGGCGCTCGGCGCTCGGCGCTCGGCGATGCAGGGACGCACGCCCAGAGCGGGATCTTGTAGCGGCAGGGCGGGCGATCCCAGCGTGTCGCAACAACATCTGGTCGGTGCGCGCCACGGCGCAGCAGCAAACGGGCGGGTGGTCGGTCAAGTCGGCCGAGCCCAACCTCTGCCATGCAATCGGACGACGCGCGGGACAACCACGCCGCCACCCAACGCCGGAGGGAAGCCATGCAATCAGCCGGCGATCGGCGGGAGCGCCGGTCAGCACCATGCAACCAGGCACGACATCCAGAATTTGATCGTGAATTTCCGGCCGCGCCCGTCCCGGCAGGAGGCTGAAAAGTGTCCTACCCCGGGTCTATCGTGCGAGAAGTGGTCCGCAGGTCGTCTCGGCAAAGGAGCCGGTCATGGCAGTTCGCCTCAATCCATACATCGCGTTCAGCGACGGCAAGGCCCGCCCCGCGATGGAGTTCTATCACTCCGTGTTCGGCGGCAAGCTCGACGTCAACACCTTCGGTGAGTTCGGCGCGCCCGATCCGGAGCTCGCCGACAAGGTCATGCACGCCATGCTGGTCACCGACGGCGGGCTGACCCTGATGGGCGCCGACGCCCCGCCCGGCATCGAGCACGTCCCCGGCAACACCATCGCGGTCAGCCTCAGCGGCGACGACGCCGACGACTTGCGCGAGTGGTGGTCCAAGCTGGCCGACGGCGGCACCGTCAGCACCCCGCTGGAGAAGCAGATGTGGGGCGACGAGTTCGGCACCTGCACCGACCGGTTCGGCGTCGAGTGGATGGTCAACATCGCCGCGCCACCGGCCTGATGCTCGCCGAGCTGCGGCGGGTCTGCGCGGCCCTGCCCGAGGTCACCGAGCGGCTCAGCCACGGCGCGCCCACCTGGTTCGTGCGCGGTCGCCGCACGTTCGTGACGCTGTGGGAGCACGGCCATCATGACAACCGGTTCCCACACCTGTGGTGTGCCGCGCCGCCCGGCGCCCAGCTGGAGCTGATCGCCGCGGAGCCGGCCCGCTTCTTCCGCCCGCCGTATGTGGGACACCGGGGATGGCTCGGCGTCCGGCTGGACGGCGACGTCGACTGGTCCGAGATCGCCGAGCTGTGCCGGGACGCCTACGACGTCGTCGCGACGCCGAAGAAGTCCTCCTCCAGCAGGCCGTAGAGGAGGTCGTCCGTCCACTCGCCCTTGACCCAGCTGGCCTGGCGCAGATGCCCCTCCCGCCGGAATCCGGTTCGCTCGAGCAGCCGGTAGGACGCGTCGTTGCGGGCGTCGCACTCGGCCGACACCCGGTGCAGCCCCTTGACGCGGATGAGGTGGTCCAGGACAGCACGCACGGCTTCGGTCGCGTAGCCGTGCCCCTGCCGCTGGGGCGCGAGGGTGTAGCCGATCTCGGCCTGCCGGCGGTTGTCGTGCAGGTTCACCCCGACGTCGCCGATGTGCACGCCCTCGGCGGTGAGCTCCACGGCGTACTGGAACCAGCCGGGCTGGTCCGGGTCGGCGGCCATCATGCTCTCGACGGTGTAGCGGGCCTGCTGCAGCGAATACGGCGAGGCCCAGGACTGATACCGCGCGACCTCCGGATCCGTCCGGTAGGCGGCCAGGGTCTCGGCATCGGCGGGGCGGAACCGGCGCAGCACGAGCCGGTCGGTGGTGAGCAGCACGACCCCAGCCTACGGAGCCGGCGCTCGATCAGCTGATGACGGCTCGGCCTGGTGCGGCCGTCGGCTGGAACACCGCGATCGCCGTGCCGTCGGCGCCGGACACGACCCACGTGTGACCCACGAACGTCCGCTGCGTGTACGACTCCCCCGGGCCCAGCACCTGGTAGTCGACCCGCCGCCCGTCCTCGTTCAGCCACGAGACGGTGACCTGATCGGCGCGGGTGTTGACAAACGCCACCTCGGTGGCCGGGCCGTTGCCCGACGCCCGCGACGTCTGCTCGGCGGAGGCCGGCAGCACCGGAAGGGCCGGCCAGTCCGCTTCGTCCTGGCCCGCCGGCCCGGGCGCCGCGCTTCCCGCCGGCTCGCCCGCCGGCGCGGTGGGCCGGGCCACCGGCACCGCTGCCGGCTCCTGCCCGCCGTCGCGGACCAACCACACCGCCACTGCCAGCCCACCCACCAGGCACAGCAGTGCGACGACCGCCGCGCCGCCCAGCAGCCAGGGCAGGCGGTTCCCCGCGCGCGGAGCCTGACCCGGCACCTGATCGGGCGGAATCCACGGTGGCGGAGGCAGCGGATGCCCGGCAGCCGGACCAGCGACGGACCCCGGCGGCGGACTCAGCGGCTGCCCGGCAGCCGGACCGGCCGCGGACCCCGGTGGGGCATCCATCTGGTACCAGACCGTCGGCCCCGCAGCCGGCACCGCCGGCCCGGAGGGAGGCCACGCCGGCGAAGCGGCCAGATCCACCGGCGGCTCACCGGGCGGTTCGGACGACGAGGGCTGGCCCTCGCTCGGGCCCTCGGGCGGCAGCTGCGTCACCCCGTCACCGTATTCGCCCGGTCAACCCGGCTGCCCGCTCAGTACTTGAACTGGTTCACCAGCGTGTGCAGCGTGGAGCTCATCGTGGCGAGCTCGTTGATCGCCTGCTGGGTGCCCACGATCGCCGCTGACGTCTCGGTCGCCGCGGCCGTCACCGCCACCAGGCTGCCCGAGATCTCCCGGCTGTTCCCGGACGCGTCCGTGATGTTGCGGGCCATCTCCGACGTCGTCGCCGTCTGTTCCTCGACCGCCGACGCGATCGTCGTCTGGTAGTCGTTGACCTGCACGATGATCTCACTCATCCGGCTGATGGCCCCGGTGGTGGCCGTCGCGCTCTGCTGGATGTCGGTCACCCGGCGGCTGATGTCGCCGGTGGCGCGGGCGGTCTCCTGGGCCAGGTCCTTGACCTCAGAGGCGACCACGGCGAAGCCCTTGCCCATCTCGCCGGCCCGGGCCGCCTCGATGGTCGCGTTCAGCGCGAGCAGGTTGGTCTGCTCGGCGATCGCCGTGATCAGCTTGATCACGTTGTCGATCTCCGCCGACGAGGTGCCCAGCTCGGCCACGATCCGGGTGGCCTCGTTCGCCACGTCGACGGCTTCGGCGCCGGCCCGGCTGGCGTCGGAGGCGTTGGACGCGATCTCCCGGATCGAGGCGCCCATCTCCTCGGCGCCCGCGGCGACGGTGGTCAGCGCCCCGCTCATCGATTCGGTCGCGCCGGCGACGCCGCCGACCTGGCGGGACGTGTCGGAGGCCGAGCCCGCGATCTGCTGGGAGCTGGCGGAGAGTTCCTCGCTGGCCGCGGCCAGCGAGGTCGCCTGGTCGCCGATCTGCCGGATCGTCGTGGCCAGCTTGGCGACGAAGCGGTTGAACGCCGCGGCCAGCGGGCCGAACTCGTCCTTGCGGGTCTCGTCGACCCGGCGGGTGAGGTCGCCTTCGCCGTCGGCGATCTCGGACAGCCGCCCGGTCAGCGCGTTCAGCGGCCGCAGGATGCTGCGGGACAGCAGGAACGCGAGCACGACCACCAGCAGCACGGCGACCGCGATGCCGAGCAGGATCGCGGTCCGCGAGTGGTCCGCGGTCTGTGCGGTCAGGGCGGCCCGCTCGTCCAGCAGGCCCGACTCGGCCTTCTCCAGCTCCGCGATGACGGCCCGGATCTGGTCCATGACCGCCTTGCCCTGGTCGGTCGCCACCACGGCCTGCGCGGCCGCGAAACCGTCGGTGCGGCGCAGCTCGATCGTCTCGGCCAGCTCGGCGAACTTGCTCTTCACCAGCGGCCGCAGCGTGGCGATCCGCTCCTGCTGGGCGGCGTTGTCGCTGGTCAACGAGGCGACAGCGCCGATCGCCGGATCGATGGACCGCAGGGCGTCCTGGTACGGCGTCAGGTACCGGTCCTCGCCGGTGATGAGGTAGCCACGCTGCCCGGTCTCCGCGTCCTTGAGCGTCGAGGTGACCGTGTCCAGCGCGCCGAGCACCTGGTAGGTGTGCGTCACCTGGCCGCTGGTGTTCTCGAGGGTGCCGGTGTTGCGATGGGCCAGCCAGCCGACGACACAGAGCACCAGCAGCGGGACCGTGAACGCCGCGACCAGCCGGTATTTGATGCGATGCAACCAACCCATGCTGATCGGTGCCCAATCGCTCGGAGCCTGCGGCCCGTGCCGCGCCCTATGGCATCCATTGCAGCGCGAAACCGGCCGTTGGTGGCGGCGAACGGGAAAAATAGGACGACGGCGGTCAGGCCTCTTCCACGTCCGCGACGATCACCGTGACGTTGTCCGGGGCGCCCGCCTCCAGCGTGCGGGCGATCAGCTCCGCCGCGCAGACCTGCCGGTCCGGGTACGAGCGCAGCGTCGTCGCGATCACCTCGTCCTCGACGTAGTCGCTGAGCCCGTCGCTGCACAGCAGGAACCGGTCACCCACCCGGACCGGCACCATCCGCCCGGCCGGCCGGAACGGACCGCCCTGCACCGCCTGGGTCACCAGCGCCCGCTGCGGGTGCCGGCGCGCGTCGTCCGGGGTCAGCACCCCCTGGTCGACCAGCGCCTGCACGTACGTGTCGTCGCGGGTGATCTGGGTCAGCTCGCCGTCGCGGCTCAGGTAGCAGCGGGAGTCGCCCACGTTCAGGGCCGCCACCCGGTCGCCCGAGAGCAGCAGGGTCGTCACCGTCGTGCCCATGCCGTCGCGGGCGTCGTCGTCGGCCACCGCCGCCTCGATGCGCTCGTTGGCCGTGTCCAGCGCCGCGATCAGGTCCTGCAGCGGCTCCCCGGTGTCCGGCTTGCCGTCCACGTCGGCGAGGGCGCGGACCAGGATGTCGCTGGCCAGTTCCCCGGCCGGCAGGCCACCCATGCCGTCCGCCACGACCAGCAACCGGTCGCCGACGAAGACCGCGTCCTCGTTGTTCGACCGGACCAGGCCCTGATCGGACGCGGCGACCGCACGTAGCACGACACTCATGCCCCAAGAGTGCCAAAGGGCTGAGGCGGTGTCTGTAGTACGTAGTACGTAGTGTTGGGTGGTGATGCCGGTACCGATGGTGGGACGAACGGCCGCGCTGGACGAGCTCCGGGGCGCCTGGGAGCGTGTGGGCGCCACCGGCAGATGTGTCCCCGCGGTGATCACCGGGCTGCCCGGCACCGGCAAGACCACCCTGGCCGCGGCGGCGTTGCAGCTCACGACGCCGCAGGTGGTGCTCTCCGGCTCGGCCCGGCTGCACTCGCCCGCGCCCTACGACTGGCTGGCCGCGGTGCTGGCCGGGCTGGGTGCGCGGCCCGCGCTGCCGGTGCCGCCGGACGCGCTGGCCTGGCTGGCGCAGGATCCGGATGTCCCCCGGGAGCGGTACACGCCCGACGCGCTGCTGCGGCTGGCCGTCACGACCGTGCGGACGCTGGTCGGCGGCCGACCCGCCGTGCTGGTGGTGGAGGATCTGCACGCGTTGGACCCGGCCAGCCTCAACCTGATCGGCGAGCTCGCCGGCGCGGAGCTGCCGGCCCTGCTGCTGGTCACCAGCCGCCCGCCGGACGAGGCGGTCTCCCAGCTGCTCACCGCCCGGGTCCTGGCCCGGCTCTCCGGAGCCCCCGGCGCGGTGCGCCAGCATCTGGGTGCGCTCACCGCCGGCCAGGTGCGGCGCATCCTTGATCACGTGTACGGCGAGAGCACCCCGGCACCCCAGGTGGCGGAGGCGGTGTGGCGGCGCACCGGCGGCAACCCGTACCGGTTGACCGAGCTGCTGGCGCTGGCGGGCGGTCCGGAGGCGCTGGCCGACGCGACGCTGCCGACGTACCTGCAGGAGCAGCCGGAGCTGACCGCCCGCGAGCGGGAGGTCATCGGCTGCCTGGCCGAGGGCATGTCGAACAAGCAGATCGCCCGCGCACTGGGCATCTCGGTGCGTACGGTCACCGTGCACGTGTCGAACCTGCTGCGTAAGACGGGCGCCGCCTCGCGCACCGAGGCCGCGCTGTGGGCGGTGCAGCGCGACCTCAGGGCCACCGCCGCCTCCTGACCGGGTGATCATCTCCGCGGTAATCGCGGGGCGGCGCGACAAGCACCGGGCGCCTCGGTCACAATCGTCGACGTGACGACCAGCATCCATCAGCGCATTGCCCAGGAGCTCGGGGTCCGCGAGGGACAGGTGACGGCCGCGGTCGACCTGCTGGACGGCGGAGCCACCGTGCCGTTCATCGCCCGTTACCGCAAGGAGGTCACCGGCACCCTCGACGACCAGCAGCTGCGCACGCTCGAGGAGCGGCTCGGCTACCTGCGGGAGCTCGAGGACCGCCGGGCGGCCGTGCTCGAGTCGATCCGCTCGCAGGGCAAGCTCGACGACGCCCTCTCCGCGCAGATCCTCGCGGCGGAGTCCAAGGCCCGGCTCGAGGACATCTATCTGCCGTTCAAGCCCAAGCGCCGGACCCGGGCGCAGATCGCCCGCGAGGCCGGCCTGGAGCCGCTGGCCGACCTGCTGCTCGGCGACGCCACCCGGGAGCCGAAGGCCGAGGCGGCGGCCTTCGTGGACGCCGACAAGGGGATCGCCGATGTCGCGGCGGCGCTCGACGGTGCCCGGGCGATCCTGATCGAGCGTTTCGCCGAGGACCCCGATCTCATCGGTGAGCTGCGCGAACGCATGTGGACCAAGGGCCGGCTGAGCGCCAAGGTGCGCGACGGCAAGGAGACCGACGGCGCCAAGTTCGCCGACTACTTCGACTTCGCCGAGCCGTTCACCAAGCTGCCCTCGCACCGCATCCTCGCCATGTTCCGCGGCGAGAAGGAGGAGGTGCTGGACCTGACCATGGAGCCCGAGGAGGGTGACCTTTCTCCGTCCACCTTCGAAGCCTCCGTGGCAGGTAGGTTCGGGATCAGCGACCATGGCCGGCCCGGCGACCGCTGGCTGCTCGACACGGTGCGCTGGGCGTGGCGGACCAGAATCCTCATCCACCTCGGCGCGGACCTGCGGGTCCGGCTCTGGCAGGCGGCCGAGGACGAGGCCGTCCGGGTCTTCGCGGCCAACCTGCGCGACCTGCTCCTTGCCGCGCCCGCCGGCACGCGCGCGACCATGGGCCTCGACCCCGGATTCCGTACGGGGGTGAAGGTGGCCGTGGTCGACTCGACCGGCAAGTGCGTGGCCACCTCGACGATCTACCCGCACGTCCCGCAGAACAAGTGGGACCAGTCCCTGCACACCCTGGCCGCGCTGGCCAAGGAGCACCACGTCGACCTGGTGGCGATCGGCAACGGCACGGCGTCCCGGGAGACGGACCGGCTGGCGGCGGATCTGATCAAGCTGCACCCTGCGCTGGGGCTGACCAAGGTGATGGTCTCCGAGGCTGGTGCGTCTGTCTACTCGGCTTCGGCGTACGCGTCGCAGGAACTGCCCGGGATGGACGTCTCGCTGCGCGGAGCAGTGTCCATCGCCCGGCGCCTGCAGGATCCGCTCGCGGAGCTCGTGAAGATCGACCCCCGGTCGATCGGGGTCGGGCAGTACCAGCACGACCTGTCCGAGGTGAAGCTTTCGAAGTCGCTGGACGCGGTGGTCGAGGACTGCGTGAACGCGGTCGGCGTGGACGTCAACACGGCGTCGGCCCCGCTGCTGACCCGGGTGTCGGGCATCGGCGCGGGCCTGGCCGAGAACATCGTGCTGCACCGCGACGCGAACGGCCCGTTCCGCAACCGCTCGGAGATCAAGAAGGTGGCCCGGCTCGGCCCGAAGGCGTTCGAGCAGTGCGCGGGCTTCCTGCGCATCCCGGACGGCGACGACCCGCTGGACGCGTCCAGCGTGCACCCGGAGTCGTACCCGGTGGTCCGGACCATCCTGGCGACCGCCGGCGGCGACCTGAAGACGGTGATCGGCAACAGCCCGCTGCTGCGGGCCCTGCGCCCGGAGAAGTTCGTCACCGAGACCGTGGGCCTGCCGACCGTCACCGACATCCTGCGTGAGCTGGAGAAGCCGGGCCGGGACCCGCGCCCGGCGTTCACCACGGCGACGTTCGCCGAGGGCGTCGAGAAGCTGGCGCACCTGAAGCCGGGAATGATCCTGGAGGGCGTGGTCACCAACGTGGCGGCGTTCGGCGCGTTCGTTGACGTCGGCGTGCACCAGGACGGCCTGGTGCACGTGTCGGCGCTGTCGAACACCTACGTGAAGGACCCGCGTGAGGTGGTCAAGTCCGGCGACGTCGTGAAGGTGCGGGTCGTGGACGTGGACGAGGCCCGCAAGCGGATCTCGCTGACCATGAAGCTCGAGGACAAGCCGGAGCAGCGCGCCCCGCGCGAGCCCCGCCAGGACCGTCCCGCCCGTCAGGACCGTCCCGCCCGTCCCGCCCGCTCGGACGGGGCGGCCCGCTCGGACGGGGCCGCCCGCTCGGACCGGCCCGCCCGTCAGGGCCAGCCGCGGCAGGGTGGCCAGCCCCGGCAGGGTGGCCAGGGCTCCTCCGGTGCGAACGCCTTCGGCAACAGCGCGATGGCCGACGCGCTGCGCCGGGCCGGCCTGACCAAGGACTGAGGCGTGCGGCCGGGCCCGGAGCGCCGGGCCCGGCCGCCGCTCAGCGGTCGATCGGCCAGATCTTGATGTCGGTGAACGCGACCTCGTAAGGCCCCTTCACCGGCGCGCTGCGCTCGGTGAAGATCCCCAGCACCACCCGGCCGCCGAGGATCTCCCCGTCCTGCGCGGGCACGGCGCCCACCAGCTCGCCGTCGCGCAGCACCTCGAGCACGTCACCGACGATGCTCACGGTGATCCGGGTCGCCGGGGCGCGCAGCCCGATCGCGGCGTCGTCGAGCGGGAACGTCCTGAGCACCTCGGTCTGCTCGGACTTGTGGGTGCCGATGTAGACGTTGCGCTCGCAGACGCGTACCTGATAGCCCCGGTTCTGCGCGAAGCGCATCCAGATCGAGGCGCAGCTGTCCGGGGTGAGCAACTGGACCTTGACCTCCGCCTGCAGGTCGGCGGGCTCGGCGTCCTGCGGCCCGCGGCAGCGGAAGACGCCGCGGGTGTCGCGGCGCACCACCAGGCCGCCGTCGAACGAGCACGAGGCCTTCTCCCGGTCGTCCGAGGTGGCCTGCCAGAGCCGCTCCTGGGCCAGCGAGTCGGCCAGCATCGGCTCCGCGTCGGGGTCGGGCTCGCCGATGCCCGGGTACGCCTCCGTGGTGCCGCCCGGGTCCACGACGCCCCCGGCGCCGTTCGGCCAGAAGGCCGCGACCGCCCCGCCGACCGCCAGGATCGCGACGATCAACAGGGCCACCGCGACCGGCAGCACCCAGGGCCGGCGCGGCGCGGGATCGCTGGTGAACGGCGTGCCGGGCGCGGCCGGCGAGGTCGGCACCGGCTGCGTGACGATCGCGTTCTCGGAGTAACCCACCAGGGTCGGCTCGGCGGTCAGCGCGGTGAGCTGCCCGGCGGGATGCACCCCGGTGACCGCCTGCGCCTCCTGCGCGGCGAAGCGCAGCCCCGGCTGATGGTCCAGGGCGGCGCCGGACGCGGCCGGCCGCTGCGGCCCGTCGACCAGCAGATCCAGCAGTTCACGGGCGCTGGGCCGGTTGGCCGGGTCCTTCTCCAGGGCGTGCCCGATGAGGTCGCGCAGCGGTCCGCTGAGCCCGCTCAGGTCCGGCGGCTGGGTGAGGATCCGCGCGGCGGTCGCGGGCGGCGAGTCGGCGCTGAACGGGGTGCGTCCGGTGCCCGCGTATGCGACGACGCCGCCCCAGGCGAACACGTCGGCGGCGGGCGTGAGCGGCTGGTCGACGTCGGGACCGAACCGCTCCGGCGCCATGTACGCGACCGTCCCGACCATCTGATCGGTGTACGTGTGCGCGCTGGTCGCCTCCATCGCCCGGGCGATGCCGAAGTCGATGACCTTGGGGCTGCCGGGCGCCAGCAGCACGTTGCGCGGCTTGAGGTCGCGGTGGATGACCCCGGCGCCGTGGATGGCGGTCAGGGCGGTGGCCACGCCGATCGCGACACTGTGCAGATTGGCGGCGGTGAGCGGCCCGCGGCTCTCGACGACCTCGGCGAGGCTCGGCCCGTCGACGTACTCGACGACCAGGTAGGGCTGCTCATGGTCGGGGTCGGCGTCGAGCACCTCGGCGGTGCAGAAGGGCGGCACCTGCCGCACCCGGTTGACCTCGCTGCGGAACCGGCGCCGGAAAGCGTCGTCGGGAGCCAGGTCGGCACGCACCATCTTGACCGCGACCAGCACCCCGGCGGCACTGCGAGCCAGGTAGACGGTGCCCATGCCACCCTCGCCGAGCCGGCTGAGCAACTCGTAGGGGCCGAGCCGGCGGGGATCACGCGGGCGCAGCGGGGTGGTCCGCTCGTCCGACATGCCGTTTACTCCTACGCCCCCGGCGGCCGACGCCGCCCCATCCCCCGACAGGAAAGGTCACCCTATCGGGCGATGTCATCGCCTGCGAACACCCGTCCACCGGTTGCCGCCTAACCGACACAGATCGCCTCCGCCGGGACAGATCAACCGGGGCCACCGGCCGGCGGACCGCGGGCTAGATTTACCGGCATGGAAGCGCGCGCATGACGCCCACGCAGCTGAGGGCGTACTCCGCCGTCGTGCGACTAGGCTCCGTCAAGCGGGCAGCCGCCCAGTTGGAGGTCTCCGAATCGGCGGTCTCCCTGCACATCGGCCAGCTCCGCCGCGAACTCGGCGACCCGCTGTTCTCCCGGACGGCGGCCGGCCTGGCGTTCACGCCGGGCGGACTGCGCCTGGCCAGCCGCGCGACGGAACTGCTCGGCCTCCAGGACCGCACGGTGCTCGAGGTCAGCGCGGCCGGCCGGGGCAGAAGGCTGCTGCGGGTGGCGGCGTCAAGCCTGTTCGCCGAGCACGCGGCACCCGGGCTGATCGAACTGTTCGCGAAACGCTCGGCGGACCTGGACGTGGAGCTGAGCGTCTGCAACCCGGCCCAGTTCGAATCGCTGCTGCTGACCCGCACGGTGGACGTGGCGATCGGCCCCCAGCCGGCCGCGATCGACCCGGCGCTGACCGTCCGCCCGGTGATGAACTACCGGATCGTCCTGGTGGTCGGCCCGACCCACCCCCTGGCCGGGGTGACGGCGGGCCCGCACCAGCTCCGCGACCAGACCTGGCTGCTGGGCCCGTCGGCGGCAGCGACGGCGGGGGCGGTGCCGGCGATGCTGCGCCGCCTGGGCGTGCCGGAGAGCAGGCAGCAGATCTTCCAGAGCCACGCGGCGGCGCTGGAGGAGGCGAAGCGGGGAAAGGGCGTGGCGGCCGGGCTGTCGTTCACGGTGGCACAGGACGTGGCGCACGGCCATCTGGTGCACGTGACGGGGCAGCAGGTGACAGTGGACGCGGTGTGGCACTCGCTGATGCTGATCGGCCAGGCAGGGCCGTCGGCGGCGGCGGAGTTGAGCAGGTTCGCGGCGACGCCGAGGGCGATCCAGGCGATGATGCGGGGGGCCGGGGTGACGGTGGGCCACTTCCGCCCGTCGGTGCACGTGACCCTGTGGAGCTGAGGGGTCCGGGCGGGCTCGCCCTCCTCGCTCAGGCGTGTCGCCTCAGCCGGCCGACACCTCGTCACACACGCGTCCTCGCACACTCAGCGATCTCCACAGCGACCTGCGCCAGATCATCGAACGTCCCGGCCGGCACCAACCGATCGCAGAAGGGCAGAGCCGCCGCCATCGCCCCGACCTGCGGCGCGAACCCGGCCACCCCGGCCCGCGGATTCATCCAGATGATCCGGTACGCCCGCCGCCGCAACCGGGCCAGAACCGCCGCCAGCTCAGCCGGCGGATCGCTGTCCCACCCGTCGGAGCCGATCACCACGACAGCACCCCGAACCGCGTTGCCGTGATGCGAGGCCAGCAACGCCCGCAGGTTGGTAGCGATCCGAGTGCCCCCGAACCGGTCGGTGACGATCTCCCCGGCGCGCTCGACCGCGGCCACCGCCGAGGTGTGCCGCAGCACCACGGTCAGCCGGGTCAACGTGGTCGCGAAGGCGAACACCTCCGCGTCGGCAACGGTCGCGAAGGCCCGCATGAGATGCAGGTAGGCGGTGGCCTGAGCCTGCATGGACTGGCTGACATCACAGAGCAGCACCACCCGCCGCGGCCGGCGCTCAGGCCGCGACCGGACGAGGGCAACGGGCTCCCAGCCGGTCCGCCGGGCCCGGGTCAACGTGGGCCGCAACGCGATCCGCCGCCCGGAAGCCCCGATCCGCGCCCGCCGGGTCCGCCGCGACGGCCAGTCGGCCGCCCGCAACCGCTCCCCCAGCGCCGCGACCTGCGCGGCATCAAGCTCCTCGAACGGCCGGTCGGCCAGCCCGGCAAGACCGCTGGGCCGCCGCTCGGGCACACTCCGCTCGGCCCCGGCCTCCTCGGCGTCCCCGACAACCGGCGGCAACGTCGCCCACGGCAACCCACCCCCGTCAGGCGAACCCTCGGAAGCAGGCAACGACACGAAGGAATCCCCCCGAGGCCCGGCCCCCCGACGCGGCGCAACGATCACGGCATCGTCAAAAACCCCGCGAAAGACCCGCTCAAAAGCGGCAAGGTCGGCCTGCCGCCGCACCAAACTGACCCGCGCGGACCAGTAAAGCTCATCCCGCGACCGCGGCGGACACACCCCAAGCGCCCGGACAAAATCGTCCACATCGGTCAACCCGACCGGCACCCCGGCCCGCCGCAACCGCCCACCGAGCCCCACCGCAAAAGCAGCCCGGTCGACACCCCGCAGCACCACCTCACCGCCGGGCAACAAACCAGACGATCACGGCCGCAACCACCACGGCCCCGATCCCGACCGGAATCAACCGCTTGTAAACCGAACCCCCGGCAAGCGCAAGCAGATCAAGCGCCTCCGGCTCCTCACGCAGAGCACCATCACCGTCACCGGTCGACGAAGAGCCGGAACTGTCCTGCTCAGGCACAACATGCAGCGCGGAACCGTGCACAGAGCTGGCCGAAGCAGCCACATCGAACGCGGTCGCCGGGGTCTCGGACGGAGTCTGCGCCACCCCAGGATCACCAGCGGTAACCGTGCCCGCGCCGAGCGGCCCGGCACCCTCGGAATCCTCGCCGCCGCCGCCGGAACCGGTCGTGGCGGACTGCCTGTCCCCGGCCACACTCCCGCCACCAGACCCGCTTCCACTATCCGAGTCCGATCCGCCGCCTGACGCCGCTCCGCCGGCCGGCGCAGAGCCGGATCCCGATGCGGAGCCGATGCCCCCCGCGGAGCCGGCCGTCAGCGCGGACCCACCATCCGTTTCCGACGCGCCACCTGCTGCCGACCCGCTGCTCGACGCAGACCCACCAACCGCAGCCGGAGCCGCAGCGCGCAAAGGCGTGCCGCCCGAACCACCCGGAGTCACCCCAGCCGTCGGCACACCCACCGCAGGCGTTCCAGCAGCAGGCTCGGCCGCGAGTTTGGCCTCCAGGTTGGCGACGAACTGACCCAGCAGCTTCCCCGACACCTCCTTGATCATCCCGCTGCCGAACTGGGCCAGCTTCCCGGAGATCTTCAGGTCGGTGTCCACGTTGACCAGCGTCCGGTCGCCGTCCGCGCGCAGTTGCGCCGTCACCAACGCCGCCGCGTTGCCCGCCGATCGGGAGTCGCGCCCCTTCGCGTCGATCACCGCGCGCCGGGCCTGGTCGTCCTTCTCGACGAACCGGGCCGTACCCGCGAAGTCCGACACCACCGGGCCGACCTTGACCTTCACCTTGCCGGAGTAGGTGTCCCCGTCGATCCCGGTGAGCTGCGCGCCCGGCAGGCACGGCGCGATGCCCTCGAGGTCGGTCAGCACCGCCCAGGCCCGCTCGATCGGCGTGTGCACCGTGAACTCGTTGGTGATCTTCATGGTTACCTTTCCTGGGGTCCGGCCGCGAGGGCCGCCGTGATCAGATCACGGTCGTCGGGGGTCTTCGCGATCGCGCCGAGCGTGCGGACCACCTGGTCAGGGACCAGGTCGGTGACGCCCAGCGCCGACAGCGCGCCGACCCAGTCGATCGTCTCGGCCATCCCCGGCGACTTGTCGAGATCAAGGCCGCGGACCCGGCCGACGAACGCCGTGGCGGCGTTGATCAGCGCCGCGTCCGCGCCGGGCACCGTGCGGCGCAGGATCTCCGCCGCGCGGACGGCCGACGGGTAGTCGATCCAGTGATACAGGCAACGCCGGCGCAGCGCATCGTGCAACTCGCGGCTGCGGTTCGAGGTCAGCACCACGATCGGCGGCCGCGCGGCGGTGAACGTGCCCAGCTCGGGAATGGTGATCGCGGCCTCGCCGAGGAACTCGAACAGCAGCGCCTCGAACTCGTCGTCGGCCCGGTCGATCTCGTCGATGAGCAGCACGGGCGGCACCGGCCCGGCATCGCGCACGGCCCGCAGGATCGGCCGTTCGAGCAGGAAGTCGGCGGTGAACAGATCCGCCTCGCCGAGCTTCTCCGACCGGGCCTCCGCGAGCCGGATGGCCAGCAGCTGCCGCTGGTGGTTCCATTCATAAAGCGCTTCCGGTACGCCGAGACCCTCGTAGCACTGCAGCCGGATGAGCGCCGTGCCGAGCACCCGGGCGAGCGCCTTGGCCGCAGCGGTCTTGCCGACGCCGGGCTCACCCTCGAGCAGCAACGGCCGTCCCAGCCGCAACGCCAGGAAGAGCGCCATGGCCAGCCCGTCGTCGACGAGATAGTCAACCCGGTCGAGCCGCTGCCGAACCTCGTCCGGCCCGCTGAACAGTCCGGTGAGGTCGTGATCAGCCGACAAGGTGATCTCCGGCCAGGAGCCGCCGGTAGTCCGCTGGCGTGTCGACATCGATGGGCACCGGCCCGTCGACCGGCACCTCGGTGACCGCGAAGTCCCCGGAGTGCAGCAACTTCCACACCGCCTTGTCACCGTGCAACTCCCGCAACGCGGCGAACACCTCCCGCCGGAACCAGAACGGATGCCCCAGCCCATCGCCGTAACGACAGACACCGATCGAACTGTCCCCGGCGGCAGCGATCAGCGCGGCGACCGAGGCCGCCCGCACCTGCGGCTGATCCCCCAGCAGCAACACCAGCCCGTCGGCCCGCGGATCAACCGTGCCGGCCGCAGTCCGCACCGAGGCACCGCATCCGCTGCCGGCGGCAGGCACGTCAACAACGGTGAACCCGTTGAGATCAACTCGCGCCCGCACCGCGGCACCCGACCCGCCGAGCGTGACAATCCGCTGGTCAAACGCACAGGCCCGCGCAGTGTCGAGCGCGGCATCAAGCAACGTCCGCCCCCGATAGGGCAACAACTGCTTCGTCTCGACGAGCCCGCCGGCGCCTGCGCGCCCCGTTCCCTCGCCGGCACCCGCGCGCCCCGTTCCCTGACCGGCACCGGTCGTGGCATCCGAGCCGTCGGACGAAGCCCGGAAACGAGCCGAGTTGCCCGCCGCGAGGACGATGCCGCACACGAACACGATCAGGCCCGCGCGAGGAATGCGGTCCGGCAGCCCGTACCGCAGAAGTAGTGGCCTCCGGCCGCGATCGCATCCGGTCCGATCACGACCGTCATGCCGCAGATCGGGTCGATCGCCGTCGGCGGCGCCGCAGGCGGCTGCCCGCCGACGGGCGCGGCCAGGCCGTCGACCCGGATCGCGCGGACCACCTCCGCCATGATCGACAGGGCGATCTCCTGCGGGGTACGCGCCCCGATGTCCACACCGGCCGGAGTGTGCACGCGAGCCCGCTCCTCGTCGCTCAGCCCGAGGCCGTCAAGCACCGCCGCGCCGCGCCGACGGCTGGCCACCAGGGCGATGAAGCCCACCCCGGCGTCCAGCGCCTGCCGGATCGCCGCTTCCTCCCCCTTGCCGAGCCCCGCCACCACGGCAGCGGTCGCACCCTCGAAGCTCTCGCCGCGGACCACCTCGAGGTCGAGGAAGCCGGCCAGCGTCGCCACCGCATCGCTGATCGGCGTGCTACCGACCAGCCGCAGCACCGGCGCGGGCAGCACCGGCCGCAGAAAGATCTCGATCGCGCCGCCGGAGTGGCACGGGTTCACCACGACCAGCGCGCCCGGCGTCTCCGGGAAGTCGGCAGAGCTGTCCGGCAGCACCCGGAGCAGCAGCGTCTGACCGTCCCGCAACGTGTCGAGCGCGGCGGAACGCACGGAACTCTCCGCGCACTGCCCGCCGACGAAGCCCTCGATGGAACCGTCGTCGAGAATGACGGCCGCGTCTCCCGCACGCGCCGAGGTCGGCTCCTGCGCACGCACAACGGTGGCGTGCACGAACGGACGCCGCTGCTGCGTCAGCGTCCGGGCGCGTTCGGCGATGTCGGTCATTGCTGGGCCTCCCTGGTCATGCCCTCTCGGCCCTCATCGGCGTGAGCCAGGCACGGTCCAACGCAGATGCTCATGGCCGAGCCTCCCTCGTCATGCCCATCCCGCCCGCACCGGCACGGCCGTCGTCGGCATCAGCCATGTGCGGTTCAACCCAGACACTCATGGCCGAGCCTCCCTCGTCATGCCCATCCCGCCCGCACCGGCACGGCCGTCATCGGCATTGGTCGGGCGTGGTTCGGTGCGGGCGGTCATGACGCACCTCAGATCGGCGGTTGCGGCACGCCGCGCATCGCGTCCCAGACCCGGGACGGGGTGAGCGGCATGTCGGCATGGCGGACGCCGAAGGGCGCGAGCGCGTCCACCACGGCGTTGACGATGGCGGGTGGTGAGCCGACGGTGGCGGACTCGCCGACGCCCTTGGCGCCGATCGGGTGGTGCGGCGACGGGGTGACCGTGAAGCCGGTCTCCCAGTCGGGCACCTCAAGAGCGGTGGGGATCAGGTAGTCCATCAGCGACGCGCCGAGGCAGTTGCCGTCCTCGTCGAAGGCGATCATCTCCATCAGCGCCATGCCGACGCCGTCGGTGAGCCCGCCGTGCACCTGACCCTCGATGATCATCGGGTTGATCCGGGTGCCGCAGTCGTCGACCGCGATGAACCGGCGCACCTTGACCTGCGCCGTCCCCGGGTCGATGTCGACCACGCAGATGTAGGCGCCGTGCGGGTAGGTCAGGTTCGACGGGTTATAGCAGATCTGCGCCTCGAGCCCGCCCTCCATGCCCTCGGGCAGGTCGCCGGCGCCGTGCGCGCGCATGGCGATGTCCTGGATGGTGACGGACTTGCCGGGGTCGCCCTTGACCTGGAAGGACCCCTTCTGCCATTCGAGGTCGGCCACGGAGACCTCGAGCATCGCCGAGGCGATCAGCCGCGCCTTGTCGCGGACCTTGCGCGCGACCAGCGCGGCGGCGGCCCCGGACACCGGGGTGGACCGGCTGCCGTACGTGCCCAGCCCGAACGGCGTGTTGTCGGTGTCGCCGTGCACCACGTCGATGTCGGCGGGCGGGATGCCGATCTCCTCCGCCACGATCTGCGCGAACGTCGTCTCGTGGCCCTGGCCCTGGGACTGCACGCTCAGGCGTACCACTGCCTTGCCGGTCGGATGCACCCGCAGCTCGCAGCCGTCCGCCATGCCCAGCCCGAGGATGTCCATGTCCTTGCGCGGTCCCGCGCCGACGGCCTCGGTGAAGAAGGCGATGCCGATGCCCATCAGCTCGCCGAGGGCCCGCTTCTCCGCCTGCTCCTTGCGCAGCTCGGCGTAGCCGGCCATGTCCATGGCCAGGCGCATGGTCGGCTCGTAGTCGCCGGAGTCGTAGACCCAGCCGGTCTTGGTCGTGTACGGGAACTGCTCGGGCTTGATGAAGTTCTTCAGGCGCAGCTCGGCGGGGTCCATGCCCAGCTCGGCGGCGAGACAGTCGACGATCCGCTCGACCAGGTAGACGGCCTCGGTGATCCGGAACGAGCACGCGTACGCGACGCCGCCGGGGGCCTTGTTGGTGTACACGGCCGTCATCGAGCAGTACGCGGCCTCGATGTCGTAACTGCCGGTGAAGACACCGAAGAAGCCGGCCGGATACTTGACCGGCGCGGCCGTACCGTTGAAGGCGCCGTGGTCCGCGAGCACATCCGTGCGGATGCCGAGGATCTTGCCGTCGCGGGTCGCGGCGATCTCGCCGCGCATGATGTAGTCGCGGGCGAAGCCGGTGCTGATCAGGTTCTCGGAGCGATCCTCCATCCATTTCACCGGCTTGCCGGTGACGATCGAGGCGACGATGGCGCAGACATAGCCGGGATAGATCGGGACCTTGTTGCCGAAGCCACCACCGATGTCCGGCGAGATCACCTGGATCTTGTGCTCGGGCAGGCCGGCGACGATCGCGTAGAGCGTGCGGTGGGCATGCGGGGCCTGGGTGGTCGACCAGAGCTTGAGCTTGCCCTCGACGGCGTCGTAGTCGGCGACCGCGCCGCACGTCTCCATCGGCGCCGGGTGCACCCGCGGGTAGACGATGTCCTGGCTGACGACCACGTCAGCGGCGGCGAACACCGCCTCGGTGGCGGCCTTGTCGCCGGTCTCCCAGTCGAAACAGTGGTTGTTGTCCTTGCCGTCGAGGTCGTCGCGGATCACCGGGGCGCCCGGCGCGAGCGCCTGCCGCACGTCGATGACCGGGTAGAGCACGTCGTACTCGACGTCGATGAGCTCGAGGGCGTCGCGGGCCGCATACCGGTCCTCGGCGACGACGAACGCGACCTCCTGGCCCTGGAAACGGACCTTGTCGGTGGCGAGCACGGCCTGCACGTCGTTGGAGAGCGTCGGCATCCAGGCCAGCCCCTGCGCGGCCAGGTCGGCGCCGGTCACGACGGCCTTGACCTTGGGCAGTGCCGCGGCGGCGGACGTGTCGATGCTGACGATCCGGGCGTGCGCGAACGGTGAGCGCAGGATGGCCAGGTGCAGCATCCCGGGCAGCCGGATGTCATCGGTGAAGCGCCCCCGGCCCCGGACCAGCCGCGGATCTTCCTTGCGCAGCATCCGGCCGTGCCCGACGGGCTTCTGGTCGTTGTCCTCGAACGTGGTGAGCCGGCCGGCGTCCTGCACGGCGGTCATGACGACACCTCCTGAGCCTGCGGCGCCCCCTGGGCCTCGGCCGCTTCGTGGACCGACGCCCAGCGCACCGACCGGATGATCGACGCGTAGCCCGTGCACCGGCAGATCTGCCCGGAGATGGCCTCGCGGATCTCGGACTCGGTGGGATCGGGGTTGCGGTCGAGCAGGGCGCGAGCCGTCATCAGCATTCCGGGCGTGCAGAAACCGCACTGCAGCCCGTGGCACTGGATGAAACCCTCCTGGACCGGGTCGAGCTTGCCGTCCTTCGCCAGGCCCTCCACGGTACGGACCTCGTGGCCGCCGGCCATCGCGGCGAGCACGGTGCACGACTTGACGGGCTCGCCGTCGAGCCAGACCACGCAGGTGCCGCAGTTGCTGGTGTCGCAGCCCCAGTGGGTGCCGGTGAGCCCGAGATGGTCGCGCAGGAAGTGCACGAGCAGCAGCCGCCCCTCGATCTCCTCGGTGACTTCGACGTCGTTGACGGTCATCGAGACCTGCATGCTCAGCCTCTCTCGGCGATGCGCGCCACGGCGCGGCGCAGGGTACGGACGGTGAGCTCTTTGGCGAGGTGGCGCTTGTAGTCGGCGCTGCCCCGCTGGTCGGTGACGGGCTCACAGCTCTCGGCGGCGATCTCGCCGGCCCGGGCGTACAACTCCTCGGACGGCGGGTTGCCGCGCAGCGCGGCCGAGATCGCCGGGATGCCGGTGGTGTTCGGGCCGACCGCGGCGAGGCCGACGCGGGCGTCGGCGACAAGACCGTCGGCGCCGAGCCAGACAGCGGCGCCGGCGGAGACCACGGCCCAGTCACCAGCCCGGCGCTCAACCTTCTCGTAGGCGCTCCCGCCGCGCTCCCGAACCGGGATACGGATCTCCAGCAGAATCTCACCGTCGGCGACCGCAGTCTCGTACGGCCCGCGGTGGAAGTCCTCCATGGTGACCGTCCGGGTGCCGCCGGAGCCACGGATCACGCAACTGGCGCCGAGCGTCGTGCACACAGCGGACAGATCCTCGGAGGGGTCGGCCTGGCAGAGCGAACCGCCGAGGGTCCCCCGGTTGCGCACCGTGGGATCGGCGATGACCCGCTCGGCATCGCGGAAGATCGGCAGCACGGCGGCGAGCGCATCGGACTCGAGCAGCTCACGATGCCGGGTGAGCGCCCCGACGCGAACCTGATCACTCTCGACGGCGATGTACCCGAGCTCACCACGAAGATCATTGATGTCGATGAGGTACTCGAAGTTGGCGAGCCGCAGCTTCATCATGGGCAGCAGACTGTGTCCGCCGGCGACCAGCCGGGCGGTGTCGCCGTAGCGCTCCATGAGCCCGATGGCGTCGTCCACGGAGGTGGCGCGTGCGTACTCGAAGGGTGCCGGAACCTGCATGTCGCAGTATGGGCAGCCACCTGATCTAGCTGTCAACGGCAACCTAAGCCAATGCTTAATCCGGCGGTCCGGGGCAGAACCTCGCAATGTCCACATCGGTGGGTCACCGCCGCGAGAGGCCGCTGCGATGGGCGATGGCCACGAGCTGCGCCCGGCTCGTGGCCCCCAGCTTGGCCAGCAGACGGCTGACATAGGTGCGCACGGTCTCCGGGCTCAGCCGCATAGCCCGTGCCACCGTGCTGTTGTCCTCGCCCTGCGCCAAGGCGGTCAGAACCTCGCGCTCCCGCACGGTGAGGCGCTCCAGCCGAGGATCGGGTTCCGGCCGAGCGGTCGAGGCCGCGTGGGCCATGACCTGCCGAGCCACCGCCGGCGAAAGAACAGGCTCACCGTCCGCGGCGGCGCGAACCGCCGCACGCAGCCGGAACGGCACCGCGGCTTTGAGGAGATAGCCGTCCGCGCCGGCTCGCAGGGCGTCGAGCACGTCCTCGTCGGTGTCGAAGGTGGTCAGCATGAGAACAACCGACGCCCGGCAGACGGGATCGGCGCGGATCTGCCGGGTGGCTTCGATGCCGTCGGTCCCCGGCATGCGGATGTCCATGAGGACGACGTCCGGCCGGATGCGGCGGATCAGCGGCAGCGCCGCGGCACCGTCGGAAGCCTCGCCGACGACCTCGATGGAGCGGCCGGTGTTGTCGTCGTCGCCGGCCAGCAGCGTGGCGATACCTGATCTGATCAGGGATTGGTCGTCGACCAGGACGACGCGGATGGTCCGGTCAGTCACGGGTGCTCCCGTGCGGGAGAGCGGCGCCCTGGTGAGGGTCTCTGCCGTCCGGAAGGTCGCTGCTGTCGGGAAGTGCACCGCCGTGCGGAAGTGCACTGCCGTCCGAAAGTGCACCGCCGTCCGAAAATGCACCGCCATCCGGCTGATCCGTGGGCCACCCGGCTTGCGGCGCCGAGCTGCTGGCCTCCTGGACATCGTCGACTTCGAGCAGCGCGGTGCCGACCCGCGGTCGGCGGCGGACGAGTGGGAGTGTCGCGTTGACGTGCCAGCCGCGCTTTGCCGGGCCGGCGTCGAGATGGCCGCCCAGCGCTCCGACTCGTTCACGCAGACCGGTGAGACCGGCATGGTCCTCCGCCGCCGCAACCGGCGCACCGTCGTTCTCGACCCGGACGTTCAGCTTGTCGCTCGCGTGCCATACGTCGACCGTGATCCGCCAGCCGTCCGAGTGCCGTAACGCGTTGGTGACGGCCTCCTGCACCAGCCTGTATGCCGCGGCCGACACCTCGGGTTCGTCGACCGGCTCGATCCGGGTGCGCACGTGGAAGCCCGCCGCCCGGGCCGTCTCGGCGAGTGACTCCACGTCTCGCAGCGAGGGCTGCGGGCCGGCGCGCAGTTCCCGGACGGTGGCGCGCAGCTCGTCGAGCGCCTGCGCCAACGCCTCCGAAACATGGTCGAGCGCTGCCGCGGCCGCGTCCGGATGCCGGCGGACCTCCTGCTGGGCGACGCTGGTGTGGATCGCCGCCACGGTCAGGGTGTGCCCGATCGAGTCGTGCAGGTCCCGGGACAGGACCTGCTTGTGCGCGCTGAGCCGCCGTTCCGCCTCGAGGGTGATCTGCTGCTCGGTGAGTGCGTCGATGCGCCGGCGCGCCCGGACCAGCTCCCCCAGCATGATCGCTGCGGTCATCAGCGCCGCGTGGCCGACGTCTTCGTAGAGCACGACGTAGCGGAAGTCCTGGCCCTCCAGGAGCCGGAACGTGACCGACACCGCGAGCACCGTCGTGGCGCCGATGACAGCCGCGGCGCGATGACCGGCCTCGGCGGCCGCATACAACGCGGCGGCGACAGGCACCGCCACCCCGATCGCCGGGAACCCCTCCGCGTAGTAGACGAACAGGCCCAGGATCGTCAGGGCGAGAACCGTGCGCGAATATCGGCGCCGCCAGAACATCAGCGCGCCCAGGGCAGCGGCCCACAGGTAGGCGGCGAATCCGGCCCCGCCGCCCTGATCTGCCGAAACGACCACGGCGAGCACCGCAGCCACGCCCACTGCGACGGCTGCGTCCGCCCACCTTCTCCGAGTGCTGTCCACGCACCGATCGTAGGAGCGGCTTGCGGGCCGGGTGTACGCCGGAAAGCGACACCTCTTGTCGCTTCCTGCGGGATCCACTCACGCCGAGGGCTCCGTACCGTCGCCGTCATGACGCACAGACCTCACCGGCTCGGGCTCCCCGCCTGGCTCATCATGGTGCTCGGCCTGCTCCCCGCGCCCAGAGCGGTGCTGCACGACCTGGGCATCGTGACCGAGGACGGCCCGGTCACCATCCTGCTGGTGTTCGGCCCCTCGTTCTGTGGGCCGTCGTGGCGGTGCGGCTGGCCGGCAATCCCTTCCCCGCGCTGCTTGCCGCCGGCGGGATCTACGGCATCTGTCTCGCGGCGGTGCACACCATCTTCTGGAGCCGCGGCTCGGCGGGAGACCCACCACGGCTCGGCGGAAACCTCGAAGGCCGGCTACCGGCCGGGACCGAGGAGGTCCTGCTGCGCAGCGCGACGGTACTGAGCAGCCTCTTCACCGGGCTCGCCGTCGGCACGGTCTGCGGCGTCACGGCGTGGATGATCACTCGCCTTGTCCGCCGACGACGCGGCACCGAGGACACCATCTCAGGCCCGCCACCGTGAGGCCCGACCAACGACTACCCACGCATCACGAGAACGGCGGCCGGCCGCAAGAGACCGGAGAAGGCGAGGCGGACCGTGTCAGAAGGACCGGATCTTCACGTTCGAGAACGTCACCACATAGGGCGGATCCGCGTCGACCGCTCCGACGCTCATGCCGAGCAGCACCTGGCCCTTGTCCGGGCCGCCCTTCGGCAGCCGCACCGCGCCCGCAAAGTCGCCGTCGCGGAACACCTGCGCCTGGCCGTCGCGGACCACGAGGTGGATTCGGGTCGCCTGGCGCAGCTCGATCCGCTCGTCCAGCGGGATCCGTCCGTAGACCTCACGGTCGTTCGGCGTGTCCGCGACCACCGACATCTCCTCCTGACAGACCCGCAGCACCTGTCCGCCTCGCTTCGGATCCCAGTGGAACCAGATCGCAGCGCAGCTGCCCGCCGACTGCAGCACGGTGGACACCTCCACCCCGAAGTCGTCCACGATCGATTCGTCCGGGCCGACGCACTGGTAGGTGCCGGCGTCCACCCGCGCGACGCGCATCACGCCCCGGGTGAAACAGTTCGCGTTCTGTTCGCGGATCTCGCTGTCCAGCCACTGGCCGGGCTGCGTCAGCTCGTCTTCGATGATCAGCTCGCCCCTGCCGGGCTCCACCGGCGAGCGAGTGGCATCGGCGCCGGGCAGTTCGTCGTCGCTCGCATAGTCGGCCGGGGTCGTCGGCGGCGCACTGTTCTGCAAGGGTGCGCCACCCCCCTGCTCCGGGGACTGCTCGGCACCGGCGGCGGCCCCACCACCGCGCTGCGATCCGGTGGTCAGCGGGTTCCCGGCGCGTCCCTGCGCGTTCAGCACGAGCGCCACGGTCGCGACGCCGGCGACCACCAGCAGGATGGCAAGCACGGCAAGCATCCGATGACCACGCGGTCGCCCAACCTCGTGATCGGTCGAGAAGGAACCAGAGGCATAGGAGGGGCCATAGGAGCGGTCGACTTCCTGGGGCGCAGCAGAAGTGTAGGAGTCGTAGGGCTCGTCTGCGGACTCGAAATATCCGCCAGCTGCCGGCGACACCGGGACGGGCGCCGCGCCGGTCACCGTGGCTCGCTGACGAGCGGCAAGGCGGGGTCCCGGCCGGTCGCCCAGCAGCATGTCGAGCAGTTCGCGGGCGGTCGGCCGCTCCTCGGGGTCCTTCGACAGCGAGAGGGCGACGATTTCCCGCAACGACTCCGGCAACCCATTCAGGTGGGGCGGCTGGGTGAGGATCCGGGCCGCGGTCGCCGGGGGCGAGTCGCCGTGGAACGGTGTCTGGCCCGTGCCGGCGTAGGCGACGACACAGCCCCAGGCGAACACGTCCGCCGCCGCCGTCAGCGGGGTGCCCGGCTCGGAGGAGAAGCGTTCGGGTGCCATGTAGGCGACCGTCCCCACCATCTGGTCCGTGCGGGTGTGCTGGCTCGTCGCCTCGAAGGCCCGGGCGATGCCGAAGTCGATGACCTTGGGGCTACCGGGCGCGAGCAGCACGTTGTCCGGTTTCAGGTCTCGGTGGATCACGCCGGCGCCGTGGATGCCGGTCAGCGCCGTGGCCACCCCGACCGCCAGCGAGTGCAGCGCCGCCTCGCGCAACGGGCCGCGTTCCTCCACCACCTCGCCCAGACTCGGCCCGTCGACGTACTCGACAACCAGGTACGGCGGGTTGTGGTCAAGGTCCGCGTCGAGCACCTCGGCCGTGCAGAACGACGGCACCTGCCGGGCACGTTCCACCTCGCTGCGGAAGCGGCCACGGAACTCCGGGTCGTTGACCAGGGTCGCGTGCACCAACTTGATCGCGACGAAGTTGTCGTCGCGGTCGGTCGCCAGGTAGACGACTCCCATCCCACCCGAGCCGAGCCGGCCGGTGAGCCAGTACTCGCCCAGGCGCTCCGGGTCGCCCCGGCGCAGTGGACTCACGCGGTACGCGGTGTCCACGATCAACTCCCCACTGAGGTACGACGGCGCCGGGACAGGAGGAGCGCTGCCAGGACCATGACGGTCAGCAACAGCACGAACCACCCCGCACCGAGGTGTCCGACCACACCACTCAACTCGCGCTGGACATTCGAGGCAAGATTCACTACCGGATCCTGCCCGGAAGTCCTCAGATCCTTGACAAGACGCAGCTCATACCATCCGTAGTAGGCCACATACGCTCCGGCGACGACGAGCACCGCACCGCCGATCCGGGGCACAAAAGCCGCCGCCCGGCGCAGCCGGGACACGGCGGAGACCCGGACCAGAGCGACGGCCAGCGCGGTCACTCCGATGACCAGTCCCATCCCGGCCGCGTAGCTGACGAACAGAGCGACGCCCTCGGCGATCGACCCGGCGCGCAGACTGGAGACGACGATGGCAAGGAACGGTCCGATCGCACAGCCGAGCGACGCGACGGCATAGGCCATGCCGAAGAGAACCATCGACGCGGAAGAGCCGGTCAGGCGGGGCGCGCGCATGCCCTTGCCCGGCGACGGCAGTGACCGCCCGGCGAGCAACCAGACGCCCATCGCCAGCAGACCGAGCCCGAAGACGACCGTGAGCCAGGGCAGCCGCGGCAGCAGCCGGCTGGTCAGCGGGGCGAGCACCAGCCCGAACGCACCGAAGACCGCGACGTATCCGACGGTCAGGGCGACAGTGCAGCGCAGCGCCCGGCTGATGGCGCCAAGAGTCGCCCGAGAATCGCCGGCCACATCACCCGGGGAGCCTGCAGCGTGCGCCACCGGGCTGACGGCCGCAAGAGTCGCCCGCGGATCGCCGGCGTCACCGCCAGGAGAGCCCGCAGAGCGCGACGCCCGGCTGACGGGAGCAAGTGCCGTCGGCGACTCGCCGCCGACGGCACCGGGCGAGACCGCGGCCCGGGCAGTCAATGACGACGAGTCCATCAAGGAAGACGAGGACGAGGAAGCCACGCCAGACGGAAAGGACGACCCCGACAAGGTGGGCAAGCCCGCCGGCCCCACCGAAGAGGCTGATCCGGCAGGCGAGGGCGACCCGGCCGAGGAAAGCAAGCCAGCCGTAGCTGACCCGCCCGAGGAAGACGACCCAGGCGAAGAAGACGACCCGACCGAAGACAATGGCCCTGCCGAGGGAGACGACCCGACCGCGGATGGCAAGCCAGCCGAGGAAGAAGAGGAGCCAGCAGGAGATCCACGCCCACCCGAACCCCGCGGCCGGTCACCCACCACCAGCACCGACAAATAAGCCGGCAGCAGAGCAAACCCGCAAGGATTGACCGCCCCCAGCATCCCCGCGGTCAAGGCGAGCAGCAGCGTGGCCAACACCGCTCAAGCCACCAGCGACTTGACCTTGTTGGTCAGCTGCAGATCGTCCAGATAACTGGTCGTCACGATCTGCCCCGCCCGGTCCAGGATCACGTAGGTGCTCTGTTCCGTGATGCCGAACTTCTTCCAGAGCTTGCCCGGCTTGTCGTCCAGGTGCGGCACCGTGCCCACCTCCAGGTCCGACACGAACTCGTGCATGTCCTTGTTCTCGCCCATGCCCGCGATGCCCAGGATGTTCAGCCGACCCGCGTACTCGTCCTGCAGATCGGAGATCGACATGGCCTCACTCGCGCAGGTCGCGCACCACGGCGCCCAGAACCACAGGATCGTCGGCTTGCCCGCCATGGTCGCCGCGTCGAATGCTTTGCCGTCCACGGTCGTACCCGTGAACTTCAACGCCGCCGGCACCGCAGCGCCCCCGACAGCACCAGCCACCGCCGAAGCCGCCGGGTCGGCGGCAGGCGGGGCGGCGGCAGGTGGAGCGCCAACCGGCGCGCCCGTCGACCCGCATCCGGCCAGCACAACCGCCAGCGCCCCAGCCATCACCACGGACAACACCTTGGGAGTGATCACTTCTTGACCGCCTCCGTCAGCCGCAGCGCCAGCGCCGGGCACACGTTGACCGCTTTGCGGGCGCCGTTCTCGAGCCACGGCGGCAGTGGCGTCTGTGGGAACGCCGGGAAGCCGTTCGCGTCGAGGCGGATGATCTCCGGTGCCACCGCCGAGCAGAGGCCATGACCGTCGCAGCGGGACCAGTCCACCGCGAGCTTCCGCGCGCCCTGATCCGTGTGGTACGGCAGCGGCAGGATTCCGCGCACCTGCTTCCCGCAGCCCTCACCATTGGCGTGCAGCTCCACGTCGCGGGCGAAGACCTCGAGCGCCGAGAGCGCAAACCGCGCCGTGCCGTCGGGGTGGCTGCACGCGCCGCGGCCCTTGACCACGCCCGCCGCCTGGCGCACGTTCTCCAGCGCGCTGCCGCCGAGCGCGACCAGGGTCACCGCGCGGGCCAGGTCGGGCAGGCCCAGCCGGCACGGGCCGCACTGGCCCGCCGACTCGCCGGCCAGGTACTGGGTCACCTGCGCGACCTCGCCCAGCGGGCACGTCGACGAGCCGATCGGGATCAACATGCCGGCGCCGAGCGTGCCGCCGACCTTGGCGAAGCCCTTGCGGGAGATGGTGACCGTCTTCGCCGCCTCGGCGGTGATCCACTTGCCGTGGTAGCCGCCCACCAGCAGGCCGGGGCCGATGTCGGCGCCGCACATGGTGAGCACGTCCATCAGGGGCGTGCCGGTCGGCGCTTCGACCACGGCGGGCGCGGTGGCCGAGCCGCCCACGGTCAGCATGACCGTGCCGGGCTCCTCGGGGATGCCGACCGCGTTGTACTCCCACGGGCCGAGGCGGGCCGCGATGGCGAGCTGCGAGTACGTCTCGGCGTTGGAGAGCAGGGTGGGCAGCCCGCCGACGCCGTTGTCGCTGGAGCGGACCTTGCGGCCGGGCGGGATGTGCGCCTCGCCGTTGATGCCGCGGACCAGCGCGCCGCCCTCGCCCGAGATGAACCGGTGCGGGACGGTGACGATGCGGGTCGGCACCGGCATGCGCCGCTCGGCGAGGGCCGCGGCCAGCGACTCCTGACCGATGCCGTCGTCGGCGATGCCGATCACGATCTCCTCGGCGTCGAGCGCGGCGGCGGCCAGCGCCGCGCCGTCGAGGATCAGGTGCGGGCCGCGGGTGAGCACGGCCTTGTCCTTCCACGACGGCGGCTCGCCCTCGGTGGCGTTGACGACGATCACCGGCGGCAGGTCCTGCCGCTGGCAGGAGTCGAGCACCGCGCGGACCTTGCGAGCGAACGGGAAGCCCGCGCCGCCGCGGCCCCGCAGCTCGATCCGGTCGGCGAGGCCGATCAACTCGCCGCTGGACAGCGCCGCGAAGCCGCCGTGCACCTCCTGGTGCGCAATCAGGTCGAGGCGGCCGTACTCGTCGAAGCCGGCCGTGATCCGCGGCGTCCCAATGCTGGTGACCGGGGGAACCTGATCGGCGCTCACCGCGACGCCCCGCTCCGCAGCCGACCGAAGCGGACCGAAGCAAGAACCGGCACCCCACTCCGCAGCCGACCGGAACGGACCGAAGCAAGAACCGGCACCCCACTCCGCAGCCGACCGGAACGGACCGAAGCAAGAACCGGCACCCCACTCCGCAGCCAGCCGGAACGGACCGAAGCAAGAACCGGCGCAGCACCGCCCCGCGGCGCCCCGCTCTGCGACCGGCCGGAGCGGGCCGGAGCGAGAGCCGGGGCACCACCGCGGGCGGCGGTGTGGCCGGCTGCGCGGCGCGCGTACCGGTCGGTGGCGCGTTCAGTCACTGTGCTTCCCCTCGCAGCTGACGCCAGTACACGTCGTCAGCCGATTCGTCCGCTCTGCCCTTGGTGCCGCGGCGAGCCCCCCGGCTCGCCGTTCGGGCGGGTTCCTGCTGGGTTGCCCGGCGGGCCCGGCGGGACGCCATGTCGACCAGGGTCGGCGTCTCGTCGGGTTCCAGGTCCGGGCCGACCGTGGCCCGCGGGTCGCCGGCCAGGTCCACGAACTCACTGCGGCTGTGCCGTCCCGAGTCGGCGCTGTCGACGTCGGCGCCCCGGTCGCGCCGGGTCCGGGGCGCAGTCTCGCTCTCATCGGTGTACCGCGAGGAGCGCGTCGGCCTCGGCGGTTCCTCGTCGGGGTAGCGGCCGGACCGCCGCCGCGGTGGCGGCGCCTCCTCGTACCGGTCGTCCTCCACGTAACGGCGCTGCCGCGGGGCCGGGACCTCATCGTCGGCGGCGTAACGCCGGGAACGCGGCGCTTCCTCCTCGACGACGCGCCCGCTGCGGGGCGCCGGCAGGTCTTCCTCGACGATGCGCCGGCCGCGGGGTGCCGGCAGGTCTTCCTCGTCGGCGTAGCGCCGGCTGCGGACCGCGGGCTCCTCCTCGAACTCGGTGCCGGCGTAGCGGCGGGACCGGGCCGGGGGCTCCTCGAACTCGGTGCCGGCGTAGCGGCGCGAGCGCGGCGCGGCGTCCTCCACGTACGGGTCGCCGGCCCGGCGGCGGCTGCGCGGCGCGGGCACCTCGTCCTCGTCCTCGTAGCTGCGCAGCCCTTCGTCCAGCGCCCGGCGCGACATGGCGCGGGTCGGCTCGTCGAAGCGTTCGGCGGCGGCCGCGCGACGCTGACGGGGCGCCGGGGCGTCCTCCTCGGCGTAGCGGCGCGAGCGGGGCGCCGGCAGCTCGTCCTCCTCGAACTCCCAGCGCTGGGTGGGCGCGTCGTCGAAGTCGCGGCGGCGGCGGACCCGCTCCTCGTCGTCGACGCCGCGGCGCGGGCGGCGTTCCGGCTCCGGCTCGGCCATGGCCGGCTCGACCATGGCCGGTTTGGCGCTGACCGGCTTGGCGGGGGTCTCGACCAGCGGGGGCGCGCCCGTGGCGCGGGCGGCGGGCGCCCACGTCTGCAGGGCTGCCGACCCGTCGGCGACAACCGCGTCGTCGCGGCGGCTCTTGCCCCGGCCCTTGATGCTCGGGGTCGTGGTCGGGACCAGCTTGCCGACCGGCTGGATCTTGCCGGTGCCGGTGCCGGCCTGCGACGCGAAGTCCTTGCGGCGGTTCAACCGCACCGACAGGCGGACGGCCAGGCCGACGAGCACCATCAAGATGCACAGGATATAGGAGACCACGACCCAGGCCGCGGCCGGACGGCCGGCGCCGAGGCCGTGCAGCAGGGCGATCGGCCACATCAGGTACGAGATGGCGTGGATGCCGCGCCACATCCACGGCTTGCCCTTGCCGATGAAGCGCGACCGGGCGATACCGGTCCACATCACCATCACCATGATGTAGCCGGAGAGGACGCCGAAGCCGATCAGCATCGTCTTGTACGGCGCGAGGAACGGCACGAACGCCGCCATCACCCCGACCTTGCCCACCGCCACCTTCGTCCAGACGTGGAAGAAGAGGGCGACGACCGCGATGACACCGGTGGTGCGGTGCGCGGACTGCAGCAGCACCCGCTGCCGGATCGACAGGACCAGCCGGTCGGTGGCGACCAGTCCCACCATGATCGTGATCGAGAGCGACACGAGCGACACGACGCCCACGTAGAACTCGGTGTACGCGAAGACGTACACGTACCCCATCTGACCCGCCGGGGTGAGCATCGCGGCGGCCCAGATCGCGGCGATGATCGAGACGCCGAGCACCGCGAAGGTGATCATCGACGGCGGTGTTCGGCCGCCGGTAGCGCTCATCGGGACGTCCACACGACTGGCGGATCGCTGGTTCATCTTCGTCCGGGCCATAACTCCTCGTTCTCCGCAGCGGCAGGGCGTCCGTCCTGGGCGGTCGGGACGCCGGCATCCGTGGGGGATGCCCCGCGCTCGTTACTGTCGGGCCGGTTTACCGGCGGCCTGCCTTTCGTCACGGTGCGTGAAAGCCGGTCTCCTGCCCTCCCCCATCTACGTGTGCGGCGAGGGATCGGATGAACGTTCGGGAAGTTCTTTGCGGGCAAGTTTGCGCGAGCATGCTACCGATCTCGCCCGGAAGGACACTGACCTGGGGAGATACGACCTGGAAACCTGGGGGTAAGGCAAAAATAAAGTGTTATCCCCGGTGGAATCCCCGGTCCGGGCTGAACCTTTCGCCCGGCTCCTCCGAACTACCTCACGTGCGTGCTCGTTGACGCCTTTGCGTGAGGAGATGATTGCTGTGCGGCATCGCGCTGCTCTGTTGTCCGCCGTTCTGACCATCGGGGCCGCGACCCTGATCCTGCCCGGGCGGGCCGCCGCCGTCGAGCCGGGGTTCCAGGTGGACATCACCGAGCTGCCCGAGACCTTCACCGCCGGGGACGGCGCGCGCACGGTCACCGTCGTCGCCTCGAGCGAGCAGAACCGCTGCCAAAAGGTGCGCTGGTCGCTGCTCATCGCGGTGGACGGACCGGACCTGGACGAGGTGGAGGTGGCCCGGATCGAGGACAACGGCGACTTCCCGATCCAGGTGCAGAACGCCGGCGACGACTCGGCCCGGATCACCGACGTGCAGCTCGACCCCGGCCAGCTGTGCCGTGGCCGTACCGTGACGGCGCGGTACCGGATCGGCTTCGACGAGGACGCCGACTCGGGCCGGGTCACCTTCCGGGCGCAGGCTTTCAACGCCGGCCGCACCCTGCTGCAGGAGGCCAGCTCGCGCAGCCAGGTGGCGGGCGAGGAGGCCGAGGAGTCGCCGAGCCCCGAGGCCGGCCCGTCGCCCAGCGAGTCCTCCCCCGCGCCGGAGGAGTCGGCGACGGACGAGGAGACCGCCGAGCCGGAGCCCACCAGCACCGAGGAGGACGTCGCGGCAGTGCCGGCCGCCGGCAGCGACAGCGGGACGCCGAGCCTGCTGGGCGCGGGCCTGATCGTCGGCGGCATCCTGGTCTTCCTCGGGGTCGGCCTGCTGCTGCGGTTGCGGATGCGCAGCCGGGCGCCGAAGCACAGCAGCCAGCTCCCGACAGGCTTCTACCCGGCCAACTGAACAAAGCTCAGCCAACCGCACATACCAGGCTAACTAGACAGGCCGGGCCAATTGCACGAGCCCGGCCAACTGCACGAGCCCGGCCAACTGCACGAGCCCGGCCAACTGCACGGACCCGGCCAACCGAAAGCACACCGGAACGGAAGGCGATCTTCCTCCACAACTCTCTGGGGTAAACCTGCGCAAGACTTAGGCCGCAGTTAAGAGACCGTCGCGGACAGTAGCCCTAGGGTGGGTCGGGCGTAAACCCCTACTGTGGAGGATTCTTGAAGACCAAGTCTGTCCGGATCGCGGCCGGGGTCGGTGCGGTCACGCTGGCCCTCGTCGGCATTTCCGCCGGTGTCTCCTTCGCGGACGACAAGCCCGCCCCAGCCACCCCTGCCACCGCGGCGGATCGCTTCCTCGGTGGCGCCAGCACCGTGCCGGCGAACCTGGTTCCCCCGGCCGGCAACGCGCTGACCTCCGTGTTCAAGGCCAAGGGCGTGCAGATCTACGGCTGCACGGATGCCAAGTGGGCCCTGATCGAGCCGGCCGCGACCCTCGTCGGCATCACCCTCAACCCGGTGAAGGCGGCCTCGGCGCTGCATTTCCGTGGCCCGAGCTGGGAGTCGCCCGACGACGGCTCGCTGGTCGAGGGCATGTCGCCGGTGACCGCGCCGTCGGCCACGCCGAACAGCATCCCGCAGCTGCTGGTCACGGCCAAGCTCAGCCGCGGGCCCGGCGTCTTCGGCGACGTCACCTTCATCCAGCGCCTCGACACGGTCGGCGGCGTGGCACCGGCTGCCGCCTGCACCGCGGGCGCCACGGCCGCGGTGCCGTACACGGCGGTGTACCGCTTCTTCAAGAAGAGCTGACCTTCTTGACGCGCTGACATTTCCGAGGGGCCGGATGCCGGTGTCCCGCCGTCACGGTGGGGCACCGGCATCCATCCGTCACGGCCCGTCGAGGCGCAGCACCGTCTCCTCGATCTCCGTGCCGCGGGCCGTCGCGTACGCAATCTCCTTGCCGACCGGCCGGAAGCCCACCTTGCGCAGCACCGCCAGCGAGCCGGCGTTGTCGCTGGCCGCCCGGGCCGTGATCGGCCGCACCGGCACCAGGTCGACCAGCAGCTCCACGGCGCGGGTGGCGATGCCCCGCCCCCACCAGGAGCGGTCCAGCCAGTAGGTGATCTCGGTGTCGTCGCCGATCGGGAAGGCGGCCGTCGTTCCGGCCAGTTCGCCGTCCACCGTGACCGCGAACATCAGGATCTCCGGGTCGCTGCGCAGGCGCGCGAAGTGCGCGTCGAAGGCGGCCCGGTCATCGGGGTCCTCAGCCGTGAACGCGGCCATCCGCACCGCGACGGGATCGCGCATCTGGTCGTAGATCATGTCGAGGTCGTCGTCGCGCACCGCGCGCAGGCCGATCTCACCCATCCGTCGCTCCCGTCCCGGCCCGGGTCACCGAGGCCGTCGCGTCGTCGTCGCCGGGCCCGGAGGGAACCGCACCTCGGAACCAGTGGCGGCAGCCTACCGAACGGGACCCCCGCAACAACGCCCCACCGACCGTGAGCAGGGCAACACCGAACGCCGCGACCGGGCCCGGCCCGGTGATCGGGAGCCCCGCGCCGGCGGCCCGCGGGACGCCGTGGCTCAGCGCGCTGAACGACACCCCGCCGTGACTGACCGCGGCCACCACCACCGTGTACCGCTTGCCGCCGGTCAGGCCTGTCACCGTGCAGGCGTGGGCCGGCCGGGCGGTGCAGGTCCGGCCCTCGTCGAGGCTCCGGCCGGTGAAGGCCACGGCCACGTAGGCGGCGATCCGGTCGGCCCCGGTCGCGGCCGGTGCGGCCCAGCTGACCCGCAGACCACCCGGCCTCGCTGCGGCCCGCACGGCGGTGGCCGGACCCGGAGCCAACGGTACGGCGCTGAGCACGCCGTCCCGGGTGCAGTAGACGGCCAGCGAGGCGTCCACCCCGCAGCTGCGCCGGGCGCCGACCGAGAGGTCGGCGAGCAGCGGGGCCGGATGCCCGAGCAGCAGCCGGGCGGGTGTCGAGGTGTGGATCCGGGTCCGGTCGACCGCGGCGGGCCGGGCCCGGTCGGCGGTGTCACCGACGCCGAGCTGCCCGCCGTCGTTGGCTCCCCAGCAGTACGCCTCCCCGCCGGTGGTGATCCCGCAGGTCGAGTCGCCGCCGGCGCGCAACCCGGCATAGGCCCGCCCACCGACCCGCCCCGGCGCGGAACGGTCCCCGGCCCGGCCGAGCTGCCCCCGGCCCCCGGCACCCCAGCAGTACGCGGCGGCCCGTGGCCCGAGCGCGCAGGCGTGCCGGCCGCCGAGGCTGATCTCGGTGTACGGCCCGCCCCGGACCGCAACCGGACCGGACGCGGGCGCACCGGCCCCGCCGCCGTCCCCGAGCAGGCCGTCCGCGTCGGAACCCCAGCACCAGACCTTGCCGCCCTGGTCGAGCGCGCAGGTGGCGTCGTCCCCCGCGGCCAGGTCGACGATGCCGGCCAGCCCGGGCACCTGCTCGGGGTTGGCCTCGCTGGTGCCCAGCGTGCCCCGGCCCAGCTGACCGGCGTTGTTGCGGCCCCAGCAGGACACGGTCAGCTCGACGGCCAGCACGCAGGTGTGCTCGGCCCCGGTGACGACCTGCACCACCCCGGCGGCGGTCTGCGCGGGCCGCGCCCGGTCGGCGAAGCTGCCGTCCCCGAGCTGCCCCTCGTCGTTGCCGCCCCAGCAGTAGGCGACCAGCCCCATGACGGCGTACTCCAGGGTGAGCGCGCAGGTGTGCACCCGGCCCGCGTGCACGGCGAGCAGTCCGGCGGCCGTGGCCAGCCCACCGCTCGCGCTGACCCGAATCGGCCGCGCGGATCCACGGGCGCCGCCGACACCGAGCTGGCCCCGGTCGCCGGCGCCCCAGCACCAGAGATCGGCATACCGCACAACGGCACAGGTATGACCGCCGCCGACGGCGGTGAGCCCGGACCCGGGCCCGGCCTCCGCCGCACCCGGCCGAAGCACCAGCCCGGACATCCCGGCAGCCGGCCCCGGCCGAGGCACCGGCACAGCGGCCAACCCCGAGCCGGACATCCCGGCGGACGGCCCCGGCCGAGGCACCGGCACAGCGGCCAACCCCGGGCCGGACATCC
Source organism: Actinoplanes sp. NPDC049599 (assembly GCF_044465625.1). Lineage (NCBI taxonomy): Bacteria > Bacillati > Actinomycetota > Actinomycetes > Micromonosporales > Micromonosporaceae > Actinoplanes > Actinoplanes sp. NPDC049599. Next base: position 531,826 of record NZ_JBITLX010000002.1, read on the forward strand.
CGGCGGACGGCCCCGGCACCGGCCCGGCCTCCGCAGCACCCGAACCGACCGCCACACCCGACACCCCGATAGATGGCACCGGGCCCAGGTCCGCGGCACCCGACCCCGCCTCCGGGCCCGACGTCCCGGCAGACCGCCCCGGCACCGCCCAGGCCTCCGCAGCACCCGAACCGACCACCGGACCCGACATCGCGGAGGGCGTCCGGGGCACCAGCCCTGCCGCACGGACGATCGCGGCCTCGGTGGCCCGCACGACGTCCACGCCAGACCCGGCCGCCATCCCGGCCCCAGACCCGGCCGCCACCCCGGCCCCAGACCCGGCCGCCATCCCGGCCCCAGACCCGGCCGCTGCACCCGCCGCAGGCCCAAGCGCCACGAGAGCAAGCGCCGCGACCACCCCGCCACCCCGACGGATGAAGATCCACATGCGCGTCAGCGAATCACACCAACCCACCCTATATACCCGAAAAGTCCTATTCAGTGCGACCGCAGGCGCGGCCTCAACCGGCCCGGGTCCCGCTCAGGTAGGCCGTCGCCATCGTGTGCCGGGTCGGTACGGCCGTCTGCGACTCCACGTAGGCGTCGAAGCGCTCCCGCTCCCCCGGTGTCAACGCCGCGTCGAGCACCTTCCCGTACGTCGGGACCAGCGGGTTGGGGGCCGTGCGCCGCACCGCCGCCCAGTCCGTGATCGGGAGCCCCGGCACCTCGATCTCCGCGCGGTAGTCCAGCCGTACCCCCGTGAAGCCCGCCTCGTCCGCCCAGCGCACCAGGTCGCGCTCGTCGAAGCCGAGCATCGGGTCGGCCGCCGGCGCGGCCGCGGCGTAGGCCGCGCGGATCTTCGTGATCAGGTCGGCGATCGGCGCCGGGTCCAGGCCCAGCACGGTGTTCCTTCCGGTACGGACCGGGAAGCTGTTGATCGGCTCGAAGATGGACAGCCGGCCGCCGGGGCGCAGCACCCGGTGGAATTCCGCGAACGCCGCCGGCTTGCGAGCCACGTAGATCAGCACCGAGCGGGTCGTCACCACGTCGACCGAGGTGTCCGGGATCGGGCTGAGGTCGTCGGCCACCGCCTGCACGAATGTGGACCGGTCCGGGTCGGCCTGCCGGCGGCACTCGTCGAGCAGGGCCGGCGAGACGTCGCTGAAGATGACCCGGCCGTGCGGGCCCACCCGCTCCAGCGCGCCGAGCCCGATCAGGCCGGTGCCGGTGCCCACGTCCAGCACCGTGTCGCCGGGGGTGATCGTCGCGCGGTCCAGGACCCCGTCGCGATAATCCGTCAGCTGTGGGGCGAACTGCGCGCGCAGGCCCGCCGAGCCGCCGTCGCGGTGCCGGAGCAGCCAGCTCGCCCATCTGTCGGTGCCCACGCGGACACGCTAGCGCCGCGCGGCGTGCGGCGGGGGGACGGCCGGACGGCCCGGTCGGTGGTAACCGACCGGGCCGTCCGTCTGGGAGAGGGTCAGAGAGCGGGGTAGGCGTTGGCCATCAGCTCGCGGAACTGAGCGGAGAACCAGGCGCCGGAGATCGGCGCGTTCGCCAGGGCACCGGTCGCGCTGTTGCCGTTGCGCTCGTTGCCCGTGTAGGTCGGGTCACACATCCGGTCGAAGCCCTTGCCCTCGTTGTTCGGGATCAGGGAGCTCGAGCCGTCCGACTCGCCCGGGGGCTTGACCCAGACGTAGGCGTCGATGCCGGAGGCCGGTGCGGCCTTCGGGCGCTCGCCGAGGCCGGCGCCCGACTGGTTGCACCAGTTGCCGGCGTGGATCCGGCGGTCGATGCGGGAGCCGTTGACGAAGCCGTCGACGGTGGTGGCCGTGCTGGGCCCGGTGGGCCGGTTGGCGCCGCCCCAGCCGTTGCGGGACGTGTCGATCAGCATGCCGATGCCCGAGTCGAAGCCGACCGAGACCAGCTTGGTGCGGAACGCCTGGGCGAACGAGAGCTCGTCGACGTAGAAGTTCCAGTCGACCCACTTGGACTGCCGCACCGAGGTGCCGTTCACCGTGGAGTTGATGGTGAAGTACGGCTCGGTCAGCGCCGAGTAGTTCGCCGTGTTGGTGATGAAGCCGTGCACGTTCTTCACGTTGCCGGACGCCTGGGCGGCCTGCAGCATGATGTCGGCGGTCGGGCCGAAGTTGGTGTCCCAGCCGATCCAGCCGTGGTGCGCCGCGTCCACGTAGTTGTAGACGTTGCCGATCGCGCCCAGCTTGTTCAGGGCGTAGCCGACACCCTGCACGTAGCCACCGTTGGACTTCATGGTGGCGCAGGTCGCGACGTTGGTGTTGGTGATCAGGTTCGGCAGCGAGTCGATCTCGATGACGTTGATGATCCGCAGGCCGGCGTACTTCGCCCGGGACTGGATCGCCGCGATCGGGTCGATGTACTCGCTCTTGTAGCGCGGCAGGTCGTTGACGCCGAGCTCACCGTTGGAGGCGAGCGCCGAGCAGTCCCGGCCGGGCAGGTTGTAGATGACGAACTGGATGTAGCCGGCGCCCTGGGCGAGAGCCGCGTCCAGGTGGTCCTCCAGGCCCATGCTGCCGTTGGAGCTGCTGCCCGTGGTGCCCTCGATGGCCGCGATGCGGTCCAGCCAGACGGCGGTCGGGTTGCTGGAGACCCGGCTGCCGCCGGGCTCGGCGTCCGCCTTGGCCTTCCACTCCGGGTTCACGTAGCCCTTGGCCCCGGCGTAGGGGTTGTCCGCCTTGGTGCCGACCGGCGGCGGGCTGGTCGGCGGGCTCGTGGGCGGGCTCGTCGGCGGCGTCGTCGGCGGGGTGGTCGGCGGCGTGGTCGGCGGGGTGGTGGGAACCGAACCGGTGCAGGCCGTGCCGTTGAGCGAGAACGAGGTCGGGTTCGCGTTCGTGCCCGAGTAGTCGGCGTTGAAACCGAACGTCGCCGACGCGTTCGTGCCCAGGCTGGCGGCCCAGGACGGGTTGGTGGCGGTGACGTTCTGCCCGCTCTGGGCGATGGTGGCGCTCCAGCCCTGGGTGATCCGCTGGTTGCCCGCGAAGGCCCAGGTCAGGGTCCAGCCGTTGGAGATCGGGTCACCGAGGTTGGTCACCTGGACGTTGCCGGTGAACCCGGTGCTCCACGAGTTGGCCGTGTAGTTGACCCGGCAGCCCGCGGCGGCGCTGGCGTTCTGCGCGGCGACGGCGATGCCGACGCCGGTGAGGAGGGTGATCGCGGTGGCGGCCGTCAGGCCTCGCACCAGCGTGTGGGGACGTGGACTCATGCGCAAGCGCTCCTGGAAGACATGGCGACGCCCGGGGCAGGCGTGCCGAGGGGAACGAACTTCCGGCGCGGGGATCGATCGTTGTCGCTGACCTCCGCGTGAGCCCCAGACTATGGGAGCGCTCCCATGACATCAATACGTAATGCCTGCGAAACTTTTCGCGGTTTTCTCGACGGACGGCCGATGATGATCTTTGTGGACGAGCTGACGGACCTGCTGTGGGCCGCCGACCCGGTCTCCGGCGAGCGGCTGCCGGTGCGCCGGGAAGCGGTGATCGCCCAGCTCGAGAAGGGCGGGCAGCGCCGCGCCGCGCGCCTGGCCCGGAAGCTGCCGGCCCGCGACGGTGTGCTCGTCGCCGGCGAGATCGACGCCCTGCAGATTCGCGTCCACTGTGAACTTCAGCGGCTCGGCGAGGAGCTCCAGCTCCCCCGCCGCGTCGCCGAATGGGTGCTGCGCTTCCGGCAATCGCGCGGCAGCGAACCGATCCGGGTGGTCGATGTCGGCTGCGGGCTCGGCTACGTGGTGCGGTGGCTGGCCGCGTACGGCGTGCTGGGCCCGGGCGTGGAGCTGGTGGGCGTCGACCTGAACCGGGCGCTGGTCGAGCGGGCCGGGGAGCTGGCCGCGGCCGAGGGGCTGCGCTGCCGGTTCGTGGCCGGCGACGCGCTCGCCCCGGGGGTGGCCGGCGACGACGGCCGGGCCACGGTGGTCATCTCCTCGGGTCTGCTGCACCACCTGCCGGCGACCGCCCTACCGGGCTTCTTCGCCGCCCAGCGCGCCCTGGAAGTCGCGGCATTCGCACACTGGGACATCGACCCGGGTCCCTGGACCACGCTCGGCGCGTGGGTCTTCCACCGGGCCCGGATGCGCGAGCCGGTGTCGCGCCACGACGGCGTCCTGTCGGCCCGCCGCGCCCATGTCACGGCCCGCCCGGAACGGTGGGAGGCGTACGAGCGCGCCGGCCGGGCCGCGCTCGCGCTGTACCTGCCGTTCGGTGCGGTCGTGCTCGCCGCCCTGGCCGGGTACGCGGTGCTGAGCTGGCGCCGCCGGTTCCTGGCCACCGCGCTGATCCTCGGCCCGTTCACCTTCGCCCGGCCGCTGGTCGCGGTGGCCGGGGTGGTCCTCGCCGCCCGGGCGACCACCGACCTCCTGGTGCTCGGGGTGGCCGCGGCGGCGGTGGCGGCGGTCCTGGCGGTGGAGCCGATCCAGAACCGCCGATGGGCGGCCGCCGCTACTGGAACAGCTTCGCGGCGGTGATCGCGGTCTGGACCACGCCGTAGCCGAGGAAGACCACGACGAGCGCCCAGGACAGGATCAGCCGTACCGGGGACGTCTTCATGCCACTGCCTCCTTCTCCGGCTCGGGTTCGGGCTCGTGGAAGCGGTCCGGCACCGCTCGGATGAGCAGGTTCGCCACGAAGCCGACGGCCAGCACCCCGACCATGGTGAACAGCGCCGGCCGGTACGCCGACGCGGTGAGCGTGCCCGGCTTGCCCTGGGCGTCCAGGAAGCCGTTGACGATCAGCGGACCGGCCACCCCGGCGGCCGACCAGGCGGTCAGCAGCCGGCCGTGGATCGCGCCCACCTGGTACGTGCCGAACAGGTCCCGCAGGTACGCCGGCACCGTGGCGAACCCGCCGCCGTAGAACGACAGGATCACGCCGGCCAGCAGCACGAACAGCCCCACGGCCAGGTGACCGACGGAGGCCAGCAGCGCGTACAGGATCATCCCGACGCCGAGATAGACCAGATAGATGCGCTTGCGCCCGATCAGGTCCGAGGTCGACGACCAGACGAACCGGCCGGCCATGTTGAACAGCGAGAGCACCCCGACAAAACCGGCCGCCGCGGCCACCGCGACGGCGGACCTGCTGCCGGCGTCCCGGAAGAAGTCCTGGATCATCGGGCTGGCCTGCTCGAGGATGCCGATGCCCGCGGTCACGTTGCAGAACAGCACGATCCACAGCAGCCAGAAGGACCGGGTGCGGATCGCGTTGGCCGCGGAGACGCTGGCGGTGGTGACCAACGGCTTCTTCTGGACCGAGGCGGGATCCCAGCCGTCCGGCCGCCAGCCCTCGGCCGGCACCCGGATGTTCGCGACCCCGAACATCATCACCACGAAGTAGCCGATGCCCAGCGTCAGGAACAGCGCCACGAGCGCCCCGCCGCCGGCCACCGAGGTGGCCACGTCGGGGTCGTAGCCCGCGTCGTAGAACGACAGCAGCTGCCGCGACAGCGGGCTGGCGATCAGCGCGCCGCCGCCGAAGCCCATGATCGCCAGGCCGGTGGCCAGGCCGGGCCGGTCCGGGAACCACTTGATCAGCGTCGAGACCGGCGAGATGTAGCCGATGCCCAGGCCGATGCCGCCGAGGAAGCCGTAGCCGAGATAGACCAGCCACAGCTGTCTCGTGCCGATGCCCAGCGCGCCGATCAGGAAGCCGGCCGCCCAGAAGCAGGCCGAGACGAACATGGCCTTGCGCGGCCCGTTCGCCTCGACCCAGGTGCCGGCGACCGCCGCGGACAGCCCGAGCATCACGATGGCGATGCTGAAGATGATGCCCACCGAGGTGGCGCCGGCGTCGAAATGGGCGACGAAGGAGTTCTTGTAGACGCTGGTCGCGTACACCTGGCCGATGCACAGGTGCACGGAGAGCGCGGCCGGGGGGATCAGCCAGCGGCTGAAGCCGGGCGGTGCCTCGGTATGACGACGGTCGAGCGCGGACAGCATCTGGCGCCTCCTGACCCGGGGATGACCCATCGAGGATCATCATCAGTCCGGGGCGGACCCGCTGCAACAGATGCCGCCCGGGCGGACACAGCAGGGTGTGATGACGCAGACCGAGCCGACCGACCAGGACCTGTGGGCCGCGGTGGCCGCCGGGGAGCAGGCCGCCTTCGGCACCCTCTTCGACCGGCACTCGCGGGCCGTCTACAACCATGCCTTCCGGCTCTGCGGCTCGTGGAGCGTGGCCGAGGACCTCACCCAGACGACCTTCCTGGTGGCCTGGCGCAGGCGCGGAGAGGTCCAGCTCACCCACGGTACGGCGCGCCCCTGGCTGCTCGTGGTGGCCGGCAACCTGGCGCTCACCGAGGGACGCTCGGCGCGCCGCCGCCGGGCCCTGCTCGGCCGGATGCCCCGCGAGCACGTGCCGGACCCGGCCGACGACGCGGCCGGGCGGCTGGACGCCGAGCGTGCGATGGGCCGGGTGCTGGCCGCCGTGCGGAAGCTGCCGCGCGCCGAGCGCGAGGCCGTCGCGCTCTGCCTGTGGTCAGGCGTCTCCTATCCCGACGCCGCCGCTGTGCTGGGAGTCACCGAGGTCGCCGTCCGCTCGCGGGTGAGCCGCGCCCGGACCCGGCTGGCCACCCTGCTCGGCCCCACCGACAAGGAGGACCACCGATGAACGACCTGATCGAGACCCCCGCCGAGCGGGAGCTGCCGCCGGCCCGGGCCGCGCGGATGCGCGCCGAGCTGCTCGCCGCGGTCGCCGCGCCCGCACCGCGATCGGCCCGGCGCCGGCTGCTGGTCGCGGCCGCGGCGGCCGTCACCCTGGTCGTGGGGGCCGGCGTGACCCTGGAGGTACGCCAGGAGGACCGCACCCAGGTCGTCGCGCTGGGCCCGGGCGAGCTGGACCAGGGACTGCGCAAGGCCGTCCGGCAGTGTGTGCAGTGGAACCACGCCTCGTACCCGGCGGGCACGGCGCCGGACCAGATCCCGATCACGGCCGCCGACGTGGCGGTCGCCGCCCGGCGCGGGAACGAGACCGCCGTGCTGTTCCTGACCGGGGCCGGCTACTACGGCTGCGGAGTGACCGCCGAGGACGGCGCGGAGGTGTCCGGCGGCTCCTCCAGCGGCGCCTGGGAGTCCCGGGAGTGGCTGCCGGGCCCGGTCCAGCGCCTGAGCCTGAGCTCGTCGGAGGCGTCCGGCGGGCAGGTGGCGGTGCTCGGCCGGGTCAGCGCCCGGGTGGACCGGCTGGTGCTCGAGCACGGCACCGGCCGGAAGACGACGGCGCGGCTCCGGGACGGCGCCTTCGGGCTGGTCAGCCGCACCGACGACGTGCGCCGGGACGCCGAGCTGGTCAGCTACGACGCCGCGGGGCGCGAGATCGACCGGCGCCGGCTGTTCGCGGCCGGCGAGGACTTCCCGCGGTGCTACGCCGACCCGGCCGGCCGGGTCGTCTACGGCGACCCCGGGCCGGACTGCCTGCCCGCCGACCGCTGGACCCGGTAGGAACGCGGCGGGCCCCGGTGGGAGCCCGCCGCGTGTCGCGCTACCTGCCCGAGGCGTACAGGTCCTTGATCTCCGTGTCGGACAGTGCCCGGTCGAAGAGGTGGACCTGGTCGACCGTACCGTCGAGGTAGTCGACCGGGTTGCCGCCGAACTTGCCGCGGCCGATCACGGTGTTGCCGGTCGGCGCCGCCTGCGGCAGGCAGGCGCCGGTCCGGCCGGCCGGTTCGCCGTCGACGTAGAGCCGCAGCTCACCGCGGACGCTGTCGCGGACCCCGGTCAGGTGGTACCAGCGGCCCACCTCCGGCTTGACCGGGCCGAGCGCCCGGACGCCCGCGAAGCTCATCGCGAAGCGCTGGTCGGCGCCGGAGTACTGGAGGAAGAAGTCGCTGACGGTCGGGCCGTCCTGGCTGACTATCGTCTGGAACGCGCCGTCTGCCTTGTCCAGCTTCACCCACGCCGAGGCGGTGTAGTCCGAGGCGGTGTTCAGCACCGGGGCGCCGGTGTCGAGGAACTGCGTGGAGCCGTTCAGCTCGACGCCCTGGCCGTTCCTGGCGTCGACGTAGCCGGGCCCGCCGACCAGGGTGGCGTCGTGGTCGCCCGCCGCGTCCTCGGCCGTGCCGTCCAGCGGGTAGAACGCGATGCCGGTCAGGCCGGGCGTGCCGGGGCCGGGCTGCGGCAGGTCGCCCGCGGTGCCGTCGGCCTTGGCGATGATCTCCCGGTTGATCGCCCGGACCTGCCGGAGGTCCATCTTGGCGACCTGCCGGTCGTAGGTCCAGAAGCCGTTGAGCTCGCCCTCGACGTCGGTGATCTGGGTGTAGATCGCCGCGCTGATCCCGCACGCCTGCGCCGAGGTGAGCACCGCCCGCTGGTTCTCCACGTACTTGCGGGTCAGCGTGGCGGAGTCCGGCTCCATCTCGTACGCCTGGCCGTCGCCGAACCACATGTGGTTGGAGGTCTTCAGGCCGAAGCCGCCGTGCTCGCCGTCGATCGACACCCGGGTCCCGTCCGGCGCCGGCGAGGCCGGGCCGAGGTACTGGTGGAAGTCGATGACGTCGCCCCGGCCGGAGTCGCCCTTGGAGTTGCAGCAGTTCACCCCGCTGTGCGCGTTGACCAGCCGGCTCGGGTCCTGCTTCTTGACGTCGTCGGCGATCCGGCCGGTGGCCGCGCGGTCCCACTCGCCCCAGCCCTCGTTGAACGGCACCCACGCGACCACCGAGGTCCAGCTGCGGTGCTCGCGGACCAGCTCGTGCAGCTCGGCCTCGAACTGGGCGCGCCACTCCGCCGGGATCGGGCCGGTGTTGGCCGCCGGCATGTCCTGCCAGACCAGCAGGCCCAGCCGGTCGGCCCAGAAGAACCAGCGGTCGGGCTCGACCTTGATGTGCTTGCGGACCGCGTTGAAGCCCATGTCCTTGTGCTGCTGGAGGTCGAACTTCAGGCCGGCGTCGGTGGGCGCGGTGTTCAGCCCGTCCGGCCAGAAGCCCTGGTCCAGGGTGGCCATGTGGAACAGGATCTTGCCGTTCAGCGTGATCCGCAGCTTGCCGTCGGCGCCCGGCTTCGTGCCGATCTCGCGCATGCCGAAGTACGACTTGACGGTGTCCACGGTGGTGCGGCCGTTCAGCAGCGTGACCTCGAGGTCGTACAGGTAGGGGTTGTCGGGTGACCAGAGCTTGGCCTTGGGCACGGGGACCAGGAGCTCCGTACCCGCGGCGCCGGTGACCTTGCCGACCACCTTGCCGCCCGCCTTCGCCACGGCCTGCACGGTCAGGCCCTCACCGCGTACCGTCTCGGCGGTGAGCCGCAGCGCCGAGGCCGCCAGGTCCGGGGTGGTCACCAGCCCGGAGATGCTGGAGTCGGCCACCGGCTCCATCCACACCGTGCGCCAGATGCCCGAGCTGCCCTGGTAGAAGATGCCCCGGTCGGAGACCCGGCGCTGCTTGCCGATCGGCTGGCCGGTGGCGTCGGTGAGGTCCTCGGCCCAGACGATCAGCTCCTGCGGCCCGGTGCCCGTCAGCGCGTCGGTGACGTCGACGTCGAACTTGTCGTAGCCGCCGCGGTGGGTGGCCACCTGGGTGCCGTTGACCCAGACCTTGGCGTCGTAGTCGACCGCGCCGAAGTGCAGCACCAGCCGCTGCCCCCGGCCGACCTGCCAGCCGGTGGGCACGGTGAAGGCGCGGCGGTAGAACATCCGGTCCTCGTGGCGCTGGATGCCGGACAGCGCCGACTCGATCGGGTACGGCACCAGCACCCGCTCGGTGAGCTCCTGGCCGACCGGCGGGGCCTGCCCGACGGCCGCCTTGCCGAACTCCCAGACGCCGTTGAGGTTCTGCCAGCGGCTGCGGACCAGCTGCGGCCGGGGGTACTCGGGCAGGGCGTTGCGCGGGCCGACCTCGGCGGTCCACGGGGTGGCGATCGGCGGGATGCCCTTGCGCCAGACCGGGCCGGCCGGGGCGGCGACCGCGGCGACGGCCGGGATGCGGGCGGCGACGGCCGGGGCGGGGACGGCCGGGGAAGGGGCTGCCGGGGCGGCGCCGGGCGTGCCTATCGCGAGGAGGGCGGCGGCGCCGACGGCGGTGAGCCGGCGGCCGGTCCGGGATGTGCTCATGCGTTTGGTCCTCTCGGTGGGAAAGAGGGCGGGCAGCGGCCATCAGCACTCGGCCGCGCGAGACATCACGGAGAGCGCCGGTGTTACCACCCAGGAGCAAACACAGTTCAACAAGATTGCTCAGATCCCGTCAAGGCTTCCAGGGAAGAACGTCTATGGTGGAGCCGGTCCGGCAGAGCCGTTCAGACTGATGTGCGACGATGCCGCGGTGCCGAAATCGATCTTGGAAGTGATCGCGCTGGACGCCGCGGACGCGCGGGCCGCGCGCGCCGGCGGCGCCGACCGGATCGAGCTGGTCGCCGACATGCGGCAGCAGGGGCTCACCCCCGCGGTCGCGACCTTCGCGGCGGTCCGGGCGGCGGTCGACCTGCCGGTCCGGGTGATGCTGCGGGCCGAGGACGGGTACGCGCTGAGCGACCCCGGCGCGTTGCTGGACGCGGCGGCGGACCTGCGCGCGGCCGGCGCCGACGAGTTCGTGCTGGGCTTCCTCGACGCCCGCGGCGCGGTGGACCTGGTGGCGGTCAAGACCCTGCTCGGCGCGCTCGAGGGCTGCCGGTGGACGTTCCACCGCGCGCTGGACCACGCCGCGGACCGGACGGCCGCCCGCCGGGCGCTGGCCGGGCTGCCCGGGCTGGACTGCGTGCTCACCGCGGGCGGCCCGGCGACCGTCGAGGAAGGACTCGCGACGCTGACCGCCGAGGCTGGTTCGGCGCCCCGGGTGCTGGCCGGAGGCGGGCTGCGGCAGCGGCACGTGGCGTCGGCCGGGGTGGATGCCTTTCACACCGGCAGCGCGGTGCGCCCGGGCGGCCGGTGGGACGTACCGGTGGAGGCCGGCCTGGTCGAGGCCTGGCGGGCCGCCCTGCCCTGACCGGCCGCGGGTCAGTGGCCGGTGGCCGACAGGTAGCGGTAGCCGAGCTTGGTCAGGCGTTCCGGGTCCAGGCAGTGCCGGCCGTCCAGCAGCACCGGGGTGCGCATCAGGGCCGCGAACTTCGCCCAGTCCAGGTCGAGGTACTCCGACCACTCGGTGACCAGCACGACCGCGTCGCTGTCGTCGAAGACCTCCTCGACGGTGTCGGCGAGGTAGGGCACCAGCTCCGGCTGCTCGCGGCGGAAGCGCTCGGCGGCGACCGGGTCGTGCAGCCGGATCCGGGCGCCGCGGTCGATCAGCATCCGGGCGATGTCCAGCGCCGGCGCGTCGCGCATGTCGTCGGTGTTCGGCTTGAACGCCAGCCCGAGCAGACCGATCTTGCGGCCCTTCAGGATGCGCAGCTCGCTCAGCAGCCGGTCCACCACCAGCCGGCGCTGCAGCTGGTTGACCTCGCGGGCCGCGGTGACGATCGGCATCGCGTGGTGATACTCGGCGCCGGTGGCGATCAGCGCCGCGGTGTCCTTGCCGAAGCAGGAGCCGCCCCAGCCGATGCCCGGCTGCAGGAAGCGCGACCCGATCCGGGTGTCCAGGCCGATGCCCCGGGTCACCTGGGAGATGTCCGCGCCGACCCGGCCGGCGAGCTGGCCGATCTCGTTCGCAAAACTGATCTTGAGAGCCAGGAACGCGTTGGCGGCGTACTTGATCAGCTCGGCCGAGGCCAGGTCGGTCGAGACCATCGGCACGGCGCCGAGCTCCGCCGGGCGCGGCAGGTAGGTCGGCGGCGTGAACGTCTGGTTGAGGATGGTCCGGTAGAGCCGGTTCAGCACGTCCAGGCTGCGCGGGTTGTCCGAGCCCACCACGATCCGGTCCGGGTAGAGGGTGTCCTGGATCGCCGCGCCCTGGCGCAGGAACTCCGGGTTCGAGGCGACCGAGAACTCGCCGTCGGTGCGCCGCTCGTGGGTGCGCTCGAAGGACTCGCGCAGGATCGAGTCGACCCAGTTGCTGCTGCCGATCGGCACCGTCGACTTGTTGATCACGACGGTGAACTCGCCGGTGATGTGCTGCCCGACGCTCTCCGCGGCCGAGCGCAGGTACTTCAGGTCCGGGTTGCCGTCCGGCAGCGACGGGGTCTGCACGGCGATGAACACCACGTCCGCGCCGGGCACCGCCACGCTGTAGTCGGTGGTGAAGGTCATCCGCTCCGCCGAGTCGGCCAGCAGGGCGTCCATGTGCGGCTCGTAGATCGGCGAACGGCCCCCGCTGAGCAGGTCGACCTTGGCCTGGTCGAGGTCCACGCAGGTGACGTCGTGGCCGAGAAACGCCAGGCTGACGCCGGTGGTGAGACCCACGTAGCCGGTTCCGACGACGCACACCTTCATGAGCGCACTTCCCTTCCGTTCACATCCGGTCCGGATGGACCCGGTCGCTGCACGGTAATCCGTCCTGTCGCCCCGGCGGCCGTCGCGGGGACCCGCGGGCGAGTCGGATCACTGCCACATCCGCGACGGTGACCGTGAGCGACGACCCCGATACCCAACGACCTGAGCGTCGCGACGACCTCTTGAACCCGGGGCGGGACCGTGGTTAGGCTCGCGGTAGGCATTCGATACGTATCGACGATCGGCGGCGTGCGTGGTCACCAGCCGGGACGTGGCCCGCCTGGCGGGCGTCTCCCAGAGCACGGTCTCGTACGTGCTGAGCGGCCGCCGGTCGATCTCCGCCGAGACCCGCCGCCGGGTGGAGTCCGCGATCGCCGAGCTCGCCTTCCAGCCCAACGCCGGCGCCCGCGCGCTGAAGAGCCAGCGCACCCAGGTCATCGGCCTGATGGTGCCGTTCGGGGCGGGCACCGACACCGCCGGGCTGCTGCCGTTCATCGAGACCATCACGACCTGCGCCCGCGAGCAGGACTACGACGTCCTGCTGGTGACCCGGGACGAGGGCTCGGCCGGGCTGACCCGGCTGGCGTCCCGCTCGCTGTGCGACGCCATCGTGCTGATGGACATCGAGGAACACGACGCCCGCATCCCGGTCGCGGCCGCGCTGCCGGTCCCGGTGATCCTGATCGGGCTGCCGGCCGATCCGCTCGGCCTGCCCTGCGTGGACCTCGACTTCGAGCAGGCCGGCCGACTCGCGGTGGACCACCTGGCGGCAACCGGGCACGACCGGATCGTGCTGATCGGCCACCCGAGGGAAACGGTGGCCCGCGAGGTGAACTTCGTGGGCCGGTTCCGCCGCGCGGCCCTCGCGGCGGCGGCAGCGCACGGCGTGGCCTGCACGGTCGCCGAGCGGCCGGAGCGGGGGGCGGGCGGGCTCGCTGCCGCCCTGGACCGGGCGCTGGCGGGCGGCGGCGGTCCGGGTTCTGGTGGGCGACTCGGGCTGGTGGTGCATGACGCTGAGGCGGTGCAGCCCGTGCTGCACGCGCTGGTCGCCCGCGGCTGGCTGCCCGGCCGGGACCTCTCCGTCGTCGGGCTCTGCCCGGACGTACTGGCCGAGGGCATGACTCCGCCGGTCACCAACGTCTCGCTGGAGCCGCGCGACGTCTCCCGGCGGGCGATGCGCACGCTCTTCCGGCTGCTCGACCGGGACCGGGCCGAGGTGGCCGACCAGGTCGACCTGGTCGCTCCCCGGCTCACCCGGCGCCGGACCACCCGCCCCGGCTGACGCGCTCCCTGGCGCGCCGGCACCGCCCGCCGACCGTCGATACGTATCGGCGGAGCTATCCGAAGGGACGCAGCATGGACCCGATCCGCGTGACCGTATGGGGCGAGAACCGCCACGAGCAGACCGAGGCGCACGTCGCCGGGCTGTACCCGGACGGGATGCACGAGACCATCGCGGCCGGCATCCGGGAGCACCTCGGTGCGGACGCGACGGTCCGGACCGCCACCCTGGACGAGCCGGAGCACGGGCTGACCGAGGGCGTGCTGGCCACGACCGACGTACTGACCTGGTGGGGGCACGCCGCGCACGGCGAGGTGGCCGACGCGGTGGTCGAGCGGGTGCACCGGCACGTGCTGTCCGGGATGGGGCTGGTCGTGCTGCACTCCGGGCACTGGTCGAAGATCTTCACCCGGCTGATGGGCACCACCTGCACGCTGCGCTGGCGCAACGCACACGACCGCGAGCTGATCTGGACGGTCGACCCGACGCACCCGATCGCGCAGGGCGTGCCGCACCCGATCGTCCTGCCCGAGGACGAGATGTACGGCGAGCACTTCGACGTGCCGCCCCCGGACGAACTGATCTTCATCAGCTCGTTCAGCGGCGGCGAGGTGTTCCGCAGCGGCTGCACCTGGCGGCGCGGGCACGGCCGGATCTTCTACTTCAAGCCCGGCGACCAGGACTATCCGGTCTACCACCACCCGGACATCCGCCGGGTCATCGCCAACGGGGTGCGCTGGGCCCGCAGCGACCGGCCGGAGCGGGTGCTGCCCGAGCTGCTCCGGTACGACACCGGGGAGTTCTTCGCGGGGCGCGCGTACCACGGCCCGACGGCATGATCCGGGTGCTGCTGGTCGGCGCCGGCGCGATGGGCCAGGCCTGGCTGGAAGCCGTCCGTGACGACCCGGGCGTCCAGCTGGCCGGCGTGGTCGACCTCGACCTGGCGGCGGCCCGCCGGGCGGCGCCCGGGCTGCCGGTCGGCACCGACGTCACCGCGCTCGCGGCCACGACCGGGGCGGACGCCGTGATCGACGTGACCGTCCCGGCGGCCCACCACGCCGTCACCACCGCCGCCCTGTTCGCCGGGCTGCCGGTGCTCGGCGAGAAGCCGGTCGCGGACACCCTGGCCCGGGCGCTGTCGCTGGTGGCGGCGGCCGACGTGAGCGGGCAACTGTTCATGGTCAGCCAGTCCCGGCGGTGGAACCCGCAGCTGTTCACGCTGCGGGCGATGACCGAGGCGCTCGGCCCGGCCCACGCGGTCAGCACCGACTTCCACCGGGCGCCGCGCTTCGGGGGCTTCCGGGAGCAGATGGCGCAACCGCTGCTGGTGGACATGGCGATCCACGCGTTCGACGCCGCCCGGTTCCTGCTGGACGCCGACCCGGTGGCGGTCACCTGCCAGACCTGGAACCCGCCCTGGAGCTGGTACGCCGGCGACGCCTGCGCCGCCGCGGTCTTCGAGATGACCACCGGCGCCCGGTACGTCTACCACGGCAGCTGGTGCAGCCCCGGCGCGGAGACCTCGTGGAACGGCGAGTGGCGGGTCAGCGCGGAACACGGGACGGCCCGCTGGGACGGCGACCACGACCCGGCCGGGCCACCCGTCGACGCGTCGGAGGGCCGGTACTCCGGGATCGGCGGCGCCCTGCGGGTCTTCGCGGAGGCGCTGGACAGCGGGGTGACACCGATGGGCGAGGTGCACGGCAACGTGCTGAGCCTGGCCATGGTGGAGGCGGCGGTGGACTCCGCGGCGGCCCGGGGCCGGCCGGTGCTGATCGACGACGTGCTGGCCCGGGCCCACGAGCAGGCGGTCCGGGAGGAGAGCCGGGCGGACGTCCGCGAGGTGCTGCGGGGCTGGACGGACGTCCAGGCCGCGCTCCAACCAGCCTGAGCCGAGCGCCCGGCGCGGCCGGCCCGATACAGCCGGCCCGGTACAGCCGGTCAAGGTGCAGCCGGTCAAGGTGCTGCCGGCCCGACGCACGCGGCCGAGGAGATGCCGGCCGGCTGAGATGCCGGCGGGCTCCGCCGGCATCTCGCGTATTGCAGCGTTTACCGGCAGCGCTTCCAGGCCACCCGGTAGATGGTGTTGATCGCGGCGTCGGTGGAGTCCATCGAGATGATGCTGGTCTTCGTGCTCGTGTCGGACCAGCCGCCGCTGACCCGCAATTCTGTGTTGATATTCAGATAGCGCCGTTCACCGCAGGGCAGGAAGCTCAGCGAGGCGATTCCCACCGTGTCGGTCTTCTGCCAGTCACTGTCCATCGGCCCGCGGAAATGGTGCTTCAGCCGGACTGTCTGGGAATTGCCCTGGAAGTAGTAGTTGGCCGCTTCCAGGGCGGTGGCGCCGGCGGCGAGTTTGGCGAATCCGCGGTAGTCGGCGCTGGCGATCGCGAAGGTGAATCCGGACGGCACCTTGATGTCGAGGGCGAGCTGACAGTTCTTGCGGAAGTCGAGCGCACCGGCCTCCGGTCCGACCATGGCGGTGTACTCGCTGTAGGTGATGGTGAAGGCCGTGTTGTCCGGTGACACCGCGACGGCCGTCGTGCCCAGCGGGCAGCCGGAGCCGTTCGCGTTGACCACATCGATGATCATGATCTGGTCGGGCGGCAGCGGGACCGATGGCCGGGCGAGCGCCGGCGACGGGACGGCGAGAGCTGCCAGCAGCGCCGCTCCGGCGGTGATGGTGCGCATGCGTAGCATGACCACTCCTGGTGAATAGCTGACGGAAAGGACAGATGAATTGACGCACCGGGTATTTCAAACGGTACGTTTCACTACTGCGCGTCGTTGATGAAACGCGCGCCATCGTCCTTTCGATCCACCGACAAAGGTCCGTTCGGCTCGAATTTCCCACCATTGACGATGCAGCCTGCAAGATGCCGGACAAATGGCCGGCGCGGCGGCCCGAGGCCGGCCGGTCCTCGTCGACGAGGTGCCCTGCCGGATCGTCAATCGGTCCGGGTGCGGAGGCTCCGCGCCAGGGCGGGGATCATCACCGCCGCCGGGACGAGGTGCAGCCCGAGCAGGGCGGTGACGGTGGCGGCGTCCGCCCCGGAGAGCAGGGGCGGGACCAACGAGATCACGGTCAGCGACACTGCCGTCGCCACGAACCGGTTGGCGGGGTGAGCGCTCCACCGGAGAAGGGCGACCGCGAGGATCACGCCCACGACCGAGAAGAAGCCGGTCACCACGGCGAACCCGGACAACGGGATCGTCTCGCCGCCGTCGGGGATCTGGAAGTCGACGCCCGCGGCCCGGGCGAGCGCGGCGGCGAGGGTGGTGGCCACCATCGCCGCGAGCGTGGCGACGAGGCCGACGCCGGCGAGCCCGCGGAACCGGTGGGTGGGGCTGGTGCGGCCCGAGGCCGGGCGTGCGCCGACCCCGATGTCGTTCCTGCTGGTCATGGCGTTCCTCCATCGTTGGTAACCGAGGGTGGGGTGACGATGTGCACCCGCGCCGTGCGACGGCCGGGGTTGCGCAGGGCGCGGACGCCGGTGCCGCGGAGCCAGAACCCGGCGGCGCGTCCGAGGACCGGACCGGGCTCGCCGTCGCGCAGCTCCAGCTGCACCCGACCGCGGGTGACGACGCCGAACGCGTGGTGCCACTGCTCCGCGACCACCTCGACCCGCGCGCCGCCGCGCAGCATGAGCGTCCGCACCGGGACTACTCCGTGCCGTCCGCCGGCAGGCGCTCCGGCAGCCCGAGCCGCGGGAACTGGTCGGCGTGGAAGATGACGATCTCGGTGATCGCCCCGCCGGTGATGCGCAGGACGTCGATCGTCAGCGGCAGGTACGCGCCCTCGTCCTCGCGCCAGAGGTAGAAGGCGACGGCGGGCTGCCGGTTCACCCGGGTGGCTACGGCGCGCAGTCGCCCCAGGTCCGCGAAGCCGTCCTCGACCCAGTCGTTCACCACCGCGTCGCGGCCGATGTGCAGGCCCGGCGTGGGCGGCATCGAGCAGCGGACGTCGTCGCGCAGCATGGCGGCGACCCGCGTGACGTCCGTGGCCACGCTGGCCTCGGTGAAGCGGCGCACCAGCTCGCGCGTCCCGGCGTCCTCCTCGCCGCCGGTCCAGTCCTGCCGCTCGGCCGGCAGGTGCTCCCGCATGCCGGCGCGGGCGCGCTGCAGCGCGCTGTTCACCGAGTTGACGGAGTCCCCGAGCAGCTCCGCGACGTCCTTGGCCGGCCAGCCGAGCACGTCCCGCAGGATCAGCACGGCCCGCGGGCGCGGCGCGAGGTGCTGGACCGCGACCACGTACGCCAGCTCGATCGTCTCCCGCGCGACGGCGACGGTCTCCGGCTCGTCCGCGGCGCCCGCCGGCAGCTCGTCGATGAGCCGGTCCGGGTACGGCTGCAGCCACCGCACCTCGCCACCGGTCGCGGGCTCCGGGCGGCGCTTGGCGAGCAGGTCCAGGCAGGCGTTGGTGGCGATCCGGTACAGCCAGGCCCGGAACGTCGACCGCCCCTCGAAGGTCTCCCGCCGCCGCCAGGCCCGCAGGAACGTCTCCTGCACGGTGTCCTCGGCGTCCTCGAACGACCCGAGCATCCGGTAGCAGTGCACGTGCAGCTCCCGCCGGTGCCGCTCCGCCAGCCCCGAGAACGCCGGCTCGTTGACCTCGCCCAGCCGCGTGTCCGCACTCATCACGTCATCCTTCCGTCGTGTCAGGTCCCGTCGTAGGTGAGACGGGCGCGGGCGCGACAACTCATCACTGGTCAGCCGGCGCGGCGGGCCAGCAGGTAGGCCCGGCGGCTGGGGAACTCGGCCGGGTCGAGCGGTTCGCGGCGCAGCGTGGACTCGATAAGGAAGCCGGCCGCCGCCAGGTCGGCGCCGACCACGGCCGCGTCGAGGAAGTGCACGTCGACGTCGACCTCCGCGCCGAACCAGCTGGTCAGGTGGGTGGTGCCGCCGGTGGGCAGGTCCGGGCCGTCGAGATGGAACGACACCAGCAGCCGGCCGCCGGGGCGGATCGCCCGGGCCAGCTCGTGGAAGGCGATGGTGCGTTCCGCCGGGCTCAGGTGGATGATCGAGTACAGCGCGACCGCGCCGGCCCAGGCGCCGTCGGCCACCGGCAGGGCCAGCATCGACGCGACGGCCAGCGGCAGGCCGGGCGCGCGTTCCCGGGCTATCGCGATCATGGCGGGTGACAGGTCCAGGCCCAGCACGCCGGGGTGCCGGGCCGCCAGGAAACGGGTGACGTGCCCCGGGCCGCAGCCGACATCGGCGACCGGGCCGGGCCCGGCCAGCTCCAGGAGGGCCGTCAGCAGCGCCCGGTCCAGCGGCTTGTGGTCCAGCTCGTCGGCGAGCTGCTCGGCATAGGCGCGCGCCACCGTGTCGTACGTGTCCCGCAGAGTCATCCGGCCATCGTCGCGCGCCGGCACCACTGCGCGGGTCAGCGTCTCCGGCACCGGCGTGCAGGGCAACAGCGTGAGCAACTTCCGCGCAGCTCAGCGCGAACGGCCGCTACGTCGCCTTCGTCTCGTACGCGACGAACCTGGTGCCCGGCGACACCAACGAGGTGAGCGACACCTTCGTCCGGCGGATCGGGTAGCGGCTCAGGCGGCGAGGGCCGCGCAGAGGCGCGGCATCGCGTCGCCGATCGGCTCGCGGATCACCGCGGCGGCGAGGTCGTCGTACGGCGTGGGGTCCCGGTTGACCATCACCAGCGGGTGGCCGGCCTTGACCGCCACCGCGCAGAGCGACGCGACCGGTTCGACCCGCAGCGAGCTGCCGATCACCAGCATCAGCCGGTGCAGACCACCTCGTGGAGGGA
Organism: Actinoplanes sp. NPDC049599; assembly: GCF_044465625.1. NCBI lineage: Bacteria > Bacillati > Actinomycetota > Actinomycetes > Micromonosporales > Micromonosporaceae > Actinoplanes > Actinoplanes sp. NPDC049599. The sequence goes on from NZ_JBITLX010000002.1 coordinate 551,165, forward strand.
TCCGTGCAGCTCCAGCACCTTGCGCGCGCTGGACCCGGCCCGCTGGTGCAGCCCGTCGACGTTCTGGGTGAGGACCCGCACGGCGATCCCGCCGCGCTCCAGCGCGGCCGGCGCGCTGTGCGCGGCGTTCGGCTCGGCCTGCCAGGCGGCGTGCCCGAGATAGGTACGCCAGAACGTCGCGCGTACGTCCGCGGCGGCATGATGGACTCGTACGTGAAGGCGTCGACCAGCGCGGCGTCCCACGGCGGCGGGGATACGCGTCGCCGCCGAATTCCATCGTTCCGGTACACAGTCCGGCAACACGCGCCGCCGGGTGGTTTGTCCGCATATCGTGGTCCTGTGTCCCGGACCCTGCGCCTCACCCGTACCAGAGCGGGGTTGCTCGGTCTGGCCGCCTGCGTCGCCGCCGCGGCCGGCTTGCTCAGCCGCACCGACGACCGCCCGGTGGCCGCGCCGCGGGCCACGGCGGCGCCCTCGCCCAGCGTCGCACCGCGGACCCCGGAGCCGACGCTGCCGGCCTCGCCCGCCCCGCCCGGCCTGCCGGTGCTCGACTACTGGACGGCGCCGCGGGGCTTCCCGGCCGACCCGGCCCCGCTGGAGCTCCGGGCGCTGACCCAGGGCCTGCACCCCACCCGCTCGATCGCCGTCTACGACGCGCCCGGCGGCCGGCCCCGGGCCCGGCTCCGGCCCGAGATCAGCGGCATGACGCTGGTCCTGCCGATCACCGACCGGCGGGCCGGCTGGGTCGCGGTGCTGCTGCCCACCGCCAACCGCCGGATCGGCTGGCTGCCGCCGCGTGGCTGGTCGATCCGCCCGCTCCGCGACCACCTCATCGTCCAGCGCCGGAGCCACAAGCTGATCTGGCGCCGCGACGGCGTCCGCCGGGCGGCCTGGACGGTCGCCACGGGTACGGCGGAGACGCCGACGCCGCTGGGCCGCAGCTTCGTGCTCGGCCGCACGCCGACCAGCGGGTCGATCTACGGCGGGCTGGACGCGCTTGCGCTGAACTCGGTGCCGGAGAGCAGGCGGTTCTTGCCGGCGTCGCTGCGGGGAGCACACACGGGCATCCACGGGTGGCACCGCGCGGACGACTTCGGGCGCAGCGCGTCGAACGGCTGCATCCGGATGCCGCGGGCGGCACAACGCACCCTGCTCAAGAACATCGACCACGGCACGGTCGTCACGGTCGTCGACTGACCGGCGCCGCGGCGGCTGGCGCGGCTGCCCTACCGTCGGCGTCGTGGCCGCCCTGCGACTGTCCGCCGGCGCGCCGCTCGGCATCCGGCCGCGGCCGCGGCTGGCAGGGCTGGCCGACGCCATCGCGACGGGCGACCTGGGGGACGGCAAGCGGCGCGCGGTGGTGGAACGGCTCCGGCTGTACGTGCGACAGCCGTTCGCCGTCCCTCGCTACGGCTGACCACGAGCTAACGCCGCGGGTCGCAGCCGGCCAGCTGGCCCGGGTTCCGGTACTCGTAGCCGGCCAGGCGCTTCTTCTTGCCGGCGGCGACCCAGTGCGCTCCCCAGACCGCGGTGGTCTCGCCGTTCGCGCCGCGGGTGAAGGCCTCCAGGCCCGCGAAGGTCACGCAGCCGGTCAGCCGCAGGTTCTGCCCGTGGTGCACGATCACCGCGAGCCGGGTCGGGTTGTCCGGCGCCGTGCCGCCCTTGAAGACCTCGAGCTGGCCCGGCGCGGCGGGCGAACCGGCCGCCGTCCGGCAGCGCATCGTCACGAACTGGTCGAGGATCCGGTCCTGGTCGATGTCGTACTCGTCCACGCCGCCGAACACCTCGGCGGCGCCGCCCGGGCAGTTCAGGTCCCGGTCGGCGACCTTCCGCCAGTCGGTGGCGGCCGGCTCTCGCGTGCCCGGCGGCTCGCAGCCGGTGGTCGTCAGGGCCGCCAGCAACGAGGCGGCCAGGACGATCGATCGATGACGCATGGGGTGCTCCCTTCGGCTCAGGCCTCCACCGCATCAAGATCGGTCGATGTCCGAAACGTTGTCCGGCCTGGACAACGAGGTTGCAGCCAACTCTGTCCGCACCCCGACAGTGCGGACCGCGGTGCCGCCCGCGGCGGTCTGATGGAGGTGTCCCGGTCCGCGCACGCAGAGCGGAGGCCGCGCCATGCCCCGTCCCGAGCGCCCCGTCGACCCGTCCGCGGGTCCCGTCCAGCGGTTCGCCGCGGACCTGCGCAAGCTTCGCGGCGAGGCGGACAATCCGCCCTACCGCGAGATGGCCCGGACCGCCCACATCTCCCGGGCCAGCCTGTCGGCCGCCGCGAGCGGCCACCGGCTGCCGACCTGGGAGGTCACCAAGGGGTACGTGCGGGCGTGCGGCGGCCCGGTCGACGAGTGGCGCGCACGCTGGCTCGCCGTCCGCGCCGAGGTGAAGCCGGACGCCCCGGTCCCGGTCGCGGCGCGGCGCCGGCGGTGGGTGCCTGTGGTGGTCGTCGCCGCGGTGCTGGTGCTGGCCGGGTCGCTCGCCGCGTGGGGTGTCGCCCGGGCGCCGGCGGACCCGGCGCGGACCGGCCGGGAGCAGGTGCTGCCACCCGCACCGGGGTCGCGGGAGCCCACCGCCCGGTTCCCCGGCTCGGGCGGCGAGGCGGTCCGGGACAACGCCGATCCGAAGAAGAGCGGGTGCGCCGACCACCCCGACACCATCCAGGAGCTGGACCGGGTGCAGGTCAACACGCTGAACGAGAACCTGCTCGGGGTGGCGGTGCTACGCCACGCGCCGCAGTGCCACGCGTCCTGGGGCAGGTTCGAGCCGAGTGCCCGGCTGACCTTCCTGTCCGGGCCGGTCCGAGTGACGGTCATCGCCCACCGGCCCGCGACGGGCACGGTCGGCACCGCGTTCTCGACGGCGTTCGACGGGCAACCGGTCTTCGGCAACATCCTGCTCGACACCGCGGGCTGCGTGGAGATCACCGTACGGGTCGAGGCGCCGGACGGCGGCGGTGAGGCCACCACGCACTGCAAGCAGGGCGCGGGGCGGTAGCCGGTCAGGGCAGGCGGCGGAGGACGTCCAGCACGAACCACTCGTCCTCGTGGTGCACCACCCGCTCCAGGCCCGGCCGGGCCGCCAGCGCCGCGTGGACCGAGGCGCCGTCGTAGTTGCCGCCCGTCTGGCGGTCGTGGAAGTGGACCGAGACCAGGTCGCCGCCCGGCTCCAGGCGTTTGACCAGGCCGTCGAGCATGGTTTCGAGGTCGGCAGCGGACAGGTAGTAGAGCAGGTCGCCGAGCACGATCAGGTCGAACGTCGCGTCCGGCAGGTCGGCCGGCAGCATCTCCGGTTCCACCCGGACGTGCGGGAACTCGCCGACCTGCTCGCGGGCTGTCCGGACCGCCTCGTCGACGCAGTCGCTGGCCAGCAGCTCGTCGCAGCGCGGCGCGAGCTGCCGGGTCAGCATGCCGATCGAGCAGCCCGGCTCGTAGGCGCTGCGGTAGCGCTCGCGGGGCAGGGCGGCCAGCGTGACCGCGTACTTGCGGCGGTTGTGCCAGCTGGTGGCGTTGTCCCAGGGGTCGGTCTTGGCCAGGTACATGCCGATGAAGTGCTCCTGGGAGACCGTCGCCTCCGGGGCCGCTGCGTCTGTCACGGCGGAGACCCTAGACGAACGCGCTCAGCCCGGTCACCGCGCGGCCCACGATCATCGTGTTGATCTCGCGGGTGCCCTCGTACGAGTAGAGCGCCTCGGCGTCCGCCACGAAGCGGCCGATGTTGTAGTCGAGCACGATGCCGTTGCCGGCCAGGATCTCCCGGGCCCAGCCGACCACCTCGCGCATCCGGGTCGTCGTGTACGCCTTCGCCAGCGCCGAGTGCTCGTCGCGGAACTCCCCCGCGTCCTGCAGCTGGGTCAGCCGCACCACCATGCCCAGCGACGAGGTCACGTTGCCCAGCATCCGCACCAGCAGGTCCTGGACCAGCTGGAACGACCCGATCGGGCGGCCGAACTGCTCGCGCTCCTTGGCGTACGCCAGCGCGATCTCGTACGCGGCCAGCATGACCCCGACCGCCTGCCACGCCACCCCGCTGCGGGTCTGCCGGAGGATCTTCGCGGTGTCCTTGAACGTGTTGCCGTGCTGGAGCCGGTCCGCCTCGGGCACCACGCAGTCCGTCAAGGTGATGTCGGCGTTCTGCACGATCCGCAGGGCGATCTTGTTCTCGATCTTGGTGGCGGTGAAGCCGGGCGTGTCCTTGCCGACCACGAAGCCCTTGACCTGGTTGTCCCCCTCGTCGCGGGCCCAGACCACGGTCAGGTCGGCGAACGTGGCGTTGCCGATCCAGCGCTTCTGGCCGTTCAGCACCCAGTGGTCGCCGTCGCGGCGGGCCGTGGTGCGCAGGCCTGCGGCCACGTCCGAGCCGCCGGTCGGCTCGGTGAGCGCGAACGCGCCGATCTTGTCGAAGCTCGCCATCGCGGGCAGCCAGCGCTCCTGCTGCTCGGGCGAGCCGCAGGTCTCGATGCTGCCCATCGCCAGGCCGGCGTGCACGCCGAAGAACGTGGCCATCGAGGCGTCCGCGTGCGCCATCTCCATCGCCAGCCAGCCGGAGAGCAGGTTCGAGCGCTTGCGCCCGGCCAGGCCCAGCTCGGCGAAGCCCTTGATCAGCGGGAACGGGAACTCGGCGCGGGCCCAGTGGTCGTTCGCGATCGGGACGACCTCGGCGGCCAGGAAGGCGCGGACCCGTTCGACGACGGCGGCCTCCTCGGCGTCCAGCAGGTCCTGGAAGCGGTACAGATCTCCTACCAGCAGCTCCGACATGGGGTTCGTATACCCAGGTGACGGGCTCACTAGACTGTGAGGTCATGCTCACCATGCAGGACGCCCTCGCCCGCCTCACCGCGTACTGGACCGACCAGGGCTGCCTGGTCGTGCAGCCGATGAACACCGAGGTCGGCGCCGGCACCCTGAACCCGGCCACGTTCCTGCGGGTGCTCGGGCCGGAGCCGTGGCGGGTCGTCTACGTGGAGCCGTCGGTGCGGCCCGACGACTCCCGCTACGGCGAGAACCCGAACCGGCTGCAGACCCACACCCAGCTCCAGGTGATCCTCAAGCCCGACCCGGGTTACCCGCAGGAGCTCTACCTGGGCAGCCTCGCCGCGCTCGGCATCGACGTGGCGGCGCACGACGTCCGGTTCGTCGAGGACAACTGGGCCTCCCCCGCGCTGGGCGCCTGGGGCCTGGGCTGGGAGGTGTGGCTGGACGGGCTGGAGATCACCCAGTTCACCTACTTCCAGCAGGCCGGCGGCCTCAACCTGGACCCGCCCTCGGTGGAGATCACCTATGGCATCGAGCGGATCATCATGGCGCTGCAGGGCGTCACCCACTTCAAGGACATCGAGTACGCCAAGGGCGTCAGCTACGGCGAGGTGTTCGGCCAGGCCGAGTACGAGATGTCCCGCTACTACCTCGACGACGCCGACGTGGCCACCAACCGCCGGCTGCTGGAGCTCTACGCCGGCGAGGCCCAGCGGCTGATCGACCTGGGCCTGCCGGTGCCCGCGCACACGTACGTGCTGAAGTGCTCGCAAGCGTTCAACGTGCTCGACTCGCGCGGCGCGGTCTCCACCGCCGACCGGGCCGCCGAGTTCGCCCGGATGCGCCGGCTCGCCGGTGACGTGGCCCGGCTCTGGGTGGTCCGCCGCGACGAGCTCGGCCACCCGCTCGGCGTGGCCCAGCCGCTGCCGCCGGCCGCCGCCTTCGAGGCCGCCCCGGCCGGCGCGGCGCCCCGGACGCTGGTGTTCGAGGTCGGCACCGAGGAGATGCCGCCCAGCGAGGTCCGCTCCGCCGTCGAGCAGGTGCGGCGGGAGCTCACCGAGCGCCTGGGCGGCACCCGGCTGGCGCACGGCGACGTCCGGGTGCACGCCACCCCGCGGCGCCTGATCGCGGTGGTCACCGAGGTGGCGGCGCGCGAGCAGGACCACGAGCGCACGGTCAAGGGTCCCAAGGTCGGCGCGCCCGAGAAGGCCGTCGCGGGGTTCGCGCGCTCCCAGGGCGTACCGGTGGAGTCGCTGGCGACCGCCGAGGTCAACGGCGTACCGCATCTGGTCGTGCGCAAGCACGAAGCGGGCCGCGCCGCACCGGCCGTGCTCGCCGACGTGCTCGCGAAGGTCGCCGGCAGCCTGCGCGCGGCCAAGAACATGCGCTGGAACGACCCGCAGCTGGCCTTCACCCGGCCGATCCGCTGGCTGGTGGCGCTCTGGGGCGACGAGATCGTCCCGCTGGCCGTGTCCACGCTGCTGGCCGGGCGGGAGACCCGGGTGCTGCGCACCGCCGCGCAGCCGGCCGTCAGCGTGGCCTCGGCCGAGACGTTCATGGAGACGCTGGCGATCAACGGGATCGTCGCCGACGCCGAGGACCGCCGCGAGCTGATCGTCACCGGCGCGCAGGACCTGGTCTGGGACTCCGGCCGGATCGACGTGGCCGGCGAGGCCGCGCTGATCGACCAGATCACCTACCTGGTGGAGCAGCCGACGCCGCTGCTCGGCACCTTCGACGAGAGCTACCTGGAGCTGCCCGCCGCGGTGCTCACCACGGTCATGCGCAAGCACCAGCGTTACCTGCCGGTCCGCGACGCCGACGGCACGCTGCTGCCGATGTTCGTCACGGTCGCCAACGGCCCGGTGGACGTCGAACGGGTCCGCGCGGGCAACGAGGCAGTGCTGCGCGCCCGGTACGAGGACGCGGCGTTCTTCTACCGTGCCGACCGGCAGCTGCCGCTGGCGGCGATGCGCGACCGGCTCCAGCGGCTGACGTTCACCGACAAGCTGGGCTCGATGGCCGACCGGGCGGACCGGATCGCCGCGCTCGCGCTCTCGCTGGCCGAGCCGTCGGACACCCTGCGGCGCGCGGCCGAGCTGGTGAAGGTCGACCTGGGTTCCCAGCTGGTCACCGAGATGACCAGCCTGGCCGGGGTGATGGCCCGCGACTACGCGCGGCACGCCGGCGAGACCCCGGCGGTCGCCCAGGCGGTCTACGAGGCCGAGCTGCCCCGCAGCGCCGGCGACGACCTGCCGGCCTCGCTGCCGGGCGCGCTGCTCTCGCTGGCCGACCGGCTGGACCTGCTGGCCGGCCTGGGTGCGACGGTCGGCCTGCCGACCGGCAGCAGCGACCCCTTCGCGGTACGCCGGGCCGTGCTGGGCCTGATCGCCGTGCACCGCGCCCACCCGGAGCTGACCGGCCTGAGCCTGACCGACGCGCTGGCCTCGGCCGCGGCGTTGCAGCCGGTGGCGGTGCCGGCGAGCGTGCTGGCGGAGGCGGGCGAGTTCCTGGCCAAGCGCCTGGAGCAGGTGCTGACCGAGGAGGGCCACCCGGTGGACCGGGTCCGCGCGGTGCTGCCGCACGCCGGCCGCCCGTCCTTCGCCGACCTGCTGCTGGCCCAGCTGGGCCGGCTGATCGCGGAGCCGGCGTTCCTGGCGCTGGCCGAGGCGATCCAGCGGGCCCGCCGGATCGTCCCGGAGGGCACGTCGGCGCAGTACGACCCGGCGCTGCTCAAGGAACCGGCCGAGGTGGCGCTGCACGAGACCGTGCAGGGGGTCCGGCCCAGCACGGACCTGACCGGATTCCTGGCCGCGGCGGGACCGCTGACCGGGCCGGTCAACGCGTTCTTCGACGAGGTGTTCGTGATGGCGGACGACCCGGCGCTGCGCGCGGCCCGGCTCGGCCTGCTCGCCACGGTCCGCGACCTGGGCGCCGACCTGCTGGACTGGCCGCAGCTGCGGCTCTGACCCGACGGCCGGGGGCGCGCCGGGCGCTCCCGGCCCGGACTGGGACGCCGACCCGTCAGGCCGCGTGGGGGAAGCGGTCCGGCAGCGAAAGGGTGACGCGCTCCAGCTGCTCGGCGTCCGGGGCGAACTGGGCGTGCAGTGCGAAGCCCGCCAGCACCCAGCGGTCCCACGGCCCGACCGCGACCCGGCGGCGGTCGCGGTGCGGCTCACCCTGCTCGTCGGGGTGACCCAGCATCGCCCACAGGTGGGTGCGCCGCGGCACCCCGCCCGCCCCGCCCGGGATCTCCCCCTGGAACGCGGTGAACCCGTCGGCGCCGTGGAAGTGCAGGAAGATCGTGGTGACCAGGCCGTGCGCGTCGGCGGCCAGCTCCACCCCGGACTCGCGGGACAGGTACGAGCGGGACAGCCCGGAGCCGACCGCCTCGCCGGAGCGCGGGCGCAGGCCGTACTCCCGGCAGATCTGCTGCACCCGGGCCTCCAGGACGGTCCGGCCGAGCAGCACGGTCAGGTCGGTGCGGCCGACCGGCCGGGGCGTGGCGGGCAGGCCGACCGGATCGGCGTTGGGACCGCGGGCGCCGGGCCTGGTGCCGTACCTGTCCTCGGTGCGGGCCGACCCGGACTGCCGATGCTCGTCGGCGCGGTGCTCCAGAGATCCCATGACTACCCCACGAAGGCATTTTCACTGTGAGCGTTCGGATCACCACCCTAAGCCGGTCCTCGACCGACCTCAAGGGACGATCGCCGCCGGGGCGTCAGACCACGCGCGACACGCCGTCGGCGCGGACGTGCCCGGCGCGGACCGGGACGGGTTGGCCGAGACCAGCGCGAACCCGTACGCGCTCAGGGCGTCGGCCGCCACCGTGGCGCTCTGCTCGTCGGCGACGGTGAACTGGTGCGTGCCGGCCGTCGCCGTCCAGGTGCTCATGACCGCGCAGTACGCCACGGCGGGTCGGTGATCTTTACCGCGGCGTTTGTCCGGCAGCCACGGCGACTTCGCCTGCCGGTCGGGCTGATCGCCTGGACTCGGCCACGGGAGGTCCGGCGACGGTCGCCGGCGGATCCCGTGGAGGAACCGTGGCAGATCGCCGACAGGTGCTGCGCTTCGGCGCGCTGGCCGCCGGCGTGCCGGCGGTGCTGGGCGGGGCGGCGACGCCGGCCCTGGCCACCGCCGACCTGGGCGGGCACCGGCCCGGCCGGGGCCCGCTGGTCGTCGGGCACCGGGGCGCCTCCGGTTACCGGCCCGAGCACACCCTGGCCTCCTACGAGCTGGCCGCCCGGCTGGGCGCCGACTACATCGAGCCGGACCTGGTCATCACCAAGGACCGCGTGCTGGTCGCCCGGCACGAGCCGGAGATCGGCGGCACCACCGACGTCGCGGCGCGGCCCGAGTTCGCCGGCCGCAAGCGCACGGTGGTGCTCGACGGGGTGCCGGTGACCGGCTGGTTCACCCACGACTTCACCCTGGCCGAGCTGAAGACGCTGCGCGCCGTCGAGCGCATCCCGCAGCTGCGCCAGCACAACACGCTCTATGACGGTCTCTTCGAGGTGCCGACCTTCCAGGAGGTGCTGGACCTGCGCAAGCGGCTGTCCCGGGAGCTGGGCCGGGAGATCGGCGTCTTCCCGGAGACCAAGCACCCGACCTACTTCCGCGGCCTGGGCCTGGAGCTGGAGGCGCCGCTGGTGCGGGCGCTGCGCCGCGCCGGCCTGGACCGGGCCGACGCCAAGGTCTTCGTGCAGTCCTTCGAGGCGAAGAACCTGGCCGCGCTGCGGGCCGAGTACCGGCTGCGGGCGCCGCTGGTGTTCCTGACCGGCGCGACCGGTGGGCCGTTCGGCGACGAGCGGAGCTACGCCGACTACCTGACGCCGGCCGGCCTGCGGCAGCTGTCCCGGTACGCCGACGGCCTCGGCCCGGAGAAGTCCCAGGTCATCCCGCGCGCGGCGGACGGCACCCTGGGCTCGCCGACCGGCCTGGTGGCCGAGGCGCACGCGGCCGGGCTCAAGGTCATCCCGTACACGTTCCGGGCGGAGAACCAGTTCCTGCCGGCCGACCTGCGGGCCGGCGCCGACCCGGCGGCGTACGGCCGGGCCATCAACGAGCAGGTCACCTACCTGAGGACCGGGCTGGACGGGTTGTTCACCGACCAGCCGGACGTCGGCGTGCTCGCCCGCGCCGCGGCCCTCGCGCGGGTCTAGGAGAACCGGCGGACCAGCTCGGTGCGGGAGCGCACGCCCAGCCGGGCGAAGACGTTGCGCAGGTGGTGGTCGATCGTGCGGGGGCTGAGGAACAGCTGCTGGGCGATCTCCCGGTTGGTGGCCCCGTCGGCCACCAGCCGGGCGATCCGCTCCTGCTGCGCGGTCAGCTCCCGGGCCCCGGCCGGATCCGGCGGTACGGGCGCCCCCGCGGCCCGCAGCTCCTCGTCCGCCTGCGCCGCCCACGGCTCGGCCTGGAGCAGCCGGAACGTCTCCACCGCGCTGCGCAGGTGTTCCCGGGCCGCCCCGGGCCGCCGGCGCCGCCGCAGGTCCCGGCCGAACAGCAGCTCGGTGTGCGCGCGGGCGAAGTCGGCGTCGCCGCGGCCGTGCTGGCGCAGCGCCTCCCGGAAGTGGTCCTCGGCGGCCTGCGGCTCCGGCGAGCGCAGCGCCCGGCACCGGGAGCGCAGGGCCAGCCAGGCCGGCTGCCCGGTCCCGGCGGTCCACCGGTCGAACGGCTCGACGGCCCGGTCGAGCGCGGTCGCCGCCGGGTCGGTGCGGGCGGACCGGGCCGGCGGGTCGCACCGCCAGACCGCCTCGACCAGGTGCGGGGTGGCCGCGACCTGCACGATCAGGTTGCCCCGGCCGGACGCCGTGACGACCAGCGCGCCGAGCCGCTCGACGGTGCGCCGGGGCCGGCCCTCCACCAGGTCCAGCAGGGCCAGGGCCCACTGGCACAGCGCCCGGGCCTCGCCGGGGCCGTGCGCGCTGTCCTGGGCGCCGGCCTCGCGGACCCGCAGCACACAGCTCTCCCGGTCGCCGACCAGCGCCGCGAGCACCGCCAGGATGCCGAAGTGGCTCTGCGCCAGCGCGGGCTGGCCGGTGACCCGGGCCAGCGCGGCGCCCTCGGTCGCGGCGGCCGTGGCGGCCTCGAGGTGCCCGGCGGCGAGCCCGGCGAACGCGACGACCTGCAGCCCCTGCGGCACCAGCGTGACCTCGCCGCGGTCCCGGGCCAGCGCGACCGCCCGGCCGGCCAGCGCGCGGGCGCAGCGGTCGTCGCCGACCAGCACGCCGGTCAGGGCCGCGCGGATCAGCGCCGCGGGTTCCTCGACCCCGGCGGCGAGCCGCAGCACGCCGCGCAGCCGGGCGAACGCGGCGCCGTACTCGCCGGCGACCATCCCGGCGAGACCGGCGACCTGCTCGAAGGCGAGCGCGACCGGGGGCGGCTCGTCGCCGCGGCGCAGGGCCAGGGCGCGCCGGGCCACCTCGCCGTAGCGGCCGTGCTCGCCGGCCAGGTGCACCGCCTCGCCGGCCAGCAGCAGGGCGTCGAGGGCCGCGGGGACGTCGTCGGGCACCAGCTGGGCGGCCGCGTCGAGCAGGATGTCGCGGGCGATGACCGGGTCACCCTCGCGCAGCTCCAGCTCGCCGGCGAGCCGGCCGGCCGGGGCGCGCACCTCCGGGCGCCGGGCGGCCCGGCGCAGCAGCAGCCCGGCCTGCTGCCGTTCCCCCGCCAGCCAGGCCTGCCGGGCGGCGGCGACCAGCGCGGCGCCGCCGTCCGGGCCGGTGGTCAGGGCGGCGGCGTAGCGGTACGCGGCCGAGGCCGTCCGGGGCGGCCCGTCGGCGGCGGCGGCGAGCAGGTCGCGGACCAGCCCCTCGTCGGAGCCGACGGCCGCCGCGGCCCGGTGCACCAGGCCGCGCAGCCGTTCGCCGCGCCGGGCGAGCACGTCGGCGAGCAGGCTGTGTGCCGCCCGGCGGTGGGCCAGCGGGGCGTCGTAGTAGACGACCGCGCGCAGCACCGCGGGGGTGAACTGCACGGCCTCGGAGGTGACGGTGGCCAGGCCCGCCTCCTCGGCGACGGCGAGGGCCTCGGCGGCGCCGGCGGCCAGCAGCTCACCGGGGGTCAGGTCGGGGTCGGTGGCGGCCAGCAGCAGGGCGCCGCGGGTGCGGCCGGGCAGCGCGGCGAGGGCGGCCCGGCAGCGGCGGCCCAGCTCGCTCCCGGCGGGCAGGGTGCAGGGCGGCGGGTAGGTGCCGCGGACCTGCTCGGGGGTCAGCGTGCCGGCCACCTCGCGCAGCACGGCGGGGTCGCCGCCGGCCAGCTCGAGCACCGCCGCGGCGACCTCGGCGGGCAGCCCCGGCACCAGGGCGGCGAGCAGGGCCCGGCCCTCCTCGTCGGCGCGCGCGGTGGCGCCGCCGTACCGGAAGGCTTCTTGCACTATTGGTGCAATTACCATGCGCACCAGTGTCGGCCGATCCGCCCCGTTCGGGCAAGACCGGTGATTTCACCGATGTGTCAAAAGTGTTGCCGGTCAGGCCGGCTTGATCCAGTCGAAGGTGCGCTCGACCGCGCGCCGCCAGTTGTCGTACTCGCGGTCGCGCCGGACCGGGTCCATCGCCGGCATCCACTGGGCCGCGCGGTGCCAGTTGTGCCGCAGGTCCGCCAGGTCCGGCCAGTGCCCGACCGCCAGCCCGGCGGCGTACGCGGCGCCCAGCGACACCGTCTCGCTGGCCAGCGGGCGGACCACCGGCACGTCCAGCACGTCGGCGATGAACTGCATCAGCAGGTTGTCCGCGGTCATCCCGCCGTCCACCTTGAGCGTGGTCATCGCCAGCCCCGAGTCGGCGTTCATCGCGTCGACCACCTCGCGGGTCTGCCAGGCGGTCGCCTCCAGCACCGCCCGGGCCAGGTGCCCCTTGGTGATGTACGAGGTCAGCCCCACGATCACCCCGCGGGCCTCGCTGCGCCAGTGCGGGGCGTACAGGCCGGAGAAGGCCGGGACGATGTAACAGCCGCCGTTGTCGTCGACGGTCCGGGCCAGGGTCTCGATCTCCGGCGCGCTGGTGATCAGCTCGAGCTGGTCGCGGAACCACTGGACCAGCGAGCCGGTGATCGCGATGGAGCCCTCCAGGGCGTACTGGGCCGGCTCGTCGGCGAGCTGGTACGCGACCGTGGTAAGCAGCCCGTGGGTCGAGCGGACCAGCTCCGTACCGGTGTTGAGCAGCAGGAAGCTGCCGGTGCCGTAGGTGCACTTGGCCTCGCCCGGGGTGAAGCAGGTCTGCCCGAACAGGGCGGCCTGCTGGTCGCCGAGCGCCGCGCCGATCAGCACCCCGGGGAACGCGGCGGTGGCCGTGCCGAACACCCCGACCGACGGCCGCACCTCGGGCAGCATGGCCATCGGCACGCCGAAGAACGCGCACGCCCGCTCCGACCAGCGCAGCGTGCGCACGTCGAGCAGCATGGTGCGGCTGGCGTTGGTCACGTCGGTGACGTGCAGGCCGCCGGTGAGGTTCCAGATCAGCCAGGTCTCCATGGTGCCGAACAGCACCTCGCCGCGTTCGGCCCGTTCGCGCAGGCCCGGGGTGTGGTCCAGGATCCAGTTGAGCCGGGGCCCGGAGAAGTAGGTGGCCAGCGGCAGCCCGCTGCGGTGCTGCACCTCGTCCGCGCCGGGCACCTCCATCAGCGTGTTGACCAGGGTGTCCGTGCGGGTGTCCTGCCAGACCACGGCTCGGCCGATCGGCACCCCGGTGCGCCGGTCCCAGAGCACGGTGGTCTCCCGCTGGTTGGCGATGCCGAGAGCCGCGACCTGGTCGGTGCTGATCCCGGCCCGGCTCAGCGCCAGCGGGGCGAGCCGTTCCACGTTGCGCCAGATCTCCGCCGCGTCGTGCTCGACCCAGCCGGGCCGCGGGAAGAACTGCTTGTGCTCCTGCTGGGCCAGGGAGACGAGCTGACCGCGCCGGTCGAACACGATGCACCGCGTCGACGTGGTGCCCTGGTCGATCGCGATGACGTAGCGCTCGGTCATGGTGCCTCCCCCTGCGTTCTCAGTGCCGGGCGGCCCCGAGGTCCCGGGAGACCGCGCGGGCGGCGTCCCGGACGTAGCCGACCAGCCGCGGGTGCGGCCGGTATCTGGTGTCGCAGATCCGTTCGACGAGCCCGGAGATGCCGATCGCGCCGACCACCAGGCCGCCGTACCCCCGGATCGGCGCGGCGATCGCCGCCTGCCCGAGGGTCAGCTCCTCGATCTCGGCCCCCCAGCCGGCCGCCCGCACCTCGTCGAGGGCGACGGCCAGCTCGCGCGGCGCCACCACCGTGCGCCGGGTGAACCGCTCCAGCTCGGTGGCCGGCCCGGCCGACCGGTACGCGAGCAGGACCTTGCCCAGCGCGGTGGCGTGCAGCGGCAGCAACGTTCCGATGTCCAGGGTCTGAAACGTGTCGTCGGGACGGAACACGTGGTGCACGACCAGCACGCGTCCCTCCAGGACAGTGCCGATCCGGACGGCCTCCCCGCTGCGCGCCGCCAGCGGGTCGGCCCAGTTGATCGAGCGGGACCGCAGTTCGTTGATGTCGAGGTAGCTGGTGCCCAGGTGCAGCAGGGCCGCGCCGAGCTGGTAGCGGCCGGACACCCGGTCCTGCTCGACGAAGCCGACACCCTGCAGGGTGCGCAGGATGCCGTGGGTGGTGCCCTTGGCCAGATCGAGGGATCGGGCGATCTCCCCCAGCCCCAGCCGGCCCGTGCCACCGGCGAGCATCCGCAGGATCGCAGCTGCTCGTTCGATGGACTGCACCGTCCCGGGCATGTTTCGGATGCTATGCCACTGCGTTACGACACGCTCACGGTCAGCGTTCGACAATGCCGAACGGCGTTCATTGCCGCCCCGGGTGCCCCTCCATAGCGTCGGAGCACATCGGACCCTGGAGGGCACATGGCAGAACGACTCAAGATCCCGGGAATGCTCGGCGAACTTGCCGCCGAGTTCGCCGGGACCATGATCCTCATCCTCTTCGGCGTCGGCGTCGTCGCGCAGGTGGTGGCCGGCGGTTTCGGAGATCACGACAGCATCGCCTGGTCGTGGGGGCTGGGCGTCATGCTCGGCGTCTACGTCGCGGGCCGGATCAGCGGCGCGCACCTCAACCCCGCGGTCACCGTCGCACTCGCGGTCTTCAAGGGCTTCGAGTGGCGCAAGGTGGCCCCCTACTGTCTGGCCCAGTTCCTGGGGGCGTTCGTGGCGGCGCTGCTGGTGCGGTGGAACTACACCGAGGCGCTGCACGCGGCCGACCCCGGCCTGACCATCAAGACCCAGGGCGTCTTCTCCACCCTGCCGGGAAACGGGACATTGCCCGTCAACGAGTGGGGCGCGCTGCGCGACCAGGTGATCGGCACGGCCATCCTGCTGTTCCTCATCCTGGCGATCACCGACGCCGCCAGCACCCCGCCGGGCGCCAACATGGCGCCGTTCATCATCGGCCTCATCGTGGTCGCGATCGGCATGGCCTGGGGCACCAATGCCGGCTACGCGATCAACCCCGCCCGTGACTTCGGGCCGCGACTCGCCAGTTTCCTGACCGGATACGGTGGCGCGTTCCGGGATCAGACGGGTTATCTGTACTTCTGGGTCCCGATCGTCGGTCCGATCGTCGGCGGGATCCTCGGCGCCGGGCTCTACCAGGGCCTGGTCGGGCGGTTCCTGCCGTCCGCCGCTCCCCCGGAGCCGGGCCGGCTCCCCACCAGCGAACGCGAACGCGAGGAGGCGACCAGTGGCTGACTTCGTCGGTGCTATCGACCAGGGCACCACCAGCACCCGGTTCATGATTTTTGATCATGGTGGCAACGAGGTCGGCCGGCACCAGCTGGAGCACGAGCAGATCCTGCCGCAGGCCGGCTGGGTCGAGCACAACCCGATCGAGATCTGGGAACGGACCGTCTCGGTCGTCCGCACCGCCATGCAGAAGGCGAACCTGCAGGCCAGTGATCTGGCCGCGCTGGGCGTCACGAACCAGCGCGAGACCACGGTGGTGTGGGACCGGCGCACCGGGCGGCCCTACTACAACGCGATCGTCTGGCAGGACACCCGGACCGACCGGATCGCCTCGGCGCTGGACCGCGACGGCCGCGGCGACGTGATCCGCCGCAAGGCCGGGCTGCCGCCGGCCACGTACTTCTCCGGCGGCAAGATCCAGTGGATCCTGGAGAACGTCGACGGGGTCCGGGCGGCGGCCGAGCGCGGCGACGCGATCTTCGGCAACACCGACAGCTGGGTGCTGTGGAACCTCACCGGCGGCACCGACGGCGGCAACCACATCACCGACGTCACCAACGCCAGCCGCACCATGCTGATGGACCTGGAGAGCCTGCAGTGGGACGACGAGCTGCTGTCGTTCTTCGGCATCCCCCGGCAGATGCTGCCGGAGATCCGCCCCTCGTCGGACCCGAACACCTACGGCATGGCCCACGCGCCGGGCCCGCTGGGCGGCGACGTCCCGCTCACCGGCGACCTCGGCGACCAGCAGGCGGCCATGTTCGGCCAGGTCTGCTTCGCGCCGGGCGAGGCCAAGAACACCTACGGTACGGGCAACTTCATGCTGCTCAACACCGGCACCGAACTGGTCCGGTCGAAGAGCGGCCTGCTCACCACCGTCTGCTACAAGTTCGGCGACGCGGCCCCGGTGTACGCCCTGGAGGGCTCGATCGCGGTGACCGGCTCGGCCGTGCAGTGGCTGCGCGACCAGCTGCACATCATCAACTCGGCGGACGAGAGCGAGACGCTGGCCCGCTCGGTGCCGGACTCCGGCGGGGTGTACTTCGTCCCGGCGTTCTCCGGGCTGTTCGCGCCGTACTGGCGCTCGGACGCGCGCGGGGCGATCGTCGGGCTGTCCCGCTTCAACACCGACGCGCACATCGCCCGCGCCACCCTGGAGGCGATCTGCTACCAGAGCCGCGACGTGGTCGAGGCGATGGCGCAGGACTCGGGCGTGACGCTGGACGTGCTCAAGGTGGACGGCGGGATCACCGTCAACAACCTGTGCATGCAGATCCAGGCCGACGTGCTGGGCGTGCCGGTGAGCCGGCCGGTGGTGGCCGAGACGACCGCGCTCGGCGCCGCGTACGCGGCCGGGCTGGCCGTCGGCTTCTGGAAGAACACCGACGAGCTGCGGGAGAACTGGAACGAGTCGCAGCGCTGGCAGCCGGAATGGACCGACGAGCAGCGCGAGCAGGGCTTCGCCCAGTGGAAGAAGGCCGTGCAGCGCACTCTCGATTGGGTCGACGTTGACTGACACGACGCTCTCTCCGCACGGCCGGGAGGCGGCGCTGTCCGCCCTGGCCGCCAGCGAGGTCGACGTGCTCGTCGTGGGTGGCGGGGTGGTGGGCGCCGGCAGCGCCCTCGACGCCGCCACCCGCGGTCTTTCCGTCGGCCTGCTCGAGGCGCGCGACTTCGCCTCGGGCACGTCCAGCCGGTCCAGCAAGCTGATCCACGGTGGCCTGCGCTACCTGGAGATGCTCGACTTCGGGCTGGTCCGTGAGGCGCTGCGGGAACGCGGCCTCATCCTGACCCGGCTGGCGCCGCACCTGGCCCGGCCGGTCCCCTTCCTCTACCCGTTGCAGCACCGCGGCTGGGAACGCCTGTACGCCGGCGCCGGCGTGCTGCTCTACGACACGATGGCCGCGGCGGCGCCCGGCCTGCCCCGGCACCGGCACCTGTCGCGCCGGGGCGCGCTGCGGGTCTGCCCGGCCCTGCGCCGCGACGCGCTGGTCGGCGCGTTGCAGTACTACGACGCGCAGATCGACGACGCCCGGCACACCATGTTCCTGGCCCGGACGGCCGCCGCCTACGGCGCGCACGTCGCGTCCCGGTCGGAGGTGATCGGCTTCCTGCGGGAGGGCGAGCGGGTCACCGGCGTCCGGGTGCACGACCTGGAACACGACCGGACCTTCGAGGTACGCGCCCAGCAGATCATCAACGCCACCGGGGTGTGGACCGACGACACCCAGGCGCTGGTCGGCGAGCGCGGCCAGTTCCACGTCCGCGCCTCCAAGGGCATCCACCTGGTCGTGCCCCGCGACCGGATCCAGTCCTCGACCGGGCTGATCAGCCGCACCCCGACCAGCGTGCTGTTCATCATCCCGTGGGGCCGGCACTGGATCATCGGCACCACCGACACCGACTGGGCGCTGGACAAGGCCCACCCGGCGGCGTCCAGCACCGACATCGACTACCTGCTGGACCTGGTCAACAAGGTGCTGGCCACCCCACTGACCCGGACCGACGTGCAGGGCGTCTACGCCGGCCTGCGTCCGCTGCTGTCCGGCGAGTCGGAGTCGACGTCGAAGCTGTCCCGCGAGCACACCGTGGCCAGCCCGACCCCGGGCCTGGTGGTGGTGGCCGGCGGCAAGTACACGACGTACCGGGTGATGGCCAAGGACGCGGTGGACGCGGCGGTGCACGGGCTGGGCCGCTCGACGCCCCGCTCCTGCACCGAACGGGTGCCGCTGCTGGGCGCGGAGGGCTACCCGGCACTGTGGAACCGCCGCCGGGTGCTGGCCGAGGAGTCCGGGCTGCACGTGGCCCGGATCGAGCACCTGCTGGGCCGCTACGGCTCGCTGGTGCACGAGGTGCTCGGCCTGATCGCCGACGACAAGGACCTGGCCCGGCCGGTCGAGGGCGCGGAGGACCACCTGCGCGCCGAGCTGGCGTACGCGGCCAGCCACGAGGGCGCCCGGCACCTGGAGGACGTGCTCACCCGGCGGACCCGGATCTCGATCGAGACCTTCGACCGGGGTCTCGCCGCGGCGCCGGTGGCGGCGGAACTGCTCGGCGCGGTGCTGGGCTGGACCGACGAGCAACGGCACCGGGAGGTCGAGCACTACCGGCTGCGGGTGGAGGCAGAACGGGCCTCGCAGGAACAGCCGGACGACGAGACGGCCGACGCGGCCCGGCTGGGCGCGCCGGACGTCGTGCCGTTGCAGGTGCAATGACGGGGTCTGATTGACGGTGATGAATGGCCGGTCCTCCGTGCGGCCATGCGACCGGCCATTCGTCCCCTGCTCGCGCGGCCCTGGCCACGCTCCTGCTGACCGCCGTCCCCGTGCCCGCGCAGGCCGCCACACCTCCCCCGGTCCGGGGGAGCGACGACTTCACCGACGGTGACACGAGCGGGCGGCGGACGACCGGCGACCACTGGGCGGTGACGACGCGGCGTGGAACTCGTCGTCGAGCGTGCTCGTGCCGTACGGGCCGGGCCTGATGCCCACCCCGACACCCGGCGCACGTCAGCCGGCCAGACCGGCGAAGATCACCGCGAGCGTCCGGTCCTGCAGCTCCGCGTCCCAGCCGCCGTGCACCGCGCCCTGGCACACGCTCACCAGCAGCGCCATCACCTCGGGCGGGCGGACGTCACGGCGTACCGTGCCGGCGTCCTGCGCCTGGCGCAGCAGTTCGCCCACCGCGTCGTCCAGTTGACCCAGCGCGGCCGGGACGCTGACCCCCACCAGGTCGACGACGGTGCGTTTGGCCGCCGCCTGGGCGACCGACCGGCGGAAGAACGTGTGCAGGCCGTCCGCCCCGCCGAGCCCGGCCGCGTCCTCGGCCAGCCGGGCGAGCAGGCGCTTCAGGATCGCCGCCAGCAGCTCGTCCTTGGTCGGGAAGTGCCGGAAGACCGTGCCGATCGCGACCCCGGCGAGCCGGGCCACCTCCTCGGTGGACGCCGCCGCGCCGCGCCGCGCGAAGACCTCCTCCGCCGCGTCGAGGATGCGCCCCCGATTGCGCTGCGCGTCCGACCGCACGCCGCCCCCCTTGGAAAGTGAGTCCAGACTCATTATGGTAAGTCGAGCCGACACTCATCTTATCCGGGGAGGCACCATGACGCCGCGCCAGGCCTTCGGCCGCATGCGGGACCGCTGGATCGCCAACAAGACCACCTTCGACGACAACGCGCTCACCGACGACGTCGTACTGGAGATGCCGTTCGCCGCGCCGGGCCGGCCGGCCCGGATCGCGGGCCGGGCCGCGGTGCTGGCCTTCGTCCGGGCCGGGCGCGCGGAGCTGCCCTTCCGCTTCGACGACTGCCGGGTCCTGGCCGTGCACGACACCGCCGACCCCGCGACCATCGTCGTCGAGTACGAGCTGGCCGCGACGATGACCGCGACAGGAAGATCCGCCGCGGCCACCTTCATCGGTGTGCTCACCGTCCACGAAGGACGGGTCTCCCGCTGGCGGGAGTATCAGAACCCGGTCGCTATCGCCCAGGCGGTGCAGGCCGCGGCGTCCTGAAAGCGTCACCGCCCGGACCCGACCGCGGCCGGTCCCGCTCCGCCCGCCGCCGGTCGATGACCTTCAACCCGCCATCGGTCGCCCGGCGCGCCGCCCGCCGGGCCGCGGCCCGGCGCACGGCCGCCATGCTCAGCAACCGGGCCAGCGTCTCGTGCCCACTCGCGGTCTCCCACCCGGTGTCGGCAACGACCGCCACCCCGCACAGGTGTCCTTGTCCGCGCCGGCGTAGTCGAGGTGCTCGCGCGCACCGGTGGCGGCCGGCGTCCCGGAGAGCGCCACGGCGACGGCGACGTGGGCCGGTTCGTCCACCGGCCCCTGCCCGACCGTGGCCGCGGCGCTACGGAACGTGGCATGAACGGGGGAGCTGGGGTCGGCGGGCCGGACGCATACTGAGCGCGGAGAGGACGCGCTATGCACGCTCCCGATGTCGAAGAACTGGCCAGGGTCGCCTCCGCCGGCGATCTGGCCGCCCTCAACGTGCTGCTCGTGGCGGTGCGCCCGGAAGTTCTGCGGGTGTGCGTACGGCTGCTGCCCAATCGCGAGGACGCCGAGGAGGCCTGCCAGGACACCCTGCTGGCCGTGGCCCGGGGACTGCCCCGCTTCGAGGGCCGCAGCGCGTTCCGGACGTGGATGTACCGGCTGGCCACCAACCGGTCCCGGTCGGCGTACCGGCGCACCCGCTCGCACGTCCCGGCCGGCAGCGACGACGTGCTGGCCGAGGTCGCCGATCCGCGGCGCACCAGCATGATCGCGGCGACCCGGCTCGACCTGCTCGACGCCATGGCGCAGCTGCGCCCGGAACTGGCCGAGGCGGTGGCGCTGCGCGACGTGCTCGACCTGAGCTACGCCGAGATCGCGGTCCTGCACCAGGTGCCCGAGGGCACCGTGAAGTCGCGGATCCACCAGGCCCGGCGGGAGTTGCGCAAGCTGCTGACAGCCTGACGGGGCCACCGCGAGCGGTGACCCCGTCATCGGCGACGCGGGTTGCGGTTACTCGTTCAGCGAGCAGGGGGCGAAGCGCTCGAGGCCCTCCGGCCGGGCGGCGTTGCGGCCGATCGCCGTCTCGATGCGGTTCAGGGTCGCGACGCGCTTGTCCTCCAGCGGGCCGAGGATCGCGTTCTGGATGAACGCCGGGCCACCCTGGCCCTGGCTGGTGATCAGCCGCCGGTTGGCCTCGGCGATCTGGGTGTTCAGCAGCTCGAGGTTGCGGGCGACCTCGGCCTGCGCCTGCGCCGGGATGGCCGGCAGGCCGGTCACGGCGGGACAGTTCACGGTCGGCGCGGCGCCGGCGCCGGTGTTGCCGCCCGTGTTGCCGCCCGCGTTACCGGCGGCCGGGACGGTCGCCGGCTCGGGAGCAGCGTTGCCACCGCCATTGGCGTTCAGCGAGCAGGTCGCCAGGCCGTTCACGTCCAGCACCGGCTTGGCGGCATTGCGGCCGATCGCGGTCGCCATCCGGTTGATGGTCGCCACCCGCTTGTCCTTCAGCGGGCCGAGAATCGCGTTCTGGATGAACGCCGGGCCACCCTCACCCTGGCTGGTGACCAGGCGCTTGTTCGCCTCAGCGATCTGCGTGTTCAACAGCGCCAGGTTCCGCTCGATCTCCGCCTGCGCCTGCGCCGGCACGGCACCCAGCTTGCCGGCCACCGCCGGGCAGTTCACCGTCGGCGCGGCACCGGCGTTGCCGCCGCCCGCGTTGTTGCCACCGGCGTTGTTGCCACCGGCCTCGACCTTGGTCGGCTCGGGAGCGGCGTTGCCACCGCCGTTGGCGTTCAGCGAGCAGGTCGCCAGGCCGTTCACGTCCAGCACCGGCTTGGCCGCGTTACGGCCGATCGCGGTCGCCATCCGGTTGATGGTCGCCACCCGCTTGTCCTTCAGCGGGCCGAGAATCGCGTTCTGGATGAACGCCGGGCCACCCTCACCCTGACTGGTGACCAGGCGCTTGTTCGCCTCAGCGATCTGCGTGTTCAACAGCGCCAGATTGCGCTGGATCTCCGCCTGCGCCTGCGCCGGCACGGCACCCAGCTTGCCGGCGACGGCGGGACAGTTGACCGTGGGGGCGGTGCCCTCGGCGGCGGACGCGACGCCCAGGCCGACACCGACGAGTGCGACGGCGACTGCGCCGACGCCGGCGATCTGCCAGCGCCGGGCGGGGGTACGGGAGCGATTCATTCTGTCGCCTGAGCCTTCCTGTCGTAGGACCTCAGTCCTCATTACGGAAGCGCTCCCACAACAGATCAAGATCTTGAGAATCTCGATAACATTTTTCACGGAAGCCGGAGACCGGCCCGCTCCGGCAGGCGACACCGCTGCTCAGCGGCCATGCCGGGGATATCTCCGGGGTCGCGGGCAGAGCAGGTGACCCGCAGCCGGGACCGTCGCGGCAAACCACCGCACGGGCCGCGCGGCCAACTCGGCCCGGGACCACACGCCCCCACTCCGAGCCGGCAAAGTGGACGCCCGCGGTCGGGGCCGGCTTCGATGCCCTCGCCCGAGTCCGGGTCCGGCCGCGCCCAGCCGCGCCGGGCTGGGGGGACCGAGCACGGCAGGGCGGGATGGGGCAGGGACGCGCTGGGCGGGACCCCGCCTGACGGGCAGGGCCGGGCTGGGACGCGCTGGACGGGGGCAGCGCGGGGCGGGGTGAAGCGGGGCCGCACTGGGGCGAAGGCCGCGCCTGGCGGGGGCTGGGTCGCGCTGGGGCGAAGGCCGCGCCTGGCGGGGGCTGGGTCGCACTGGGCGAAGGCCGCGCCTGGCAGGGCTGGGCCGCGCCGCCCTGGGCGGGCCGGGCTGGGCTGGCTGGGACCGCGCTGGGCTGGGACCGCGGTCTCAGCAAGGGACAGCCGTTCCGCAGCCTGAACCTCTGCCGCTACAGAGAGTGCGATTTCTTTCCGCGTCCCCCTTCACGCCAGGCCCGATCGGCGATCTTGTGCCGCAGCGGTGCGGAGCTGACCCGTCGGCTTTCGCCTTTCAGTGCCGTCGCGGATCTTGATGAGCTAAAACGATCCAGCCTCACCACACCGATACAAGGTCCACCACTCACACCCCTTTCCTCCTGAAATGACCCCCCTCAACCTCCGCCATCGCCACACACCCTCCGGGAGCCAATTCCGCATACCGGACGAACCCGGCAACGGGCCGGATCACGGGGGACCGTGATCCAGAAATGGCGAAATTCGGGTGACCCAAGCTCACCATGATCTATCCCGCCGGCGGCTTCGGCATGATCAACACCCTCGCCCCGTGCATGCCCGCACACCGTCGGCGACGCGAAGGCAAGAACCGCCGCCGACAAGACGAGACGAGGCGCGACAACACGTGATGAAGTGAGACAGAACGAGCGTGACAAGGCGTGACAAGACGAGGCGTGACAAGGCGACGGCAGGGAGGCAGGAGCCCGAAGCCCGACGGAACCCGAACCCCTACCGTCCGCCCTCGCGCAGCGACAAGCTCCCCGCAGAAGGTCCCCGACCGACCGGCTCAGCCCGCAATCTCCAAACTGACCCCGGCCGCCAGCCGGTAAGGATTGGTGGCCACCAGCGCCCCGATTGCGCGCCGCAGCCGGGAGATCTCCGCCCGGACGGTCACCACGTGGGCGTCGTCGCCGTACAGGGCGCGGCTCAGCCGGCCGGCGCTGAGCCCCGCCGCGCCCGCACCGTGCAGCAGAGTCAGGATCTCGGCGGGCCGGGCCGGCGATCACCCCGGCCCGGCCACCGGTACGGCGTCAGTCCCGGGCGGGCGGGTCGGCCAGCGGCCAGCCGCCGGCCGCGAGCCGGGCCGAGATCCGGACCACGTCCTCCGGGGTCGCCTCCTGGAGCAGCGCGGAGGAGATCATCTGCTCGATGTCGGCGGTGCTGATCGGGTCGTCGCCGGCCAGCACGGACTGGTCGGCGAGGTCGATCGCGAAGGCGCGGACCTCGTCCTCGGTCATCTTGCGGCGCAGCACGCCGAGCAGCGCCACGTAGTCGCCGCGGGGCACACCGGTCGGATAGCCGGCCCGCAGCCACTCGACGGCCCGGACCATGAAGTTCGACCGGGAGTCAGTCACGCCGGGTCACTTGTCGACGATCGTCGGGTAGAAGTGCGCGAAGCTCAGCGTCTTGCCGAAGCCGCTGGCCACGATGAACGTGATGCCCAGCAGCACGCCCAGCACCACGATCGCGAACAGCAGGTACCCGACGGCCGTGCCGATCCGGTGCGGGGCCGGCCCGGACACCCCGGTCTCGTGTACCTCGGCCTCGCCGCCGGCGCCGTAGGCCAGGGAGCGGATGCCGAGCGCGAACAGGGCCGGCAGCCCGGCGCCGAGAATGACGCTGGCGAGCAGGACCTTCCAGGCGCCTTCGAGGGCGAATCCCAGGTTGTGCATGTCGCGCGTACCCCTCTCAACTCGCCGTGCCGGCGGGCACGCGGTCGGCGGCGGGCGCCGCTTCCCATTCGTCGTTGACGTTGGTGTGGTCGACCGGTGCGCGGCGCGACCGCAGCCACATGCCCAGCGCCAGGGCCACCAGGATGACCACGACCGCGATCGCCCCGACCATGCCGCCGCCGAGCACCTCGGTCACCCACCACATCAGCGCGCCGACGGCCGCGGCGGCCGGCAGCGTGATCAGCCAGGCGGCGACCATCCGGCCGGCCACCCGCCAGCGCACCTGCGCGCCGGGCCGGCCCACACCGGAGCCCAGGATCGAGCCGGTGGCGACGTGCGTGGTGGAGAGCGCGAAGCCCAGGTGGCTGGAGGACAGGATCACGGCGGCCGCGGCGGACTCGGCCGCCAGCCCTTGCGGCGGGGCGATCTCCACCAGGCCCATGCCGAGCGTCCGGATGATCCGCCACCCGCCCAGGTAGGTGCCGAGCGCGATGGCCAGCGCGCAGGAGGCCTTGACCCAGAAGGGGATGCTCTTGGTGTCGGTCCAGTCCCCGGCGGCGATCAGCGCCAGCGTGATGACGCCCATCGTCTTCTGCGCGTCGTTGGTGCCGTGCGCGAGCGAGACCAGCGAGGCGCTGCCGATCTGCCCCCACCGGAACCCGTTGTCGGTGAAGCGCTGGGCGACGCCGACGGTGAGCCGGTAGATCAGCCAGGTGCCGGTGGCGGCGACGACGCCGGCGATGACCGGGGACATCAGCGCCGGCAGGATCACCTTGCCGATGACGCCGTCGAGCTTGCTGCCGTCGCCGGTCCAGTTGACCCCGGCCCAGCCCAGGCCCGCGATGCTGGCGCCGATGAGGCCGCCGAACAGGGCGTGCGAGGAACTGGACGGCAGGCCGAGCAGCCAGGTCAGCAGGTTCCAGACGATGCCGCCGACCAGGCCCGCCAGGACGATCAGCAGCAGCGCCGATCCATCGTCGACGAGCAGTTCCGGCCGGGGGGTGCCGTTGGAATTCTGGATCTTCACGACGGCGTTCGTGACGGTGAGGGCGACCTCGACGGACAGGAACGCGCCGACGAGATTGAGGATGCCGGAGAGGGCGACGGCGACCTTCGGCCGGAGAGCCCTGGTGGCGATGGACGTGGCCATCGCGTTTGCGGTGTCGTGGAACCCGTTCGTGAAATCGAACCCGAGGGCGGTGACGACCACCAAGGCGAGAATCACGGAAGTCTCTGTCACATGCAGATGGTCGCGCTCCCGATCATCGTTCGACAGAGCCGATCGGTAACACGTGGGAAATTTCATTCGGCACGGATGAGCGTCCACCGCATCGTGATCGAACGGTCACCCGGCGCAGGTCCACGCCGGGTGACCGGCTGCTCAGTACGCCTCGGCGTCGGCCGTGCGGATCGCGTCCACCAGGATGGCCAGACCCTCGCGGGCCTCGTCCTCGGTCAGCGTCAGCGGCGGGCCCATCCGCAGCACGTTGCCGTACAGGCCGCCCTTGCCGACCAGCAGGCCGCCCTTGCGGCACCCGTCGAAGACCCGCATGGTCGCCGCGGCGTCCGGCTCGGTGGTGCCCGGCCGGACGAACTCGATGCCGATCATCAGGCCCCGGCCGCGGATCTCCCCCACGATCTTCGTGTCGCCGACCGCCGCGTGCAGGCCGTCCAGCAGGATCGCGCCGGTGCGCTTCGCGTTGGCCTGCAGGTCGTGGTCCAGCACGTAGTCCAGGACCGCGATGCCGGCGGCCGTGGAGACCGGGTTGCCGCCGAAGGTGCTGAAGCTGGTCGCCGGGACCGCGTTGACCAGCTCCGCCCGGCCCACCACGCCGGCCAGCGCGAAGCCGTTGCCGATGCCCTTGGCGAAGGTGATCAGGTCCGGCTGCACGTCGTGCGCCTGGTAACCCCAGAAGTGCTCACCCGTACGGCCCCAGCCGGTCTGCACCTCGTCGGCGATCAGCAGGATGCCGTGGTTGTCGAGCTCCTTCTTCAGCGCGCCGAGCAGGCCGTCCGGGGCGTGCACGAAGCCGCCGACACCCTGGATCGGCTCGGCGATCAGCGCCGCGACGTCGCCGGACGTGGTGGTGGCCAGCACCTCGCGCAGGTCCTCGACCGCCGCGTCGATGTGGTCGGCGTCGGACAGGCCCTTCATCCGGCCGCGCAGCCGGTCGCCGGAGTTCAGCCAGGAGACGCTGACCGGGCTCAGCGCGCTCGCCGACCAGCTGCGGTGCCCGGTGATCGCCATCGCGGCGAACGAGCGGCCGTGGTAGCTGTTGCGGATCGCCAGGATCTGGTTGGACCGGCGGAAGTTGGTGGTGAACAGCAGCGCGGCCTCGTTGGCCTCGGTGCCGGAGTTGGTGAAGAACACCCGGGCGTCCGGGATGCCGGAGACCCGGGCGATCCGCTCGGCGAGCTCGACCTGGTGCCGGATCAGGTACAGCGTCGAGCTGTGCACGATGCCGGTGGCCAGCTGGCGCTCGACCGCCTCGCGCACCTCGGCGATGTCGTAGCCCAGCATGTTGGTCAGCACGCCGCCGAAGAAGTCCAGGTAGCTGCGGCCGTTCGCGTCGGTCACCCGGCGGCCGGAGCCGCGGACGAGCTCGATCGCGTCGTCGCCGTAGTAGGTCGTCACCCAGGAGGGCAGCACGGCCTGGTGCCGGGCGAGCAGGTCATCGGTCACGGGGTCCTCCAAGGGGTCAGCGCCAGCCCCGCGGGTGCGGGCGGGAACGGGAGCCGCTGCCGCGCGCGGACGCGCCGGCGGCGGAGGCGAGGATCTCGGCTACGGAGTCGAAGTCGTCGCGGATCAGGCCGACGGTCACCCGGACGTGTTCGGCGCCGAGCGGGGTGACCTCGAAGGGTGCGCCGGGAGCGACGGCGATGCCGTGCGCGGCCAGGGCCAGCATGGCCATCTGCTGGTCCTCGACGGTGAGCCAGAGGTTGATGCCGTCGCAGGACACGGCGGTCGCGCCCCGCGCGGCGAGCGCGGTGAGCAGCGCGGTGCGGCGCCGGGCGTACTCGTCGCGGGCGGCGGCGACCCGCGCGATCGCCGCCGGCGAGGTCAGCAGGTCGAGCAGCACCGCCTGGAGCAGCCGGCTGGACCAGCCCGGGCCGAGCAGGCGGCGGTCGGCCACCGCGGTGATCACCGCGGCCGGGCCGCCGAGCGCGGCCAGCCGCAGGTCCGGGCCGTAGCTCTTGGAGAAGCCGGCCACGTGCACGGTCCGGTCCGGCAGGCGGGTGCCCAGGCTCACCGGGGGCGCGGTCGCGATGTCGCCGGCGTGGTCGTCCTCGACGATGGTGACCTGGGGGTACGCGGCCAGCACGTCGGCCAGCTCACCGACCCGTCGCGCGGTCAGGCCGGCCCCGGTCGGGTTGTGTGCCCGCGGCTGGAGGTACACCGCCACCGGCTCGTAGGTCCTGAGCGCCTCGCCGAGCGCGTCCGGGAGCAGGCCGTGCTCGTCGATTCGCACGCCGACGACGGTCGCGCCGACGGCGTCGAGCAGGTCGAGCACGGGCGGGAAGGCCGGGTTCTCCACCAGGACGTGATCACCGAAGCGGACCACGGTGGCGGTCACCCGGTCGAGCGCGTCGAGCGCGCCGTCGACCACGGTCAGGTGCTCCACCGGATACGGCCACCGCCGCCGCAGCACCGCCTCCAGCGGCGGCAGCACCGGCCCCTCGAGGTAACTCGTGGTGAGCCGCGCGTCGCCGATCCGCTTGAGCGACTCGGTCAGGTTCGGCAACAGGTCGTAGTCGGGCACGCCGGTGGAGAAGTCCCGGGCGACCCCGGTCAGCAGGCCGTGCAGCTGCGCGTACCGCAGCCGCTGGCGGGGCAGCACCGGGGCGCTGACGAACGAGCCGGACCGGCCGCGGGTCTGGATCGCCCCGGCCCGCGCCAGGCTCTGCCACGCCTCGCTCACCGTGGTCGGGCTGACGC
This sequence comes from Actinoplanes sp. NPDC049599, assembly GCF_044465625.1. NCBI lineage: Bacteria > Bacillati > Actinomycetota > Actinomycetes > Micromonosporales > Micromonosporaceae > Actinoplanes > Actinoplanes sp. NPDC049599. The sequence goes on from NZ_JBITLX010000002.1 coordinate 579,410, forward strand.
CGAGCTCCCGGGCGACGTCGCGCACGGTGGGCAGCCGCGAGCCGACCGGCAGGTCACCCGCGGTGACCAGCCGGCTGACAGCAGCCGCGATTCCCCGAGCGCTGCGATCGTCCGCGGCCCCGGCGATAAGCCCCAGAAAAATGACGTCTCCGAAACATTTGGTAACAGGCGGGTAATTGTCCGCCCCCGGTTGTGTCATTAGTGTCCTACGACATCGGCCCCGGATGTCAAGGGATGAGCGGGGGACGATGACAGCGGGTGGAGAGACGATCACAATCGTGGGGTGACTCACGCCACCACTGAACTCAGAGAGGGGCCGCAGCGATGAGCAACCTGATCCGGGCCGCCCTCGTCCAGACCACCTGGACAGGCGACAAGGAATCGATGATCAAGGCTCACGAGGACTACGCTCGCGACGCCGCCGCCCAGGGCGCCAAGGTGATCTGCTTCCAGGAGCTGTTCTACGGCCCCTATTTCTGCCAGGTACAGGACAAGGCCTACTACTCCTACGCCGAGTCCATCCCCGGCCCCACCACCGAGCGCTTCCAGGCGCTCGCGGCCGAGCTCGGCCTGGTGATGATCCTGCCGATGTACGAGCAGGAGCAGCCCGGCGTCCTCTACAACACCGCGGCCGTGGTCGACGCGGACGGCTCGTACCTCGGCAAGTACCGCAAGCACCACATCCCGCAGGTCAACGGCTTCTGGGAGAAGTTCTACTTCCGCCCGGGCAACCTGGGCTACCCGGTGTTCGACACCGCGGTCGGCAAGGTCGGCGTCTACATCTGCTACGACCGGCACTTCCCCGAGGGCTGGCGGGCGTTGGGCCTGGGCGGCGCCCAGATCGTCTTCAACCCGTCGGCGACCAGCCGCGGCCTGTCGTCGTACCTGTGGCAGCTGGAGCAGCCGGCCAGCGCGGTCGCCAACGAGTACTTCATCGGCGCGATCAACCGCACCGGCATCGAGGAGCTCGGCGACAACGACTTCTACGGCCAGTCCTACTTCGTCGACCCGGAGGGCAAGTTCGTCGGCGCGGTCGGCGACACGCACAACCCGGAGCTGATCGTCCGCGACCTCGACATGGACCTGCTCGCCACCGTCCGCGACCGCTGGGCGTTCTACCGCGACCGGCGGCCGGACAGCTACGACGGGCTGGTGGCGCCGTGAGCTACCTGATCAAGGGCGGGACGGTTGTCGGGCCCACCGGTCCGATCCCGGCGGACGTCCTCGTCGACGGCGAGAAGATCGTCGCCCTCTACGCGCCCGGGGCGGCGCCACATCAAGCAGAGACCATCGACGCCACCGGCAAGTACGTCATCCCCGGCGCGGTCGACGCGCACACCCACATGGAGCTGCCGTTCGGCGGCACGCACGCCAGCGACACCTTCGACACCGGCACCCGCGCGGCCGCGTTCGGCGGGGTCACCACGATCGTCGACTTCGCCGTGCAGCGCTACGGCGAGGTGGTCCAGGACGGGCTGGCCGCCTGGCACGCCAAGGCCGAGGGCAACTGCCACATCGACTACGGCTTCCACATGATCCTCGGCGGGGTCACCGACGAGTCGCTCAAGGCGATGGACCAGCTGGTCACCGACGAGGGCATCAGCAGCTTCAAGCTGTTCATGGCGTACCCGGGGGTGTTCTACAGCGACGACGGGCAGATCCTGCGGGCGATGCAGAAGGCCCGGGACAACGGCGCCATGATCATGATGCACGCGGAGAACGGCCCGGCCATCGACGTGCTGGTCAAGCAGGCCCTGGAGCGCGGCGAGACCGACCCGATCCACCACGGCCTGACCCGGCCGCAGGAGCTGGAGGCCGAGGCGACCAGCCGGGCGATCTGGCTGGCGAGCGTGGCCGCCGACTGCCCGCTCTACATCGTGCACCTGTCCGCCTCCAAGGCCCTCGAACAGGTCGCCGCGGCCCGCGACCAGGGCCGCAACGTGTTCGCCGAGACCTGCCCGCAGTACCTGTACCTGACGCTGGAGGACCAGCTCGGCGCGCCGGGTTTCGAGGGCGCCAAGTGGGTCTGCTCGACGCCGCTGCGCAGCAAGCACGAGAGCCACCGCGCCGACCTGTGGCGCGGACTGCGCACCAACGACCTGGCCGTGGTCTCCACCGACCACTGCCCGTTCTGCATGAAGGACCAGAAGGAGCTGGGCCTCGGCGACTTCTCCAAGATCCCGAACGGCATCGGCAGCGTCGAGCACCGGGTGGACCTGCTCTACCAGGGCGTGGTCGACAAGAAGCTGTCGCTGGCCCGCTGGGTGGAGACGATCGCCACCACCCCGGCGCGGATGTTCGGCATGTACCCGCGCAAGGGCGTCATCGCGCCCGGCTCGGACGCCGACATCGTGCTCTACGACCCGAACGGCCGCACCCGGATCAGCGCGGCCACCCACCACATGAACATGGACCACTCGGCCTGGGAGGGCTGGGAGATCGACGGCAAGGTCGACACCGTCATCTCCCGCGGCACGGTCGTCGTCCGCGGCGACGAATACCTGGGACGTAAGGGCCACGGCCGGTACGTCCGCCGCGGACTCTCCGACTACCTGGTCTAGGAGGCCACATGCGCGAGATCAAGCACTGGCTGAACGGCGCCGCGGTCGCGGGCACCAGCGGCCGGCAGCTGCCGGTCTGGGACCCGGCGACCGGCGAGCAGCAGGCGTACGTGGTCGCGGCCACCGCGGCCGAGACGGCGCAGGCGGTGACCGTCGCCAAGGCGGCGTTCCCGGCCTGGCGGGCGGCGTCGCTGTCGCGGCGGTCCGAGGTCATGTTCCGCTTCCGCGAGCTGGTCGACGCGAACCGCAAGGAGATCGCCTCACTGGTCAGCCAGGAACACGGCAAGACCGTCGCGGACGCGGGCGGCGAGCTGGCCCGCGGGCTGGAGAACATCGAGTTCGCCGCGGGCGCCCCGCACCTGCTCAAGGGCGGCTACAGCGAGCAGGCCTCGACCGGGGTGGACGTCTACTCGATCCGCCAGCCGCTCGGGGTGGTCGCCGGCATCACGCCGTTCAACTTCCCGGCCATGGTGCCGATGTGGATGTTCTGCAACGCCCTGGTCTGCGGCAACACGTTTGTGCTCAAGCCCAGCGAGAAGGACCCGTCGGTGGCGCTGCTGCTGGCCGACCTGCTGCGCCAGGCCGGGCTGCCGGACGGCGCGTTCAACGTCGTGCAGGGCGACCGGGAGGCCGTCGAGACGCTGATCGCCCACCCGGACGTGCAGGCGCTGTCGTTCGTCGGCTCCACCCCGGTGGCCAAGGCCATCTACGAGCAGGGCTCCAGGGCCGGCAAGCGGGTGCAGGCGCTGGGCGGGGCGAAGAACCACATGGTCGTGCTCCCGGACGCCGACGTCGACGCGGCCGCGGACGCCGCGGTCAGCGCCGGGTACGGCTCGGCCGGCGAGCGCTGCATGGCGGTCTCGGTGGTGGTGGCGGTCGGCGCGGTCGGTGACCCGCTGGTCGCCGCGATCAAGGAGCGGATCGGCCGGATCGCGGTCGGCCCGGCCAGCGACCCGGCGGCCGAGATGGGCCCGCTGATCAGCCGCGAGCACCGGGACAAGGTGGCCGGTTACCTGGCCGGCGCCGGCCCGGCCGAGGTCGTGGTGGACGGGCGGCAGGCGCCGATCAGCGACGGCCCGGGCTTCTTCCTGGGCGCCTCGCTGGTCGACAAGGTGCCGACGGACTCACCGCTGTACACCGACGAGATCTTCGGCCCGGTGCTGTCGGTGGTCCGTGCCGACACGTACGAGGAGGCGCTGGAGCTGGTCAACACCAACGAGTACGGCAACGGCACGGCGATCTTCACCCGGGACGGCGGGGCCGCGCGGCGCTTCCAGTACGACGTCAACTGCGGGATGGTCGGCGTGAACGTGCCGGTGCCCGTGCCGGTGGCCTACTACAGCTTCGGCGGCTGGAAGTCCTCGCTCTTCGGCGACCTGCACATGTACGGCCCGGAGGGGCTCCAGTTCTACACCCGCAGCAAGGTGGTCACCTCACGCTGGCCCGACCCGGCCACCTCGACGGTCGACCTGGGCTTCCCGGAGGTGCGCTGAGCATGGACATCGGCGTGGTGCTCCAGTGCGACCCGCCGGCGATGGAGGTCGTCGAGTGGGCCAAGAAGGCGGAGCAGCTCGGCTACAGCCACGTGTGGACGTTCGACTCGCACGTGCTGTGGCAGGAGCCGTTTGTCATCTACAGCAAGATCCTCAGCGACACCGAGCGGGTGATCGTCGGCCCGATGGTGACCAACCCGGGCACCCGGGACTGGACCGTGATCGCGTCCCAGTTCGCCACCCTCAACGAGATGTACGGCAACCGCACGATCTGCGGGATCGGCCGCGGCGACTCGGCCCTGCGGGTGCTGGGCCTGCAACCGAACTCGCTGCGCGAGCTGCGCGAGAGCATCGCCGTCATCAAGGGGCTGGCCGGCGGCGAGAAGGTGACGGTGCGCGGGCAGGAGCTCCAGTTCGCCTGGGCGCCAGACAGCCGGCTGGACATGTGGGTGGCGGCGTACGGTCCGCGGGCCCTGGCCCTGACCGGCGAGGTGGGTGACGGCTACATCCTGCAGCTCGCCGACCCGGACATCGCGGCCTGGATGATCAAGGCGGTGCGCAGCGCCGCGGCCCGGGTGGGCCGCGACCCGGACGCGATCAAGTTCTGCGTCGCGGCGCCGGCCTACGTCGGCGACGACCTCGCGCATCAGCGGGACCAGACCCGGTGGTTCGGCGGCATGGTCGGCAACCACGTCGCGGACATCGTCGCCCGCTACGGCGCCGAGGGGGCGGTGCCGCCGGTGCTGACCGACTACATCAAGGGCCGGCAGGGCTACGACTACGCCGAGCACGGCCGGGCCGGCAACTCGCACACCTCGTTCGTGCCGGACGAGGTGGTGGACCGGTTCTGCATCCTCGGCCCGATCGAGAACCACCTCAAGCGGCTCGAGGAGCTGCGGGCCCTCGGGGTCGACCAGTTCGCCCTCTACCTCCAGCACGACGACAAGGAGGCGACGCTGCGCGCGTACGGCGAGAAGATCATCCCGGTGGTCTCGTGAGACGTGCCGTCAGCGCCGTGGTCGGGCTGGTCGTGCTGGTTGCCCTCTGGGAGGGCTACAAGGCGGTCGGCAACCCGGACGGGACCGTGCTGTTCGGGGTGCGGATCCTGCCCCGGGCCGACGACCTGTCCATGCCGCACGTCTCGGACATGCTCAGCCGGCTCGGCCGCCCGGAGCTCACCGGCGGGCGGCCGGTCTGGCAGGTGGTGCTGAGCGCGAGCCTGGTCACGCTGGGCATCACCACGGTCGGGTTCCTGGCCGGCGCGGTGATCGGGTTCCTGCTGGCGGTGGCGATGCAGCGGTTCCGGATCGTCGAGCGGGGGCTGCTCCCGTACGTGATCCTGTCGCAGACCGTGCCGCTGGTCGCGCTGGCGCCGCTGATCGCCGGGTGGGGCGGCACGATCTGGCCGGAGTGGATGACGGTCGCGGTCATCGCCGCGTACCTGGCGTTCTTCCCGGTCGCCGTCGGCGTGCTGCGCGGCCTGCAGTCGCCGCAGGCGGCCGGGGTCGAGCTGATGCGCAGCTACGCCGCCGGCTGGTGGCGCACCCTGCTCAAGCTGCGCCTGCCGGCGTCGCTGCCGTACCTGTTCCCCGCGCTGCGGCTGGCCGGCGCGGCCGCGGTGGTCGGCGCGGTGGTCGGTGAGATCTCCACCGGTACGCGCGGCGGCATCGGCCGGCTCATCATCGAGTACTCCCGGGAGGCCACCAGCGATCCCGCCAAGGTCTACACCGCCATGCTCGGCGCGGCCCTGCTCGGGCTCGTCGTCGCCGCCCTGGTCAGCCTGCTGGAACTGCCGCTGATGCGGCACCGACGACGCGTTTCGGTGGTGACGATGTGACCGCGGTATCCCTCACGGACGTATCCAAGATCTTCAACCCCGGCCGGCCCGACGAGGTCACCGCCCTGTCCGGCATCAACCTGGCCATCGAGCCCGGCCGGTTCGTCTCGCTGATCGGCCCGTCCGGGTGCGGCAAGAGCACCCTGCTGCGGCTGATCGCCGACCTGATCCCGGCCACCTCCGGCACCGTCGAGGTGGCGGGCAAGCCCGCCACCCGGGCCCGGCTGGACCAGGAGTACGGCATCGCGTTCCAGCAGGCCGGCCTCTTCGAGTGGCGCACGGTGCAGCGCAACGTGGAGCTGCCGCTGGAACTGCGCGGCGCCCCCCGGGCCGAACGCCGGGCCCGGGCCGCGGAGATGCTCGCGCTGGTCGGGCTCGCGGACTTCGCCGGGCACTATCCGGCGCAGCTCTCCGGCGGCATGCAGCAGCGGGTGGCGATCGCCCGCGCGCTGGCCGTGCACCCGCCGCTGCTGCTGATGGACGAGCCGTTCGGCGCGCTGGACGAGATGACCCGCGAACGGCTCCAGTCCGAGCTGCTGGCGATCTGCGCGAAGACCGGCACCAGCACGGTGTTCGTCACGCACTCCATCTCCGAGGCGGTGTTCCTGTCGAACCGGGTCGTGGTGATGTCACCGCGGCCGGGCCGGATCACCGCGACGATCGACGTGGAGCTGCCGGCCCGCGACGACGCGGCCCGCCAGTCCCCCGCCTACTTCGACGCGATCACGGCGGTGCGCCGGGCGTTGCGCGGCGCCGACCAGGCCCCGGCGACCGCCGACGAGGTGGCCGCGCCGTGAATCTCCTGCGCCGTGTCGCCCCGCCGGTCCTGCTCGGGATCTTCGCGCTGGTGGCGTGGGAGCTGACCGTCTCGCTGGGCCGGATCGCGCCGTTCATCCTGCCGGCGCCGTCGGCGATCTGGCACGAGCTGGTCGCCCAGCGGCAGAACGTCTGGGAGGCGGCCCTGTCCAGCGGCCTCAACGCGCTCATCGGCCTGGCCTGGGGCACGGTCGCCGGGGTGCTCGCGGCGATGGCGGCGAGCCGGTTCCGGCTGCTCTCCGAGGTCTCCGCCCCGCTGGCCGCGGTGCTGAACGCGCTGCCGATCATCGCGCTCGCCCCGATCCTCAACAACATGTTCGAGTCGACCTCCAGCCTGCCGCGCCGGCTGGTCGCCGGGATCATCGTGTTCTTCCCGGTCTTCATCAACACGCTGCGCGGGCTGCGCGAGGTCGACCCGACCCACCGCGAGCTGATGACCAGCTACGCGGCCGGCGGCTGGACCTTCACCCGGCTGGTCCGGCTGCCCGGCGCGCTGCCCTTCGTCTTCACCGGCCTGCGACAGGCGTCGTCGCTGGCCGTCATCGCAGCGGTCGTCGCCGAGTACTTCGGCGGGCTGCAGACCGGGCTCGGCTCGCGGATCACCTCCGCGGCCGCGTTCACCGCCTATCCCCGTGCCTGGGCCTTCGTGGTCGGCGCCTGCCTGCTCGGACTGTTCTTCTACCTAGCCACGCTCCTGCTGGAGCGGATCGCGATGCCCTGGAAAACCCGCCTCATCTCGTAGGAGTTCGTGTGCGTCGTCCCTTGCTCGCCTCCCTTGTCGCCGCCGTGCTCACGCTGAGCGGCTGCGGCACCGCCGATACCCCCGCCACCACCACCCCGGGCGCCAGCGGCGGCGCCCTGACCCCGATCAAGCTGCAGCTGCAGTGGTTCTTCCAGGCCCAGTTCGCCGGCTACATCGCCGCCGTGGACCAGGGCTTCTACAAAGAGCAGGGACTCGACGTCCAGCTGCTGGAGGGCGGCGTGGACATCGTGCCGCAGACCGTGCTGGCGCAGGGCAAGGCCGACTACGCGGTGGCCTGGGTGCCCAAGGCGCTGGCCTCCCGCGAGCAGGGCGCGGCCATCACCGACGTGGGCCAGATCTTCGGCCGCTCGGGCACGTACCAGGTGGCCTGGAAGGACAGCGGCATCACCAAGGCCGCGGATCTGAAGGGAAAGAAGGTCGGCAACTGGGGCTTCGGCAACGAGTTCGAGCTGTTCGCCGGCATGACCAAGGCCGGCATCGACCCGGGCAAGGACGTCACCCTGGTGCAGCAGCAGTTCGACATGCAGGCGCTGCTCAAGAAGGAGATCGACGCGGCCCAGGCGATGAGCTACAACGAGTACGCCCAGCTGCTGGAGGCGAAGAACCCGGCGACGGGCAAGCTCTACACGCCCGAGGACTTCGCGATCATCGACTGGAAGGCCGAGGGCTCGTCGATGCTGCAGGACGCGGTGTGGGCGAACACGGAGAAGCTCAACGACGCCGCGTACCAGCAGCAGACGGTGAAGTTCCTCGCCGGCACGATCAAGGGCTGGGCGTACTGCCGGGACAACGCCGAGTCCTGCCGCGACCTGGTCGTGGCGAAGGGCTCCAAGCTCGGCAAGAGCCACCAGCTCTGGCAGATGAACGAGGTCAACAAGCTGGTCTGGCCGGCCGCCGGCGGCATCGGCGTGATCAACGACGCCGACTGGAAGCAGACGGTGGACCTGTCGCTGACCACGAAGAACCAGACCGGCGACACGGTGCTGACCAAGCAGCCGGAGGGCCTGGCCTTCACCAACGACTACATCCAGCAGGCGATCACCCAGGCGAAGGCGGCCGGGGTGGACGTGAACGGCACCGCGTTCCAGCCGACGACGGTCACCCTGACCGCCGGCGGCGCGTAACCCGCACCGATGAACGGGCCCGGTCGTCTCCCGACGGCCGGGCCCGTTCGCTGCTACAGCGCGCTGAGCCGGGCCGCCAGCGCCACCGCGGTGACGTCACCCTCGCGCAGCCGGGCCGCGGCTTCCGTCTCCCCCAGGCTGATCAGCCGGTGCGCCGCCGTGTCGATCAGGGCCGGGTTGCCGCCCAGCAGCTTGCGGGCCAGGTTCGCCTGGAGCGGGGTCAGTTCCGCGTACGCGCACTTGTCCAGCGCCGCGATCGTCTCCTCGTCCAGGGTGCCCGCCAGGGCCCGTTCGGTGACGATGCGCAGCAGCCAGGACGGCCACCAGCTGTACCGGCCCAGCAGGTGGCCCGATCGGACCGCCTCGCGGGGGCTCTGGCCGCCGTCCAGCAGGCGCAGGGCCATCGGGATGTCAAAGCGTTCCAGGCGCAGCGCCGTGACGAACAGGCGGTACAGCTTCTTGTCGCCGACCAGGCGCTCGGCCGCGGCCGCCGCGGCGGCGTACTCGCCGCGCAGCGCGCGGCTGATGATCTCCGCCTCGTCGGTGGAGATCGCCGCCCCGGTGGATCGGTCCTTGATCCGCTCCAGGGTCCGGCTCAGCCGGTCCGCGGCCTCCCCGGCCTGCTCGGCGCGTTCGGCGGCGGCCGGGCGTTCCAGGTAGCGGATCACCGTGTCGGCGGCGATCTTGACCTCGCGGCGCAGCAGCGGGGCCTTGATGTACGGGCCGACCAGGTCGCTGAGGCCCTCGACCAGGTAGGCGGCGTCAAAACGGTCGGACGCTTCGAGGAACTGCGCCCACCACTGCTCCAGGTGCACCCCCACGACTACCAGGGTGACGCAATCGGCCGCCCGATGCGGCCGGAACGGCCGAGGTCACCGCCGCAGGTGACGGCGGTGACCTCGGTCCGTGGGTGGTTCAGCCGGCGGTCGGGGTCAGCACGACCTCGTCCGTGTCGGTCTGCGGCGGGGTGCCGGAGTCCGTGTACGAGGCCACGAACACCGCCGTCAGGTTGTCGGCACCGGCGTGGCCGCCGTCCAGGAACGTCTGGATGGAGCCCGTGCAGCCGGTCGCGGTGGACAGCGGGTGACCGTGCTCGTCGTGGCCCAGCACGTACGTCACGGTGACCCGGGAGCAGTCGACCGGCTGGTCGTCCACCACGGAGACCTGGAAGGTCACCGTGTCACCGAACTCGAACGGCTGACCCTCAGCCGGCGCGACCAGAGTGACCTGCGGGGCTGCCGTGCCCACCGGGAGCAGCACCTCGGCGGACGCCCAGCGGCCGGTCGGGTCGGTCACCTTCAGCGTGGGCCGGTAGTTGCCGTTCTCGGTGAACGTGTAGACCGCGTTCGGCTGCCGCGAGTCGACGATGCCGTCGGCGTTGAAGTCCCACGCGTACCGCAGGCTGTCGCCGTCGGGGTCCGTGGTGCCGGCGCTGGAGAACGTCACCGTCAGCGGGGCCTGGCCGAGCATCGGCGTGGCCGTGATCTTCGGCAGCGGGCTCCGGTTGCCGCGGACGTAGTCGATCCGGGCCAGTTGCGCCTCCGGGTTCTCGGCGAAGTAGCCGTCGCCGTACTCCAGCACGTACAGCGCGCCGTCCGGGCCGAACTCCAGGTCCATCGGGTTGTCGAAGATGACCGACGGCAGCACCTGAAGGATCGCGGTGACCTCGTTCGCTGCGCCCAGCGTGAACTCCTGGACGTAGTCGCGGGTCCACTCGTAGAACAGCGGCTTGCCGTCGTAGTACTTCGGCCACTTGGTCGCCGACCTGTTCGTGGCGTCGAAGTCGTACGCGGGCCCGCCCATCGGGCCGATGCCGCCCGTGCCCAGCTCGGGGAACTCCGCCGAGGCGCCGTAGGAGTAGATGACCTCCGCCTTCTCCACCGGCGGCAGCTTGCGCTTGCCGGTGTTGTTCGGCGACTCGTTCACCGGCGCCGCGCAGTTGAACGGCGCGCCGGAGGTCCGGGTGGCGAAGTCGAAGTCGACGTACGGCAGGTCGGGCGCGACGCAGTACGGCCAGCCGTAGTTGGCGGGCTTGTCGATCGCCATCCAGCGCCCCTGCCCGGCCGGGCCGCGCCCGGGGTTGGGGTTGCGCGCGTCCGGCGAGTAGTCGGCGACGTACGCCGTACCCGTCTTCTTGTCGACCGCGAAGCGGAACGGGTTGCGCAGGCCCATCGCGTAGATCTCCGGGCGGGTGTAGGCCGTGCCCGGCTTGAACAGGTTGCCCTTCGGGATGCGGTAGCTGCCGTTGCCGCCGACCTTGATCCGCAGCAGCTTGCCGCGCAGGTCGTTGGTGTTGGCCGAGGTGCGCTGCGCGTCGTAGGCCGGGTTGCGGTCGGCCCGCTCGTCGATCGGCACGTAGCCGTCGGAGGCGAACGGGTTGGAGTCGTCGCCGGTGGACAGGAACAGGTTGCCCTGGCCGTCAAAGTCGATCTTGCCGCCGACGTGGCAGCAGATGCCCCGGTCGGTGGGCACCTCGAGGATCTTCTGCTCGCTGGGCAGCGACAGCGTGTTGCCGGTGAGCTTGAACCGGGACAGCCGCATCACGCCCTTGTAGCGGGCGAAGTCGGCGGCGGTGCCGGTCACGGGCGCGTCGCCCTCGTTGACCCCGGGCGTCGCGGGGTCGTCGGCCGGGGTGTTCAGCGGCGGCGAGTAGTAGAGGTAGACCCACTTGTTCCGGGCGAAGTCGGGGTCGATCGCGACGCCCTGCACACCCTCCTCGTCGTGCTGGTAGACGGGGATCTTCGCGGCCAGGATGTTGCGGCCGCTCTTCGGGTCGTTGATCCGGACCTCGCCGGTGCGGGCGGTGTGCAGCACCCGGCGGTCGGGCAGCACGGCCAGCGCGATCGGCTCACCCGGGAAGTCGTCGAGGGTGACCTTCTGGAAGTTCGAGTCGGCCGGGGGTTCGGCCGCGGCCCGGGCGGTGGCCGGGCCGGTCGGTACGGACAGGGCCGTCGCCACCAGCGCCAGCACCGGTACGGCACGCAGCAGTCGCTTCGTCATACGGTTGTCCCCTTCAGAAACGCAGGGTGTCGAGGTACCGGAAGCCGACCTCCGCGGTGGTCAGCGCGTCGGCGGGGGTACGCGGCGGGCTGCCCGCGTCGTCACGTTCCACGATGTACTCGACCAGGCCCGCCTCGCGGGACCGCTCGAAGATCCGGCCGAAGTCGATCAGGCCGTCGCCCGGGTCGGCGAAGCTGCCGTTGAAGCCCAGGTCCTTGACGTGCACCTGGCGGATCCGGCCGCGGTGGGTGTGGATCAGATCAACCGGGTCCTGGGCGCCGCGATAGGCCCAGAACAGGTCCACCTCCAGGTGCACCAGGCCGGGGTCGGTCTCGCGGGTCAGGACGTCGAAGCCGGTGCGCTTGCCACCGTCCTGCCGCGCGAACTCGTTCTGGTGGTTGTGGTAGCCGAAGCTGAGCCCGGCCTTGCGGGCCAGCGCGCCGGCCTTGTTGAGGTCCTTGGCGAAGGCCTTGTAGACGGCGGAGTCCCGGATCGGGCCGTTGGGTCCGGCGCCGAAGTACGGGTGCACGATGTACTTGTTGCCGACGATCAGGGCGTCCTCGAGGGCGGCCCGCCAGGTCGAGGCGTTGAACGGCTGCGGGATGCCGACGTGCCCGGAGGTCGCGCGCAGCCCGGCGGCGTCCAGGGCGGCCCGGAACTGGGCGGCGGTGCGGCCGACGAAGCCGGCGTGCTCGACCCGGGTGTAGCCGATCTCGGCCAGCTCGGCGAGGCTGGCCTCCAGGTTGATGGCGAGCTGGTTGCGCAGGGTGTAGAGCTGCACGCTGATCTTGTCGCGGGGCACCCGGGCGGGCCGGTGGCCGCCCTGGGAAGCCGCGGCGGGCGAGGCGAGGACGGCGGAGGTGCCGACCACGGCGGCGCCGGCGGCGACCCCGCCCAGCAGGTGACGGCGGCTGACGGTGGACTCGTTCTGCATCGGTTGCACTGCCTCCCGGTCGGTGGTGCGGGATGGACGTGGACGTGCGGCATCGGCCGCCCGGGCGTCGGTTCGGCGAGCCCGTACGCCACGTCGGAGCACTTTTGTTGCATCGAAGTCGTTCGCTTGCTGATGTTAATGGTTTGTTTCGCTCAAGTGGCGAAAAGAATCTTCGGAATATGCAAAAGTTCGGCCGATCGGCGCGATAAATCCCCGCCAAAGCCCCGGATCGTGGCAATGTGGACACTCCGGATATCGCCTGCTCCGAAGGCTTTTCGTCCGGCGATCCACCCCTCCGCACCGGGCGCACCCGGGGCACCGGGGCCCGGACGCGTGCGGCCCGGCACTCGTTCGAGTGACGGGCTTCGATGTCCTGGGACCGTCCGATGCGGACGCGGCGGCGCGGGTCAGGCGATGACGGCGCGGCGCTGGGCGGCGAGCAGCCGGGTGAACTCCTCCGGCGGCATCGGCCGGGCCAGGTGGTAACCCTGGCCGAGGGTGTAGCCGAGCTGGCGCAGCTGCTCCGCCTGGGCCTCGTTCTCGATGCCCTCGGCGACCGTCTCCAGCCCCAGCGCGTCGGCCAGCTGGATGATCGCGCGGGCCACCGCCTGGCGGGCGTCGCGGGCGCCGGGCTCGGCGTCCTCGACCTCGATACCGTCCACGAACGACTTGTCCAGCTTGACGATCTTCGCCGGGAACGAGCGCAGCAGGCTCAGTGACGACTCGCCGGTGCCGAAGTCGTCCAGCGCCAGCGCCACGCCGAGCCGGTCGAGCTCGTGCAGGGTGCGCGAGACCTGGCTGCCGCGCAGCACCGCGGACTCGGTCAGCTCCAGCACCAGCCGGCTGGTGGGCAGGCCGCTGTCGGCCAGTGCGGCCAGCACGCCGGCGACGAAGTCGGGGTCGTGCAGCTGCCGCGCCGAGACGTTGACGCTCGGCTTCTGCAGCGCGTCGGGGCCGAACTCAGCCAGCCAGGTCGCCGTCTGCCGGCAGGTCTCGCGCAGCACGAACCGGCCCAGCTCGACGATCAGCCCGGTGCGCTCGGCGACCGCGATGAACTCGCTCGGCGGCACCTGGCCGCGGATCGGGTGGTCCCAGCGGGCCAGCGCCTCGACGCCGATGATCCGGCCGTCGAGCAGGCTCATCACCGGCTGGTAGACCACCCGGAACTCGCCGGAGTCCAGGCCCCGGCGCAGCTCGCCGCCGAGCTGGATGTGCGCCAGGATCGGCTCCTCCATGCCCGGCACGTACCGCACGTAGCCGGCCTTGCCGTGGCCCTTGGCCGCGTACATGGCGACGTCGGCGTCGCGCAGCACGCTGTCGATCGTCGCGCCCGGCGCCGCGGTCGCGATGCCGATGCTGGCCTGCACCAGCAGCCGCTGCTCGCTGATCGGCCGGGTGAGCGCGTTCAGGATGCGCTGGGCGACGGTCTCGCCCACGGTCGTGCCGCCGGTGAGCAGCACGGCGAACTCGTCGCCGCCGATCCGGATCGGCAGGCCGTCGGCGCCGGACTGCCCGCGCAGCACGTCGGCCACCGCGACCAGCAGGCGGTCACCGACGTCGTGGCCCAGCGAGTCGTTGACGGTCTTGAAGTCGTCCAGGTCGACCAGCAGCACGGTCGCCGACGTGCCGGTGGCCAGCGCGGCGTGCAGCACGTCACGGAACCGGGCCCGGTTGGCCAGCCCGGTCAGGCTGTCGTGGCTGACCTCGTGCTGGAGCCGTTCCTCCTGGCCGCGGATGTCGCTGAGCAGCCGCTTGTTGTCCCGGAACGCCACGAACTGCCGGACCGTGACGAGCACGCTGACCAGCACGGCGGCGATCAGCGAGACCCGGCCCGGCCACTGCAGCGGCCCGACCGCCACGGCGATCAGCGGCAGGTCGCCGGCCGCGATCGCCAGGTACGGCAGCAGCGGCGAGGACCGCCGCGACACCCGGCGCCCGCCCAGCGTGGCCCGGGCCTGCACCCGGACGGCCAGGGTGAGCAGCACCGGCGCGATCGGCAGCACCACCGACTGGGACGGCACCCCGCCGGCGTTGCCGAACGAGCTCGCCATGACGGCCACCCCGGCCGCGGTCAGGCCCATGGTGGCCACCAGCCGCATCGCGGTGCGGTCCACCGGGCCGTCACCGAGGTACGAGACCTTGGTGATGCCCGCGATGGTGAGCAGGAACGCCAGCCCGACCAGGGAGAGGGTCTGCGCCGACCAGCGCTCGTCGGCGGTCAGCATCGGCGCGAGCCCGAAGTGCCACAGCACCGTCGCGCCGCCGAGGAAGGCCACCAGCCGGTCCAGGTGCATCCGCCAGCGCTCGCCGGGGTGCATGGCGCCGACCGGCACCCGGCCGACGGCCCACATGGCCAGCGCGAAGCCGAGACCGACGAAGCCGGCGGCCGACAGCGGCATGTCCGGTGGCAGGTCGCCCACCGTGTGCAGGGCGGCGTTGACGGCCATCAGCACGTAGCCGATCGTCATGAAGACGGCGGCGATCAGCAGGGTGAGCCAGAACGGGCCGGCCGTACGGTCGCCGCGCACGGTGCGCCAGAGCTGGAACAGCGCCGCCACCGCGACCGCGCCCTCCAGCGGCACGGCCAGGTAGGCGATCGCCGCGTGCCCGGCGCCCACGGTGCTGAACAGCACGAACCACAGCGAGCTGGCGACGGCGAGGCCGACGGTGATCCACACGTAGCGTGCGGGTGCACGGGAGTCCTCGGCCATGCTGAAAGGATCGGCGGGCAACGACCCCGGTGTAGGGAAACGCGGCGGCACGGGACGGCTCGCAAGATCCCCGGGGTCCACCGGACCAGGCTGCCGCACCCGGGGCCCCGGGGCCATCGGAGAAACGGACCATCCGGTCGGCCGGGCACGGATCGCCCGGCGGCCCCGATCGGCCGAAAGGCAGAGGCCGGGCCCGGGGATCAGCCCCCGGTCAGATGTGCGCCGGGGTGGCGCGCCGCGATGCTGGCTGCACTGTCGCGCTCTGCTCAGGGGGAACCGGATGACGTCCGTACCGCACCACTACGACACCACACCGCTGGCGCACACGGACGGCCTCGTCCTGGACTACCTCGCCGCGCTCTGGGGCGCCAGCGAGGACCTCGCCCCGGAGCTGCGTGACGAGCTCATGACCACGGTCGCGGACTACATCGCGCTGCGGCGCACCTCGGTGGCCGACCCGGTGGACGATCCCCGGCTCATCCTGCAGCGGCTGGGCCCGCCGGAGTCGCTGGTGGCCGCCACCCGCCGCGGCCGGATGCCGGCCCACCTGCGGCGCCCGGTCGCGCCGGCGCCGCTGCCGCCGCCCGCGGCCGCGCCGTCCGGGAGCCTGGAGTACGCCGGGATCGCCCTGCTCACCGCCGGCGCCGTGGTGCTGCCGGTGATCAGCCCGCTGGCCGGCCTGCTGCTGGTGTCCGGCTCGCCGCGGTGGAGCCCGGCGCAGAAGGCCGCCGCCTGGGTGCTGGCCGCGCTGCCGGCGCTGCTCGGCTTCGTGCTGGTGCTGGCCGCGGCGACGCTGGGCGGTGGCGGCGGGGAGGCGCTGGTGCTCACGTACCTGGCGATGGTCTGCGGCTCCATCATCGCCGGGCTGTCGCTGCTGCCCGGGCTGACGGCGCGCCGGCGCTACTGAGCGGGCCGGCCGGCTCAGGCGTCGGCGGGTTGCCGCAGCGTGGCGCCGGCCAGCACGGCCAGCGCCAGGGCCGAGTGGGCGGGGAGGAGCCCGACCAGCGGGAACTCCCCGTCGAAGAGGAAGCCGGCGGCCAGCGCGGCCACGACGCCGGCCGCCACCGACAGCGCGCCGGCGACGGCCGCCTGGGCGAGCCCGGAGCTGCCGCGCACCGCGGCGACACCGCCGGCGAGCGCCGCGACCAGCGCGAACAGCACGGCGACCCGGGTGGCCGGGGTGCCGAAGACCGCCTCCCGGCCGACCTCGGGCACGGCCGAGCACAGCGCCACGAGCACGGGCAGTTCGAGCAGCGGCGGCAGCAGCCAGACCAGCGTGGTCAGCCACCGGCAGGTGGCCGCGCTGACCGGTGTCTCCGTCATGAGGCCGCCTCCGTTGCTAGTGCCGCGGACCAGTCTGCCCCTACCCCGCAACCCCGGCGTTCAGGGGATCCGCCAGCAGCTGGTCGAAGGCGAGCTCGGCCGCGCCGATCAGGGCGGCGTTGCGGCCGAGGGCGGCGGCGCGCAGCTGCACGTGCTCGCGGGAGGCCGGCAGCGCCATCGTGTCCAGCCGGCGGCGGACCAGGCCGGCGCCGGCGGCGTACACCTCGCGCAGCGACCCGCCGAAGACCACCAGGTCGGGGTTGACCACGTTGACCAGGTTCGCCACCCCGAAACCGAGCCAGTCGGCGACCTGGCGGACCGCGCCGGCGGCCGCCGGCTCACCGCCGGCCGCCGCGCGCAGCACCTCGAGGACCGCGGCCCGGTCCCCCGCCGGTCGGCCCGCGTGCCGCAGCAGCGCGGTCTCGCCGACCTCGGTCTCCCAGCAGCCCCGCGAGCCGCAGCCGCAGCGCAGCCCGTCCGGGTTGACCACCATGTGGCCGACCTTGCCGCTGTGCCCGCGGTGGCCGGTGACCAGCCGGCCGCCGGTGATGATGCCGGCGCTGACCCCGAGGTCGCCGTGCAGGTAGACCAGGTCGTTGACGCCCGCGGCCACGCCCCGGATGTGCTCGGCCAGCCCGGCGATGTCGGCCAGGTCCCCGGTGACGAAGCCGGGGCCGGGCCCGAGCTCGGCGCGCAACGCCGCGCCGAGGTGCTCCTCGGTGAGGCCGATCCGGATCCGGCCGGCGTCGTCGCGGGTCGTGTCGGCCACCGCGACGCCGCCGCCGACCAGCAGCGCGTCCTCGGGCGCGGCGCCGGCCATCTCCCGGACGAGGCCGGCCAGCGGGCCGACGGCGTCGAGCACCGGCATCCCGGACGGGCGGCCGACCTCCCGCAGGTCGAGGATCCGGCCGCCGAGGCCGATCCGGGCGGCCCGCAGCCGGTCCACCTCGATGCTCAGCGCGTGCGTGTACACCCGGGCCGAGCGCGGGCTGACCACCAGCGAGGGCCGGCCGGCGCGGCGGGCGGCGGTGGGCGCCTCTGCCTCCTCGGTGACCAGCCCGGCGGCGGCCAGGTCGGCGGCGAGCGCGCCGATGGTGCTGCGGTTGAGCCCGAGGCGGGCGGTGAGCTCGGCCCGCGAGGTGGGCCCGTGCACGTGGACGTACCGCAGCACGGCGCCCAGGTTCTGCCGGCGGATCTCCTCCTGGCTGGCGCCGGGCGCGGCCGGCAGCGCCTGCTCCAGCGGACGCCCGGTACGCAGGGGTGTCGCCACGGCCGGGCCTCCTCTCGAGCATCCTGTTAACGGTATTTGTCGGGAGGCGTAACGACGAAGGGTCCCCGGAGACGGACTCCGGGGACCCAAGGGCCGTCAGTGACTACCCAGTGGTAATTACTTGGTGAGCGGCGCGAGCTTCGGGTCGTTCGCGTACGCCTCGGCCGCGTTCTTCTTGGTCACGGCGACCGGCGGGAGCAGGAAGGTGTCGACGACCTTGCTGCCGTTGTTGTAGGACTTCTGGTCGTTGACGGTCGGGGCGGCACCGGTCTGGAGGGCCTTGACCATGTTGATGGTCTCCTTCACCAGGGTCCGGGTGTCCTTGTTGATCGTCATGTACTGCTCGCCGGCCATGATCGACTTGATCGACTCGACCTCGGAGTCCTGGCCGGTGACGACCGGGACCTTCTTGCCGGCACTCTTGATCGAGGTGATGATCGCGCGGCCCAGCGTGTCGTTCGGGGAGAGGACGCCGTCCAGCTCCTTGCTGCCGTAGGTCGAGGTCAGCAGCTGGTCCATGCGGGCCTGCGCACCCTCGGCCTTCCAGCCCTGGATGGCGGTCTGCTTGACGTCGGTCTGCTTCGACGCGACGACCAGGTTGCCCTTGTCGATCTCCGGCTTGAGCACGTCCATCGCGCCGTTGAAGAAGACACCGGCGTTGTTGTCGTCCGGCGAGCCGGAGAACAGCTCGATGTTGTACGGGCCGGCCGGCTTGCGCTCCTTCATGCCGTCCAGCAGGGCCTGGCCCTGGAGCTGGCCGACCTTGAAGTTGTCGAACGCGACGTAGTAGTCGAGGTCCGGCGTGTTGGTGATGAGGCGGTCGTACGCGATGACCTTCGCGCCGGCCTGGTGCGCCGCGGCGACCTGGGTCGACAGCTGCGCGGCGTCGGTCGCGCCGATGACGATGACCTTGGCACCCTTGGTCACCATGGCGGTGATCTGGGCCTGCTGGTCGGCGACCGTGGTCGACGCGCCGGCGTACTGCACGTCGCTCTGGAAGCCGGCCTCCTTCAGGCCGTTGGTGAACAGGTCACCGGCGAGAACCCAGTTCTCCGAGGTCTTGGCCGGCAGGGCCACACCGATCAGGGAGTTGGCCGCGAAGCCCTTGGCCGGGGCGTCCGAGCCGCCGGTCTCCTCGTCGCGGCCGCCGCCGCAGGCCGTCAGGGCCAGCATCGAGATGGCGCCTACGGCCACCGTCTTGGCAAAGAAAGTACGCATGGGGGGTGTTGCCCTTCTTCAGAGGTGAAACGGGGTGAGAGGGGTCGGTGGCCGTCAGCCGGACACCGTCGTCTTGGCGGGCTCACGGTCCGCTGCCGACGTTGCCGGTGTGGCGGAAGCCTCCCGGCGGAAGGGACGCGTGATACTCCCGATGATCGAGAAACGGCCCTGGCTCTTGTTGTAGACGTCCAGCGCGACGGCGAGCAGCAGCACCAGGCCCTTGATGATCTGGACCCGGTCGGTGCCGACGCCCTGCAGCTGCAGGCCGTTGTTCAGGACCGCCATGACCAGACCACCGACGATGGAACCGCTGATCGTGCCGATGCCGCCGGCCACCGCGGCGCCACCGATGAAGACGGCGGCGATCGCGTCCAGCTCCCAGCCGTTACCGTCCTGCGGGCCGGAGGCGGCCGACCGCGCCACGAAGATCATGCCGGCCAGCGAGGCGAGCACGGACATGTTCATCATGACGAAGAAGTTGACCCGCTTGAGCTTGACGCCGGAGAGCTCCGCGGCGCGCGAGTTGCCGCCGACCGCGTAGATGTGCCGGCCGCCGGCGGTGTTGCGGGTGTAGAACGAGTACAGGATGACCAGCGCGACCAGGATGATGCCGGAGACCGGGAAGCTGGTGCCCACCCGGCCGCTGGCGAAGCGCAGCGCCACGAAGGCGAGCACGCCGACCATGACGGCCATCCGCAGGATGGAGACCCACAGCGGGCCGGTGTCGGCGTCCATCTCGTGCCGGGTACGCCGGGCCTGCACCTCGCGCCAGACCACCGCGAGGCAGGCCGCGAGGCCCAGCAGCAGGGTCAGGTTGTTGTAGCCGGTGTTCGGCCCCACCTCGGGCAGGAAGCCCGAGCCGATCGCCCGGAAGCCCTCGGGCACCGGGATCGTGTTCGCGTTGCCGATGAACTGGTTGCCGCCGCGGAAGATCAGCATGCCGGCCAGCGTGACGATGAACGCGGGCACGCCGATGTAGGCGACCCAGAAGCCCTGCCAGGCACCGATGGCGGCGCCGATCAGCAGGCCGAACAGGATGGCCACCGGCCAGGGCAGGTCCCACTCCGCCATCGACTTGGCGACCAGGATGCCGGCGAACGCGGCGATCGAGCCGACCGACAGGTCGATGTGGCCCGCCACGATCACCATCAGCATGCCGATGGCCAGGATCAGGATGTAGGAGTTCTGCTGGAACAGCGCGATCAGGTTGTCCGATCGCAGCGTCAGCCCGTCCGTCAGGAACTGGAACAGCAGGACGATCGCCACCAGGGTGAAGATCATGCCGAACTGGCGGGCGTTGGAGGTCGTGCCTCCGAAAAGGTTCTTCTGAAGGTCCTTGAATCGGCTCATCGGGTCTGCATCTTCTTCGTCGAGGTCATCTGCTTCATGAGGGTCTCCGGGTCCGCGTCCTGGCGAGGGATGTCGCCGGTGATCTGGCCTTCGAACACGGTGTAGATGCGGTCGCAGAGCCCGATCAGCTCGGGCAGCTCCGAGGAGATGACGATGACGCCCTTACCCTGGTCGGCGAGCCGCTGGATGATGCCGTAGATCTCGTACTTCGCGCCCACGTCGATGCCCCGGGTGGGCTCGTCGAGGATCAGCAGGTCGGGGTCCGTGAACATCCACTTCGCCAGGACGACCTTCTGCTGGTTGCCGCCGGAAAGCTTGGAGACGCCCTCGTCCACATTGGGCGCCTTGGTCCGCAGCTCCTTGCGGTACGCCTCGGCGGCCTTGTACTCGGCGACCTCGTCCAGCACTCCGCGCTTGGTGATCTTGGAGAGCTTGGCGGACACCGTCGACGTCTTGATGTCGTCGAGCAGGTTGAGGCCGATCGCCTTGCGGTCCTCGCTGACGTACGCGAGCCCGTGGGCGATCGCGTCCGCCACCGACTTCAGGACGATCTCCTTGCCGTCCTTGATGATCGTGCCGGACTCCCAGACGCCGTACGAGCGGCCGAAGACGCTCATCGCCAGCTCGGTGCGCCCGGCGCCCATCAGGCCCGCGAAGCCCACGATCTCGCCGCGGCGGACCACGAAGCTCTCGTTCTTGCAGACCTGGCGCTCGGCGGAGATCGGGTGCCGCACGTTCCAGTCGCGGACCTCGAAGAAGACCTCGCCGATCGTCGGGGTGTGGTCGGGGAACCGGCTGCTGAGCTCGCGGCCGACCATCCCGCGCACGATCCGGTCCTCGTCGACGCCGTCGGCCTTGACGTCCAGCGTCTCGACCGTCTTGCCGTCCCGCAGGATGGTGATCTGGTCGGCGATCGACTCGATCTCGTTCAGCTTGTGCGAGATCATGATCGAGGTGATGCCCCGCTCGCGGAAGCCGCGCAGCAGGTCCAGCAGGTGCCGGGAGTCCGCCTCGTTCAGCGCCGCGGTGGGCTCGTCCAGGATGAGCAGCTTGACGTCCTTGGCGAACGCCTTGGCGATCTCCACCAGCTGCTGCTTGCCGACCCCGATGTCCTTGATCAGGGTGTCCGGGTCCTCGCGCAGCCCGACCCGGGCCAGCAGCTCGCGGGCCTGGCGCTGGGCGGACTTCCAGTCGATCACGCCGCGCCGGCGGGGCTCGTTGCCGAGGAAGATGTTCTCGGTGATCGAGAGTTCCGGGATGAGCGCGAGCTCCTGGTGGATGATCACGATGCCCGCGTGCTCGCTGGCCCGGATGTCCGGGAAGCGGGTCGGAGCGTTCTGGTAAACGATGTCACCCTGGTACGTGCCGTGCGGGTAGACGCCGCTGAGAACCTTCATCAGCGTGGACTTGCCGGCACCGTTTTCGCCGCAAATGGCGTGGATCTCGCCGGCGCGCACCACCAGGTTGACGTCGGAGAGAGCCTTGACTCCGGGGAACTCCTTGGTGATGGAACGCATCTCCAGGAGGATCGGCGCGTCGCTCATAGCTCGCACCACCTCGCCAATGTCATGGATGCCTCCCGGGAGGTTCTGGCTTTCACCTGGTTTTGTTGCCGATGGCAACCTATTCAGAGCGGAAGATGATTCGCAAGTTTCTAGATCACCGGACAGGTAACAATCCGGCAATAAACAGCCGGGGCGTGCGATGCACGCCCCGGCTGTGGTCGTTCGGCCCCTGGTCAGGCCCCATCAGGCCCTGGTCAAACGGCGATCGGCTCCGGCTGCGGCGCGTTCGCGAGCTCCGCGCGCAGCCGCTCCCCCTCGATGTCCACGTTCGGCAGCACCCGGTCCAGCCACCTCGGCAGCCACCAGGCGGAGCGGTCGAGCAGCGAGATGACCGCCGGCACGATGGTCATCCGGACCACGAACGCGTCGATCGCCACGCCGATCGCCAGCGCGAAGCCCATCGACTTGATCACCGGGTCGTCCAGCAGGATGAAGCCCGCGAAGACCGACGTCATGATCAGCGCGGCCGCGGTGACCACCCGGGCGCCGTGGCCCATGCCGCTGATGGTGGCCTCGTGCGCGGTCTCGCCGTGCACGAAGTCCTCGCGCATCCGCGACACCAGGAACACCTCGTAGTCCATCGCGAGGCCGAACAGGATGCCGATCAGCAGGATCGGCAGGAAGCTGATCAGCGGCCCCGGGGTGTCCAGGCCGACCAGGCCGGCCAGGTGACCCTCCTGGAACACCAGCACCGTGATGCCGAAGGTGGCGCCCACGGTGAGCAGGAAGCCGAGCGCGGCCTTGACCGGCACCAGGACGGACCGGAAGACCAGCATCAGCAGCAGCACCGACAGGCCGACGACCAGCAGCAGGTAGACCGGCATCGCGTCGGAGAGCTTCTCGGACACGTCGATGCCCACCGCGGTCTGCCCGGTCAGCGCCACGTCCGCGGTGCTGACGGCGGCCACCCGGTCGCGGACCTCGTGCACCAGGTCCTCGGTGGCCGCGTCGGTCGGGCCGGTGGTCGGCAGCACGCCGAGCAGCGCGGTCCGCTTGTCCTGGCTCAGGTTCGGCGGGGTCACCGCCAGCAGGTTCGGGGTGCCCTGGAGCAGCTGGGTGGCCTGCTGCGCGGCCGCCGCGGTGGCCTCGGGCGAGTCGCCGGAGACGACCAGGGCCAGCCGGCCGTTGAAGCCGGGGCCGAAGCCCTCGGTGATCAGGTCGGCGGCGTCGCGGGCGGGCGTGCCGATCGGGCCGGCGCCCGCGCCGGGCAGCGCCACCCGCATGTCCAGCGCCGGCAGCGTCAGCGCGCCCAGGCCGAGCACCCCGACCAGGATCACCGGTACGCGCAGCCGGATGATCAGCCGCGCCCAGCGGAAGCCGAAGCCCTCCACGGCCGAGGCGTGCGAGGCGGCCCGGGAGCGGGAGGCGCGCAGCCGGCGGGGCAGCACCCGGTCACCGGCGAAGCCGAGCAGCGCGGGCAGCAGCGTGATGGCGACCAGCACCGCCACGGCGACGGTGCCCGCCGCGGCCAGGCCCATCACGGTCAGGAACGGGATGTCCACGACGGCCAGGCCGGCCAGCGCGATGACCACGGTGATGCCGGCGAACACGACGGCCGAGCCGGCGGTGCCCACCGCACGGGCGGCCGCGTCCTCCGGCGCCAGGCCGTCGACCAGGTTCTGCCGGTGCCGGGAGGTGATGAACAGCGAGTAGTCGATGCCGACCGCCAGGCCCAGCATCAGCGCCAGCACCGGCGCCGTGCTGGTCAGCGTGACGACGCCGCTGAGCGCGAACAGGCCCGCCATGCCCGCGCCCACCCCGATCAGCGCGTTGAGCATCGTCATGCCGGCGGCGACCAGCGAGCCGAAGGTGACCACCAGGACCACCAGCGCGATGATGACGCCGATGCTCTCGGTGCCGCCGACCTCGGGCTCGGCGTTGAGCACCTCGCCGCCGTGCTCGACGCGCAGCCCGGCGGCCTCGGCGGCGGCGCCGCTGCGCTCGTACGCGGTGCGCTGCTCCTCGGTGATCTCGTCGGCCCGGGTGGCGAACTGCACCTGGATCAGGCCGAACTGCCCGTTCTGGGAGAGCGCCTTGGCGGTGAACGGATCCACCGCGCCGAGCACGCCGGGCAGCACCGCCGCCTCCTTGACCAGGCCCTCGACCGCCGGCTTGAGCGCGGGATCGGCCAGGGTGCCGCCGGCCGGCGCGCCCACCACGATGGTGCCGGTGGCGCCGCCGGCCTCCGGGAACTCGCGCTGCAGGGCGTCGATCGCGCGCTGCGACTCGGTGCCGGGCATGGTGAAGTCGCTGGAGGACGGGCCCTTGAAGGCCAGGGCGGCGCCGCCCAGCGCGGCCAGCAGCACCAGCCACAGCGCCACCACGAGCTTGCGGCGGCGGAACGAGGCCCGGCCGAGCCGGTACAACAGGGTTGCCATGTCAGTCCTTCATCCGGGTAGTGAGCAGGGCACGCTTCGCCACGGCGACCAGGGCGGAGCGCAGGACGTCGTCATCGGGTTTGTCGATGGCGACGGAGCAGATGCCGGCGAGCAGCACCTCGGCGGCGATCCGGTCGGTGGGCTCGGCGGAGCCGGCCGTGAACGCGGCGCAGAGGTTCTCGATCAGGGGCTGGGCGTCCGCGAACGCGGGGGTCATCAGCACGTCCAGCGAGCCGTAGTAGATGAGGCCGGCCTCGCGGCGGTAGCGCAGCACCAGATCGACGAAGCCGTCGATGGCGGCCTCGCGCGCGGGCTCGCCCTCGAGCGCCGCCAGCCGGGCGGTCAGCTCGGCCAGCTCGGCGGCGGCGGGCGCGACCAGGGCGGCGAGGATCGCCTCCTTGCTGTCGAAGTGGTACAGCAGGGTCGCCTTGGAGCAGCCCACCCCGGTGGCGATGTCCTGCAGGGAGGTGCCCTTGAAGCCGGCGTGCGCGAAGAGGTCGGCGGCGACGGCGATGATGTCGTCGCGGGTCCGGGTGCGGGCCATGCGATCCAGGATGCCTGACCGATCGGTCAGAAGCTGGCCGATCGGTCAGTTAGTGACCCAGGTAACTCAGCACGATACCGAGGCGAGATAACGCCAGGTCGAAACCGGCCAAAAAGGGACTTAATCCCGGAGCTGCCGCAGGATCCGCGTCAGGTCGGCGCGGTCGTCGGCACCCAGGCCGGCGAAGAACCGGTCCGCCGCGGCCTCCCGGGCGGACCGGATCGCGTCGCCGGCCGCCGAGCCGGCGGCGGTCAGGTTGACCAGCGTCGCGCGGCGGTCGCCGGGGTCGGGGGCGCGCTCCACCAGACCGCGCCGGGCCAGGTCGTCGACCACTTCGGTGGCCGAGCGGGGCGCGATCCGCAGGTGCTCGGCCAGGGCGCCGGGACGCATCGGGCCGTGGCGCAGCAGGACGGCGAGCGCGCGGCCGTGCGACGGCGTGACGTGCAGCGGCTCCAGCGCCTCCCGGTTGAGGTGGCGCAGGCTGCGGGCCACGGACCAGAACAGCTCGGCGAGGTTCTCGTCGGCGGGATCGTCCACGGGAATACCGTACCAGCGGTTGCGGTTGTTACCTCATGATGAGGTAACCTCACTAATATCCCCGTACCGGAAGCAGGTTGTGCTCTTGGAACCGCCACCCGTCGAAGGCGGCCGCCGCGGCCGCACCACCACCACCGTCACCGCCGCCGAGAAGAAGCAGGCCCGCGAGGTCTCGCTGCGCCGCATCGGCCGGCTCTTCCGCGCCCACCGGCTGCAGCTCGGCGTCGTCACCGCGATCATCGTGGCCTCGTCCGTGCTGGCCATGGCGTCGCCCTTCCTGCTCCGCGAGGTCATCGACCGCGCGCTGCCCGAGCAGGACGTCACGCTGCTGGTCTGGCTGGTCGCCGGCATGGTCGCCGTCGCCGCCGTGACCGCCGCGCTCGGCGTGGTCCAGACCTGGATCTCCACCACCGTCGGCCAGCAGGTCATGCACCGGCTGCGCGTCGACGTCTTCACCCACCTGCACCGGCAGTCCGTGGCGTTCTTCACCCGGACCCGGACCGGCGAGGTGCAGTCGCGCATCACCAACGACATCGGCGGCATGCAGTCGGTGGTCACCTCGACCGCCACCTCGATCGCCTCGAACCTCACCACCGCCATCGCGACCGCGGTCGCCATGGCCGCGCTGTCCTGGCAGCTCTCGCTCGTCTCGCTGGTCGTGCTGCCGCCGGCGATCATCCTGACCCGCCGGGTCGCCCGGATGCGCAAGGAGATCACCGCCCAGCGCCAGCGCGAGCTCGCCGACCTCAACGTCACCGTCGAGGAAGGCCTGTCGATCAGCGGCGTGCAGCTGAGCAAGACCATGGGCACCGGCGCCGCGCTGGTCGACCGCTTCACCGCCTCCTCGACCCGGCTCATCGACCTGGAACTGCGCTCGGAGCTGGCCGGCCGCTGGCGGATGGCCGCGATGAGCATCATCTTCGCCGCCATCCCGGCGGTCATCTACCTCAGCGCCGGGCTGCCGCTGACCGCCGGCACGCTGAGCATCGGCACCCTGGTCGCCTTCACCACGCTGCAGGCCGGGCTGTTCCGGCCGCTGATGGGCCTGCTCGGCGTCGGCGTGTCGCTGACCAGCTCGCTGGCCCTGTTCGCCCGCATCTTCGAATACCTGGACCTGCCCGTCGAGGTGGACGACCCGGTCACGCCGGTGCCGCTGCCCCGGCCGGTGCGCGGGCACCTGCGGTTCGAGGACGTCACGTTCGCGTACCCGGGAAGCGGGACCGCGGCAATCGCGGGCGTCACCCTGGACGTGCCGGCCGGCACGTCGCTGGCCCTGGTCGGCGAGACCGGTTCCGGCAAGAGCACGCTGGCCGCGCTGATCGCCCGGCTCTACGACCCGGCCGCCGGCCGGATCACCGTCGACGGCATCGACCTGCGCGACCTGCGCCTGGCCGACCTGGCGAGCATCGTCGGGGTGGTCAGCCAGGAGACCTACCTGCTGCACACGACCGTGCGGGAGAACCTCCGGTACGCCCGCCCGCAGGCCACCGACGAGCAGATCGAGCAGGCGGCCCGCGCGGCGCAGATCCACGACCTGATCGCCGGGCTGCCGGACGGCTACGACACCGTTGTCGGCTCGCGCGGCCACCGGTTCTCCGGCGGCGAGAAGCAGCGCATCGCAATCGCCCGGACGCTGCTGCGCGACCCCCGGATCCTGGTGCTGGACGAGGCGACGAGCGCGCTGGACACCTCGACCGAACGGGCCGTGCAGCGGGCGTTCGACGAGTTGAGCCGCGGCCGCACGACGGTGACGATCGCCCACCGGCTGTCCACGGTCCGCGACGCCGACCAGATCGTGGTGGTCGACCACGGCCGGATCCTGGAGTCGGGCACCCACGAGACCCTGGTCTCGGTCGGCGGCCGCTACGCCACCCTGGCAGCCTGAGCCCGTCCGGTCACAGGGTTTGCACATGGGCAGCTCAGTGCCTCCACAAGGCGCGGGCCGACCATCGGTTCATGACGATGACCGCAGCGGCTCCCGGGAGCCTGACCGGCGCCCCCGGACGGCCTGCCCGGATTCTGGTGGTGGATGACGAACCGTCCCTCGCCGAGCTGCTGACGATGGCGCTGAGCTACGAGGGCTGGGACGTGCGCAGCGCCGACAACGGCGCCGAGGCGCTGCGGGTTGCCGGTGAGTTCGGGCCCGATGCCGTGCTGCTCGATGTGATGCTGCCGGATTTCGACGGGGTCGAGGTGTTGCGGCGGCTGCGCGAGCGGCTGCCCGGGCTGCCGGTGCTGTTCCTGACCGCCCGGGACTCCGCCGAGGACCGGGACGCCGGGTTGCGGGCCGGCGCCGACGGCTACCTGACCAAGCCGTTCAGCCTGGAGCAGGTGGTGGGCCGGTTGCAGGCGCTGATCGGCGTGCCCGGCCCGGCCGACGGCTCGGTGCTCACCGTCGGTGACCTGGCCCTGAGCGTCGAGCGCCGGACCGTGCACCGGGGTGGCGCGGCGCTCTCGCTCACCTCGACCGAGTTCGACGTGCTGCACCTGCTGATGCGCCGGCCCGGTCAGGTCGTGCCCGAGGAGGAGATCCGGGCGCACGTCTGGGGCGGCACCTTCGGCGGCCGGACCAACCTGGTCGCGCTCACCCTGACCTCGCTGCGGCGCAAGGTCGACGCCGGGCGCGAGCCGCTGCTGCACGCCGCCGACCCGGCCGGCTACCTGATCGTCGCCCCGGCCTGATCCGTCGCCCCGGCCTGGTCCGTCGCCCCGGCCTCATCCGTCGCCCCGGCCGACTCGGCCCGGCGGCGGTCGAACGGGTCGCCGTACTCGCGGACCGCGGCGCGGGCGTACGCCTGCTGGAACGTCGACACCCGCTCGGACCGGCCGCGGCCCAGGAAGCTGACCGCCCAGTGCAGCACCGCGGTGGTCCGGTTCTTGAAGCCGACCAGGTAGAGCAGGTGCACCGCCAGCCACATCAGCCAGCCCAGGAAGCCGGAGACGCGGATCTTGCCGACGCTGGCCACCGCGGAGAACCGGGAGATGGTGGCCATGCTGCCCTTGTCGAAGTACTTGAACGGCCGGGCCGGCTCCTTGCCCGCCAGCCGGCGCTTGATCGCGTCGGCCGCGTACCGGCCGCTCTGGATCGCCACCTGGGCGACGCCGGGCAGCTTGTTCAGCGCGATCATGTCGCCGACCGCGAAGATCTCCGGGTGCCCGGGCAGCGTGCAGTCCGGGTTGACCTTGATCCGGCCGGCCCGGTCGGTCTCGGCGCCGGCCTGCTCGGCCAGCTTGCGCGACAGCGGCGGGGCGGCCACCCCGGCGGCCCACATCTTGGTCATCGACTCGATGCGCTCGTGCCCGCGCTTGGTGTCCACCTCGATGCCGGTGGCGTCCACGTCGACCACCTTGGTCTCCAGCTCGACCTCGACGCCGAGCAGGTGCAGCCGGCGCAGCGCGCGGGTGGACAGGTGGTCGCCGAAGGTGTTCAGCACCGCGGGCAGCGCGTCGATCAGGATGATCCGGGCCTTGCGCGGGTCGATGTGCTGGTACTGCCCCGGCAGGGTGCGGTGGGCCAGCTCGGCGATCTGCCCGGCCATCTCCACGCCGGTCGGGCCGGCGCCGACCACCACGAAGGTCAGCCAGCGCTCGATCTCGGCCGGGTCGGTGTGCAGGTCGGCCAGCTCGAACGCGCCGAAGATCCGGGCGCGCAGCTCGAGCGCGTCGTCGATGCTCTTCATGCCGGGCGCGTGGTCGGCGAACTTGTCGTTGCCGAAGTACGACTGGGACGCGCCCGCCGCGACGATCAGGGTGTCGTACGGCACGGTGTAGTCGATCCCGGGCGCCTCGACCGCGACCGTCTTCGCCGCCACGTCCACGTCGCTGACCCAGCCGAGCTTCACGTCGACATTGTCCTGGCGCCGCAGGATCTCCCGGATCGGCGGGGCGATCTCACCCTCGGACAGGATGCCGGTGGCCACCTGGTACAGCAGTGGCTGGAAGAGGTGGTAGGCCGTGCCGTTGATGAGCGTCACATCGACGTCGGCCCGGCGCAGCGCCTTGGTGGCGAACAGCCCGCCGAAGCCGGCTCCCACGACCACTACCCGGTGCCGGCGATCAGATCGTTCAGGCATCACAGTCTCCGCTTGTCGTGGTCGGCGCTGTCCGTACGGTATCAACGACGTGATGGAAACTCTTTTCTTGCTGTTCCCCGGCCGTCACCACGTGCTTACCCGGTTCCAGGCCGACTACCTGCGCCGGTGGCCAGGTGTGACCATTGTCTGGCCGGTCACCTCGGCGAACCATGAGAACACGAAGCGTAACCCGGTGCCGTACCACCGCCGCGAGGCCGCGATCGAGCGCTTCAGCGTCCTCGCCGGCCTGCGCTCGGTGGTGGTGCCGATCTTCGACACCGCGCCGACCGACCGCTTCGCCGAGGTCACGCTGAAGAACATCACCGTGGCGACCGGGCTGGAGCTGACCCCGGCGAACACCGTGGTCGCCTGCTCGACGCCGGCGGTGGCGGCGCTGTATCGCGGGCTCGGCTTCACCATCGCCGGGGTGGAGGCCGACAGCACGCCGGAACCGGCCCGGCCGTGGGACGTGCTGCTGCGGCTGGCCGCCGGCGACGAGAGCTGGCGTGAGCTGGCCCACCCGGCGACGGTGGACGTCTTCGACCGCTACCGGCTGGTGGACAGCGTCCGCTCGGTGGTCAACGACCCGGTGGTCGGCGCCGAGGGCGGGCTGACCGCGACCCGCAACTACCGCACCTACGTGGAGGCGTTCGCCGACAGCGCGGCCCGCAAGTGGGAGCTGGTCGAGCGGCACGTGCGGCCGGGCCGGATCGTGGACCTCGGCTGCGGCGCCGGGGCGGTGCTGGAGCTGGCCGACCGCGAGCCGGCGCTGCGCGAGAGCGACCTGATCGGGGTGGAGATCGCCCGGCACCTCTACGAGGAGTGCGTGCACAAGAAGGCGCAGGGGGTCTTCACCAACGCCAACGTGTTCTTCTACCGCCGCAACGTGCTCGGCGGGGCGATCTTCCCGCCCCGGTCGATCGACACCACGCTGACCTTCGCGCTGACCCACGAGATCTGGTCCTACGGCGACCGCTGGGAGTCGCTGCGCAGGTTCGCCCAGGCCATCTACGACCACACCGCGCCGGGCGGCGTGTGGATCAACAGTGACGTCTGCGGCCCGGACAACAAAGACCGTAAGGTCCTGCTCACCCTGGACGACACCGACGGGGCCAACCCGCCCGAGCCGCGCCGGGACCTGACCGGGGAGGTCGCGGAATACGTGGGCGGCCTGTCCACCCGGGCCCGCCTGGACCAGTTCGCCGTGGACTTCCGCTTCCCGTTCAGCTACGTGGCCGCCGGCAACGCCGTCGAGCTCACCCTGGGCGCCGCCATGGACTACCTGACCCGCAAGGACTACGCGGACAACTGGCTGTCGGAGGTCCAGGAGCAGTTCTGCGGCCTGGAGTACGCCGACTGGAAGTCCCTGCTGGCGGACGTGGGCTTCGAGGTGGACCCGGCCTCGGCCACCAGCCGCAACGACTGGATCATCGACCACCGGATCGCCCCGACCGCGACCCTGGCCGCACTGGACGGCACCCCGCTGGAGTGGCCGGTCACCCACGTCCTGCTGGTGGCGCGCCGGCCGTTCAACACCTGACCCGGCGTCTCAACCTTTTCCGGGTCTGCGGCGTAGGAGGGGTGTGAGCGTGAAGATGGAACGGGCCGATGCGGACCGGGCCTACGGCGAGTTCGTGGCACGGGCGTGGGATCACCACCTGCGGGTGGCCCGGTTGCTCACCGGCGATCCGCACCGTGCCGAGGAGCTCCTGCAGGACTGCCTGGTCAAGCTGTACTCGCGATGGCACCGGATGTCGTGGCACCAGAACCCGGACGCCTACCTGAGAAGCATGCTGGCCAACGGCAACGTGAGCTGGTGGCGCCGGCGACGACGGGAACACCTTGTTGCCGACTCGCCGGAGCAGGCCGACCCCCGGGCCGCACCGGCCGAGCCGTACGAGGAGCTGAGCCGGGCCCTGCTCACCCTGCCGCGCCGACAGCGGGCGATCGTGGTGCTGCGCCACTACGCCGACCTCAGCGAGAAGGAGGTCGCCGCGGCGCTCGACTGTTCGGTCGGCTCCGTGAAGTCCCAGAACTCGCGGGCACTGGTGCGGCTGCGTGAGGTCCTGTCCGCTCCGCATCACAAAGGAGTCAGCCCGTGAACACCGAAGAGCGTCTGGCCGTCGCCCTGCACGTCGTTGCGGACACCGCGGACACCCCGCCCGCGCCGGTGGCCGACCTGATCCGGCGCGGTCGGCGCCGGCGACGCGCCCAGCGGCTGACCCGGACGATGATGGTGGTCGGCGTGGTGGCCGTGGTCAGCGGCACGACGGCACTGACCGTTTCGGCCCTCCGCCCCGCGCCGGCTCCGGTGGCCGCCGCCCCCGTGGACGTGGCCTCGGGGGCCGAAGCCACCAGTGCCACCAGCTTCCGTTTCCAGCACACCGGAAGCACCGCGGACGGACGTGCCGTTGCCTGCCACGGCGCTGTCGATCCTGGTGCCGGGGTGGGCTGGGAGCAGGGCACCGGCGCCGACCGCTACGAGATCCGTTTTGTCAACGCCACGCAGTACGTCAAGCCGGCCGGCAAGCCCTGGCGGGCGGAACACCGCGCCACGTTGGCCCAGTCGATGAGCTGCCCCGGGCCGATCGCCGAGTTCACCGTCGACCCGGCGGCCGTGGTCCGGTCGCTGAAGGAACGCGGCCGGGTGGAGTACACGGGCCGGACGGGAAGCGGCCAGGACGCGGTGGACGTGTACACGTACACCTACTCGGTGAAGGGCGGCCTGCTGACGTACAGCGGCGGGATCGAGGCCGGTGTCGCCTCGCGTCACGTCCAGAAGGTGACCCTGAACCTCAGCGGGGACGGGGCGAACAACAACTTCACCACCCTGTACTCGGGGTTCGGTGAGCCGGTGCGGGTCACCGTGCCCAAGATCTGATCAGTCCGTCAGGATCGGGCGCAGCACGTCGAGGACGGCCGGGTCCTCGATGGTGGAGGGCACCGGTTCGGCGACGCCGTCGGCGATGCCGCGCATGGTCCGGCGCAGGATCTTGCCCGAGCGGGTCTTCGGCAGGCCCGGCACCACGTCCACCCGGCGCAGCGCCGCCACCGGGCCGATCCGGTCGCGGACCATCGTGACCAGCTCCGCGCTCAGCCGCTCCGGGTCGATCGCCGTGCCGGACTTCAGCACCACGAAGCCGCGCGGCAGCTGGCCCTTGAGCGGGTCGTGCACGCCGATCACCGCGCACTCGGCGACCGCCGGGTGGGAGGCCAGCACCTCCTCCATCGCGCCGGTGGACAGCCGGTGCCCGGCCACGTTGATGACGTCGTCGGTGCGGCCCATCACGTACAGGTAGCCGTCGGCGTCGAAGCGGCCGCCGTCGCCGGTCAGGTAGCTGCCCGGGAAGGCCGACAGGTACGAGCGGACGTACCGCTCGTCGTCCTGCCACAGGGTCGGCAGGCAGCCCGGCGGCAGCGGCAGCCCGATGACGATCGAGCCGTCCTCGCCGGGCGGCACCTCGGTGCCGTACGGGTCGACCACCCGGACCCGGTAGCCCGGCACCGGCACCGACGGGGTGCCCGGCTTGGTGGGCAGCTCCTCCAGGCCGCGCGGGCTGGCCGCGATCGGCCAGCCGGTCTCGGTCTGCCACCAGTTGTCGATCACCGGCACGCCCAGCCGCTCCCCCGCCCAGCCGTACGTCTCCGGGTCGAGGCGTTCCCCGGCCAGGAACAGCAACCGCAGGCTGGACAGGTCGTGCTGGGCGATCAGCTTGCCCTCGGGGTCCTCCTTCTTCACCGCGCGGATGGCCGTCGGCGCGGTGAACATGACGTTCACCCGGTGCTGGGCGATCACCCGCCAGAACGCGCCCGCGTCCGGGGTGCCGACCGGCTTGCCCTCGTACAGCACGGTGGTGGCGCCGGTGAGCAGCGGCGCGTACACGATGTAGGAGTGCCCGACCACCCAGCCCACGTCGGACGCGGCCCAGAAGACGTCGCCCGGGCCGGCCGCGAAGATCGCCTCCATCGACCAGCGGAGCGCGACCGCGTGCCCGCCGTTGTCGCGGACCACGCCCTTCGGGCGTCCGGTGGTGCCGGAGGTGTAGAGGATGTAGAGCGGGTCGGTCGCCGCGACCGGTACGCACTCCGCGGGCTCGGCGCCGGCGATCGCGTCGGCCCAGGTCACGTCGCGTCCCGGGGTGAGCTCGGCGAGCAGCTGCGGGCGCTGGAGGATCACGCAGCCGGCGGGCCGGTGCGTGGCCAGGCCCAGCGCGCGGTCGAGCAGCGGCTGATACTCCACGATCCGGGACGCCTCGATGCCGCAGGAGCTGGCCACCACCACGACCGGGCGGGCGTCGTCGATGCGGGCGGCCAGCTCGGGCGCGCCGAAGCCGCCGAACACCACCGAGTGCACCGCGCCGAGGCGGGCGCAGGCCAGCATGGCGACGACCGCCTCCGGGATCATCGCCATGTAGATGACCACCCGGTCGCCCGGCCCGACGCCGAGACCCCGCAGCGCCCCGGCGAACAGCGCCACCTCGTCGCGCAGCTCCCGGTAGGTGTACGTGCGCAGCGTCCCGGTGACCGGGCTGTCGTGGATCAGCGCGGGCTGCTCGCCCCGCCCGGCGTCCACGTGCCGGTCCAGGGCGTTGTGGCAGGTGTTGAGCCGCGCGTCGGGGAACCACCGGTAGATCGGCGCGGCGCTGTCGTCCAGGATCCGGTCCGGCGGACTGTCCCAGTCGATCGCCCCGGCGGCCTCGCGCCAGAAGCCCTCGGGATCGCGGAGACTGCGCTCGTACGCCTGCCGGTAGTCACCCATGCAGCAAGGGTGACCACCGGCAGGGCCCTACGTCCAGAGGCGATCAGTCCTGGACGAACACCGCCGTGGTCCGGGCCGGCACCGTGAAGGTGCCGGTGGCCCGGTCGAACGACGCCTGCTCGTGCTGGAGCGGGTGCAGGCCGATGCTGGCGCCCTTGAGCGCCGGGACCGTCTGCCGCGCCGCCGCCGGGGTGGCGTTGAAGACGACCGTGACCGACTTCCAGCGGCGGTCGAGCCCGCGCCCGTCCAGCCGCATGGTGATCACGCCGGGCGTCTCGGCCGCCCCGGAGAGCGGGAACGACAGCCGCTTCTGCACCTCGGCCGCGGTCGGCAGGCCGAACACCGGCGACGACTTCCGGATCGCCAGCAGCTCCCGGTAGCGGGCGTCGGCGAGGTTCACCGCGTCACACCCGGGCACCAGCTTCTCCTCGGCCAGCAGCGGCTTGGCGTACGGCCACTTGGCCTCGTTGTCCGCCGCCGGCGGCAGGCCGCGGCCGAAGCCGTTGCCCTTCGCGCAGTCCCAGGTGATCTCGTTGAACCAGTCGCCGGAGTTGAACGAGTTGCGGTCCAGCGACTTGGACCGCAGCCGCTCGCTGCCCGCCGCCAGGAAGCCCACGCCCTGGCCGAGCGCGGTGGTGGACAGCGCCACCGACTGCATCTTCGCCCGGTCGATCGCCGAGGTGGCCTGCGGCAGCTTGTACGCGAGCGCGTCGTACAGGATCTCGTTGTCGTGCGCGTCCACGTACGTGATCGCCTCGCCGGGCGCCGCGGTGTAGCCGGCCGGCTGACCGTTGTAGTCGATCTGGTCGCCGGTGACCGCCGTGCCCGCGGAGCCGGTGAACCGGTACTTGGCCAGGTTGCCGGCCAGCCCCACCTTGATCAGGTCCTGGTGGTGCAGCAGCCGGGCCTTCTGCTCCGCCGCGGTGCCGTTCACCGGGTCGCCGTTCGGGTCGGTGAACAGCCCCGAGCCGAAGCCCTGGATCCGCGGGTTGTCGTCGAACGGGCCGCCGCCGCGGACGCCGTCGCGCAGCCGGTCGTTGAACGTGCCGATGCCCGTACCGGCCATGTTCTGCTGGGTGGCCTGCACGAAGCGGGCGTCGCCCGCGACCTCGCCGAAGTCCCAGCCCTCGCCGTACAGGTAGATGCTCTTGCCGTCGACGCCGTCGCGGGCGACCGTCAGCTTGTCGAGCGCGGCCCGCACGGCCAGGATGTTCGCCTTCGGGTGGTGACCCATCAGGTCGAAGCGGAAGCCGTCGACCTTGTACTCCTTGGCCCAGGTGACCAGGGAGTCCACCACCAGCTTGCCCATCATGGTGTGCTCGG
Organism: Actinoplanes sp. NPDC049599; assembly: GCF_044465625.1. Lineage (NCBI taxonomy): Bacteria > Bacillati > Actinomycetota > Actinomycetes > Micromonosporales > Micromonosporaceae > Actinoplanes > Actinoplanes sp. NPDC049599. Next base: position 614,989 of record NZ_JBITLX010000002.1, read on the forward strand.
GCGCGGTGTTGGCGCAGCAGGTGGAGTTCGCCACCGTGCCGTCCTCCAGCAGCCGCTGGTAGTAGCCGGGGACGATCTGGTCGAGCACCGAGTGCGGGTCGGTGCCGGCCGCCGAGGTGTGGTTGTAGACGACGTCCATGACCACGCGCAGCCCACCGGCGTTGATCCCGGCGACCATCTCGCGGAATTCCCTGGTCCGCGCGTCCGGGTCGACGGCGTAGCCGCCCTCGGGGGCGGTGTAGTGCAGCGGGTCGTACCCCCAGTTGTAGCCGTCCTTGGCGGCCACCGCCGCGACGCACTTCTGCTGCTCGGCCGAGTCGGGCGGCAGCGCCGCCAGGTCGCAGGCCGGCTGCTGCTGGTCGGCGCGCTGCTCCGGGATGGTGGCGAAGTCGAAGACCGGCAGCAGGTGCAGATGGGTGGTGCCGGCATCGGCCAGCGCCCTCAGCTGCCTCATGCCCGCGGTGCGCGGGTCGGTGAAGGCCCGGTAGGTGCCGCGGGCGGCGGCCGGGACCGTGCTGTCGGCGATCGAGAAGTCCCGCACCGACAGCTCGGAGACCTGGAGCTTGCCCGGGGTGTAGGCGGGCTTGCGCAGCTTGTCCCAGCCGGCCGGCTTGTCCTGGGACAGGTCGGCGATCCGGCTGTGCTTGGAGTCGGTGGACAGCGCCACCGAGTAGGGGTCGGTGACCGAGGCCGTGACCACCTTGTTCGCCGCGGGCTGCCAGGCGGTGACCCGGTACCGGTAGTACTTGCCGGTCCAGTCCTTGCCGCCGCGCACCAACCAGACGCCGGTGTCCGCGTCGCGGGTCATCGCGACCTGCTTCGCGGTCGCCGCCGGGTTGTCGAACAGCTCCAGTGCCACGGTGCGTGCGGTCGGCGCCCATACCGCCAGCGTGGGCCGCCCGCCCCGGATGGTCGCGCCGAGCTCGGCCCGGGCCGCGGCGGCGTAGACGTCGTCCAGGGCGCCGGCGGTCTGCACGCCGGTCGCGGAGAGCAACTTGCCCTCGGCGTCGCGCTCGGTGACCGCGACCTGCCCGCGCAGCACGTCCTTGACCTTGGCGGTGTCCCGCAGCCGGAACGCCGGATACTGCCACAGGTGCGGGTTCTTGGCCCGCTGCGCCTCGGTCAGCCCGTTGCGGCGGGCGTCGAGGCGGACGCTGCCGTGCGGGCCGGTGAGCTCACCCTCCACGATGCTCATCCCGCCCTCGGGGGCGTAGACCAGGTCGTAGACCCGGCCGTCGGTGCCGGCCCCGACCGGCTCCAGCGAGCTGCCGGTGCCCGCCTTCCAGGCGATGGTCCCGCGGTCGATCCAGACCGCGGCGGACTTGCCGAGGTCCGCGACACCGCCGCCGGCCTTGCGCACCACGGGCAACAACCTGTCCGGTACGCCCGAGAGCAGCCACACCTCCCGCCCGGCCTTGGCGAAGTCGAGCCGCTGGTCGTCGGGCAGATCCTTGGTGTCGCCCTGGTGGATGATGTAGTTGAGCCCGGTGGCGCCGGCGGCCAGCGGCACCCGGAAGGTCACGCCGAACTTGTCGGTGGCGGCGGGCTGCAGCGGCGCGGACCAATCGGTGCCGGTCGCGGCGCCGTCCCACACGTGCAGCCCCCAGCCCGCGTAGTCGCCGTCGGCGCGGCGGTAGTGCAGGATCGCCGTGTCCGGGTCCTGCTCGGCGGCCGGCCCGGTGGTGGTGACCGTGGCGTCGCCCTGTCTGAGCCACACCTCCGGGGTCTTCGTCGGGTCCAGGAAGCGGTCGGCGTCGACGTCCTTCACGCCGTCCTTGTTGACCACGATGAAGCCCACGTTCTTCGCGCCGGGCTTCAACTTCACCCAGGCGAACCTCCCGTACGCGTCCACGCCGTCGAAGGGCTGCCCGGCGGGCCAGGTGGTCGTGGTCTCGACGTCGCCGAAGGCGTACAGGCCCCAGTTGTCGTAGTCGCCGGCGGGGCGCTGGTAGTGCACGATCGCGTAGTCCGGGCCGGCGGTCACCGGCGGCGTGCCGACCTTGATCCGGGTGCCGGAGACGGCGAGCCGGCCGCGGCCGTCGCGGACCACCGCCTTGTACTGCACCGGGGTGCCGCCGGCCAGGCCGGTCAGATCGTGGTGGATCCGGTAGGGCGCCTTGTCGGCGGTGCCGAGCAGCCGCCACGGGCCGTCGCCGACCTGCGCGGCGAAGGTGACCGTGGCGAGCGGGTCGCCGGTGGTGGTCGCGGTCAGCTCGGTGCGGGTGGGCACCAGGGCACCGGGCGCCTGCACCTCCACGGTCGGCGCTCGGCCGGCTTGCGCGATCGGCTCGGCGGCTTTGAGGACCACCGAGGACAGCGCCGGGACGGTGACGGTCAGCTTGCCGTCGGCGCCGGTGGCCGTCGTGCCGGTGGCGCCGTAGATGCCGGCGAAGGAGCCGCTCGGCGTCCAGGTGTCGAGGGTGACGGCCTGCGGGGTGGTGGCGTTGTTGGTCGCCACCACGTACTCGGTGCGGGCCTTGCGGTCGATCCGGGAGGTGGCGAACACGCCGGGGCCGTCGCTCGCGTACCGGTCGACCTGCACGCCGGTGACCAGGGCCGGGTGGGCCTTGCGCAGCTCGGCCAACGCGCCGATCGCCCGGTAGAGCGGATGGCCGGTCTCGTAGTTGGCGACCGCGTGCGTGCGGTCGGTGCCGATCAGGTCGTCGTCGAGGTAGTCCGCCGACTTGCTGGCGAACATGTCCTGCCGGGCGTCCTTGTCGCCGCCGGGGCCGGTGAAGCCCTGCTCGTCGCCGGAGTAGATCACCGGCTGGCCGCGGGTGAGGAACATCAGCTCGTGGGCGAGCTGGTCGCGGCGCAGCTGGACGGCCGGGTCCTGCTCCTTGGCGGCGATGAACGAGCCGATCCGGCCCATGTCGTGGTTGCCCAGGAACGTCGGTAGCCGGTCGGCGCCGGTGTCGTCGGTGGTGTAGAGGTCGTCCTTGGCGTACAGGTCCTGGAGCACCTTGGCCGAGGCGCCGTCGGCGGCGAAGGACTTCGCGGCCGCCTGGAAGGAGAAGTCGAGGATCGCGGGCAGGCCGCCGCGGCGCACGTAGGTGGACTCGATCTCCTGGTCGGCGCTGTAGACCTCGCCGAACATGAAGAAGTCCTTCTTGCCGGCCTTGCGGGCAGCCTTGTTGATGCCCTCGGCGAACTGCGGCCAGAAGTCCAGGTTGGTGTGCTTGACCGTGTCGAGTCGATAGCCGTCGATGCCGGTCTTCGCGATCCAGTCCCCGTAGATCTTCGTCATGCCGGCGACCACCTCGGGCCGCTCGGTGAACAGGTCGTCGAGGCCGACGAAGTCGCCGTACTCGCTGTTCTCGCCGACGAAGGTCGAGTCACCCCGGTTGTGGTACATCGCCGGATCGTTGAGCCAGCCCGGCTTCTTGACGCTGGTGTCCTTCGCGTCGATCACCGGCGTGTACGGGTACGACTGGTCGTTCAGCTCCGGGAAGGCCCGGGTGCCGTCGGCGTAGTTGCGGTCCTCGAACTCCCGCCCCCGCGCGTCGGTGTAGGGCGAGGTCGCCTTGTCGAGGTAGTCGTACTTGTTCTCCGCGTACTTGATGACGTCCGCGGTGTGGTTGACGATGATGTCCAGGTAGATCTTCATGCCCCGCCGGTGCGCGAGCTTGACCAGGCGTTCCAGGTCGGCGTTGGTGCCGAAGTGCGGGTCCACCCGGGTGAAGTCGGTGATCCAGTAGCCGTGGTAGCCGGCCGAGATGTCGGCGCCGCTGCCCTGCACCGGGCGGTTCTTGAAGACCGGGGCGAGCCAGATGGCGGTGGTGCCCAGCCCCTGGATGTAGTCCAGCCCGTTGATGATCCCCTGCAGGTCACCACCGTGATAGAAGCCCTTGTCGGCCGGGTCGTAGCCGGTGGCGAGCCGGTCGCCGGGCAGCTTGCCGGTGTCGTTGGACGGGTCGCCGTTGGCGAACCGGTCCGGCAGGACGAAGTAGAACTGCTCGGCGGGCCCGGGCTCGGCGTCGAAGCCCCAGCTCGCCAGGGCGGCGGCGCTGGGCTCGGCGGGGCCGGCGGCGCGGGCGGGCACGGCCGCGGCGACACTCAGCACCACGCCCATGATGACAAACCAGACGAGCGTCAGACGCCGTCCGAGCTGGAGGGTTTCCACATTGAGGCCTTCCGATGGCAGGGCGACGACGCACGCTAACCTCCGGCAGACGGGCCATGCAAGACTTTGCAGAAACTGTCGTGCAATTACATCGCCGTCGTAGGGAAACAATCTGGACATGAACGGCGTGGCCCATGAGCTACGTGGCCGGGCTGGGCGCGCTTCCACTTCGCCGACGGCCGCGGCGACGCGCCACGACCGACTGACCCAGCTGCACCAGGCCCGGCTACCCGCCGGCGAGGTGCTGCTCACCAGCGGCCCAGCCCCGGAGGACGGCCGACTCCCCCGCGACGGCGCAGCCTGGCCCGTTGACACATAACCAGTTGTCTCATGACTAGCGCCTGCGGGCGAAATCCGCTACGGTTTCGGAGTGAGCAGCTTTGACGATCACGAGCGGCGCCACGCCGCCATAGAGGCCGAAATTTCACTTCTGCGAGCCGAAGCCGTCGCGACCCGGGCGCTGGCCGCCGGCGCGGACCACGACGTCGCTGAGGTCCGCTCCGAGCTTCGCTCCCACACCAGGATGCTGAACGCGTTGAGGGAGACACAAGTAGCGCACTACAACGAGCACAAAGCCGACGCGGCGGAACTGAAGGCCGACGTAGCGCAGATCAAGACCGACGTCACGGGCCTCAAAGCCGACGTGGCGGGCCTCAAGATTGACATGACGGGGATCAAGGCCGACATGACAGGGATCAAGGCCGACGTGTCGGGGCTCAAGTCCGACATGACGGCCGTCAAGGCCGGGATGGCCCGCATCGTGGGGCTGCTTGAGGGACCGAACAGCCCCCGGTAGGCCACCGATCACGTAGGCCCACGGGCGCATCTTCGCCACGAGGAGCCGACTGATCAGCCACCCGGCCCCGCGCCACTGAACACGCGACGAGCCGGCCCGCCGGGCCAGGCGGCCGGCTTGTCGCGACGGCGCTACCGGCTCGCGGCCGGCTCCTGCTCGCTCTCCACCTGCTGGTTCCATTCGCGCTTGCTCGACTGCCAGCCGTCCTCGTTCATGCCGCGGCGCCAGTAGCCCGAGATGGAGAGCTGCTGCATCGGCAGCCCCCGCTCGACCCGCAGCAGCGCGCGCAGGTCCTTGACGAAGCCCGCCTCGCCGTGCACGAACGCGTGCACCTGCCCGGCCGGGAACGCGAGCCCGCGGACCGCCGCGACCAGCGCCTCGCCCACCGGGCGGCCGTCGCGGCGCAGCCAGGTGATCTCCGCGTTCGCGGCGGTCTCCAGCTTCTGCTCCTCGGCCGCGTTCTCGACCTCGATGAACGCCTTCACCGTCGCGCCCGCGGGCATGGCCTCCAGCGCCGCCGCGATTGCCGGCAGCGCGCTCTCGTCGCCGGCCAGCAGGTGCCAGCCGGCCGCCGGATTCGGCGCGTAGCCGCCGCCCGGGCCCAGGAACCGGACCGGGTCGCCGACCCGCGCGGTCGCAGCCCACGGCCCGGCGATGCCCGCGGCGCCGTGCACGACAAAATCCAGCCACAGCTCCGGCACCTCGGGCCGCCAGCGGCGCACCGTGTACGTGCGGACCACCGGCTGCTGCTCCCGTGGCAGCGTCTCGCGGATCACGGCGAGGTCGAACGGCTCCGGGTAGGTGACCCCGGGCGGCGGGAACAGGATCTTGACGTAGTGGTCGGTGTGGGCACCGGCGTCGAGCCCGGCCAGGCCGGCACCGCCGACGACAACACGGACCATGTGCGGCGTGAGCTGCTCGACCCGGGTGACCTCCCCGATCGTGGCGGCTCGGACGGGCCTGTTCGCCATGACAACACTTCCCTACTGGCCGGCGGTCCGGGTAAGGCTACCCTCAGACCGGCCGAGCGCCAGCGGCAGCAGCGCCGCCAGGACCAGCACCGAGCCGAGCGGCAGCAGGTCCAGGTTGATGCCGATCGCCGCGAAGCCCAGCAGCACCACGATCGGGCTCCAGGCCGGCAGCCGGCCGGCCAGCACCAGGCGGACCAGCAGGATCAGCAGGCCGGCCTGGAACAGCAGCGGACCGATCAGCTCGAGCGCCGCCGGCAGCGGCGCCGCCTCGTGGAAGCCGGCGGACAGGTCGCCGGTGATCACCCAGAGGAAGCACGCCGCGCCGGCCAGCACGGCGGCCGTCGCCGCGTCGACGAGCACGCGCCGGGCGGTGGCGGGCCGGTCCAGCGCCCGCAGCGCCAGGGCGAGCACCGCGAACAACGCGATGGCGACGAAGAAGGCCAGGTGGCCGAGGTCCCAGGCCGGGCCGTTGTGCCGGTCGCCGTCCAGGCCGTCCACCACCCGGAGCAGGGCGTAGACCAGCATGAGGGCGGGGGCGGCGAAGGCGCAGAACCTGACGAGTCGCGGCATGTCTGCAGCCTGCCGCCGGGCACCCCGTGCACACATCGGGGATTGACCCCGACACGACCCCGAGAGTCGTGACATGGTGTCCGCAGAGGAGGGTGCCATGCTCCAGGACCGCACATTTGTCATCGCCGGTGCCGGACTGGCCGGCGCGAAGGCCGCCGAGACGCTGCGCGCGGAGGGCTTCCGCGGCCGGATCGCGCTGATCGGCACCGAGCCCGAGATCCCGTACGAGCGGCCGCCGCTGTCCAAGGGGCTGCTGCTCGGCACCGCCCAGCGCGAGCAGGCCTACGTCCACGACGCGCAGTGGTACGCCGCGCAGAACGTCGACCTGCGCACGGCCACCACCGTCAACGCGATCGACGCGGACAAACGCCGGGTCCGCCTCTCCGACGGTGACGACCTCGGGTACGACAAGCTGCTGCTCGCCACGGGCGCCTCGCCGCGCGGGCTGGGGGTGCCGGGCGCCGGGCTCGGCAACGTGTTCTCCCTGCGTACCCTGGCCGACTCGGACCGGATCGCGGCGGCCGTGCAGGCCGGCACCCGGCTGGTGGTCGTGGGGTCCGGCTGGATCGGGCTGGAGGTCGCCGCGGCGGCCCGGCTCCGCGGGGCCACCGTCACCGTGGTGACGCCCGCCGCGCTGCCGCTGCGCCGGGTGCTCGGCGACCGCCTGGCGAAGGTCTTCCTGGGCCTGCACCGCGAGCACGGGGTGGAGTTCCGCTTCGGCACCCGGGTGCGGGAGCTGCGCGGCGGCCCGGACGTGGCCCAGGTCGTGCTCACCGACGGGGCGACCATCAACGCCGACGTCGTGCTGGTGGCCGTCGGCGTCGAGCCGAACACCGGCCTGGCCGACCAGGCCCGGCTGCCGGTCGACGACGGCGTGCTGGTCGACCGGCATCTGCGCACCGCCGACCCGGACATCTGCGCCGCCGGCGACGTGGCGAACGTCGACCATCCGCTGCTGCGGAGCCGGATCCGGGTCGAGCACTGGGACACCGCGCTGCATTCCGGGCCGGTCGCGGCGCGCGCGATGCTCGGCCAGGACGCCGTGTGGGACAGGCTGCCGTACTTCTTCACCGACCAGTACGACCTGGGCATGGAGTACGCCGGCTGGGTGCCGCCCGGCGCCGCCGCCCAGGTGGTGATCCGCGGCGACGAGCAGGGCCGGGAGTTCATCGCGTTCTGGACGGTCGACGGCCGGGTCGCCGCCGGCATGAACGTCAACGTGTGGGACGTGACCGAGCAGATCCAGGCGCTGGTCCGGGCCGGCCTGGACGGCCACGCCCCCGACCCGGCCCGGCTCGCCGACCCGGACGTCGCGCTGCCGGAGCTGCTGCCGTGAACGACGCGCTGGCCCGGCTGCGCCGCTGGGAGGAGTCCGGCGCCACCTGGCGGGTGCTGGTGCGCACCCCGGACTCCGTCGAGATCGCGCTGCTCACCTGTGACGCGGGCGAGGAGGTCGACCGGTTGCGCAGCGCCGATCCGGCGGTGCTCGAGCACGTCGATGCGCACGGGGGCGACGCCGGGCCGGCCTGACCCCGCCGGCCGGAGTGGATCTCGTTTGCGAGGATCGGGCGATGTCGCGTCCGCCGTCCGAGGTGCGGGAGCGCCCGGCGGAGGTCTCGGCGCCCGCGGGCGTCTCCCGCCGGTTGCGCCTGGCCGCGATCGCCGTCGCGGTCGTCGCGCTGGCGGTGGTCGGGCTGCGCGGGCGGCTGCCGGACCCGCGCGCGTTCGTCGCCGCGCTGGCCGGCGCCGACTCCGGCTGGATCGCCCTCGCCGCGCTGCTCCAGGTCGTGTCGCTGGTCGCGTTCGCCGGCCAGCAGCGGCGCCTGCTGGCCGACCTCGGGGTGCGGCTGCGGGTCCGCCGGCTGCTGGCGATCACGCTGGCCCGCTCGGCCCTGTCGATCAGCCTGCCCGCCGGCGCGGCCGTGTCCACCGCGTACGCGATCCGCGAGTACCAGAAGGCCGGGGTGTCCCGGCGGATCGGCGCCGCGTCCGCGGTGGTCTCCGGGCTGGCCTCGCTGGGCGGCCTCACCCTGCTGTACGTGGCCGGCGGCGCCGGTCTCGTGGCGCGCGACCCCGGCGCCTACCTGAGCTGGCGCCCGCTCGCGGTGGTGGCGGCGCTCGCCGGGATCACCACCGCCGGCATCGTGCTCGGCCGCCGGTACGGCGCCCGCCCGCAGCGGACTCCCGCGGGCCCGGCGCGGGTCGGCCGGGCCGGACGGCTGATCACCCGGCTGCTGACCTCGGGCCGCGACGCCTGGCGGGCCGGGGCCGGGCTGCGGGTGCGGGACTGGGCGGCGGCGCTGGCGTACGCGGCGGTGAACTGGCTGACCGACCTGCTCTGCCTGGCCGCCGCGTGCCGTGCGTTCGGGCTGCCGGTCGGGGTGACCACGCTGGCCGGCATCTACCTGGGCGTGCAGATCGTCCGGCAGGTGCCGCTGACCCCGGGCGGGGTCGGCGTGATCGAGACCGCCCTGGTCGCCGGGCTCACCGCGGCCGGCGCCACCGCGGTCAGCGCGGCCGCCGCCGTGCTGGTCTACCGGCTGCTCTCCTGCTGGCTGATCATCCCGGCCGGCGGCGCAGCGGGGCTGGCGCTGCGCCGGGCGAGCGCCGGGCCGCCGCGGTAGCGCCACGGAAACAGTCCTCGCAGCCCTTGCCTGCTGCGGATTCGGTGAAAAGATGTCTCCGCGAGGCGTGATATCTCTGCGGGAGGCCGGATGAGCACCACCAAGCGCGTGCTGACCAACTTCATCGACGGTGCGGCGGCCGGACCGGCCGACGGGCGGTACGAGGACCTGATCGACCCGTCCACCGGCGAGGTCTTCGCGGCCGCCCCGGTGTCCGGGCAGGCCGACGTCGACCGGGCGATGCGGGCGGCCGAGACCGCCTTCTCCACCTGGCGCGACACCACCCCGGCCGAGCGGCAGCGGGCCCTGCTGCGGTTCGCCGACGCGGTGGAGGCGCGGGCCGACGAGCTGGTCGCCGCCGAGTCGCAGAACACCGGCAAGCCGCTGGGGCTGACCGCCAGCGAGGAGCTGCCGCCGGCGGTCGACCAGATCCGGTTCTTCGCCGGCGCGGCCCGGCTGCTGGAGGGCCGGTCCGCCGGTCAGTACCTGACCGGTTACGAGAGCTACGTGCGGCGCGAGCCGGTCGGGGTGTGTGCGCAGGTGACGCCCTGGAACTACCCGCTGATGATGGCGGTGTGGAAGCTGGCGCCGGCGCTGGCGGCCGGCAACACCGTGGTGCTCAAGCCCTCGGACACCACCCCGGTCACCACGATCATGCTGGCCGAGATCGCCGCGGAGTTCCTGCCGCCGGGCGTGCTCAACGTGGTGGTCGGCGACCGGGACACCGGCCGCGCGCTGGTGGCGCACCCGACCCCGCGGATGGTCTCGATCACCGGCTCGGTCCGGGCCGGCATGGAGGTGGCCTCGGCCGCCGCGGCCGACCTCAAGCGCACCCACCTGGAGCTGGGCGGCAAGGCCCCGGTGGTGATCTTCGACGACGCCGACATCGAGGCGGCCGCCGCGGCGATCGCCGAGGCCGGCTACTTCAACGCCGGGCAGGACTGCACCGCGGCGACCCGGGTGCTGGCCGCGCCCGGCGTCTACACCGATTTCGTGGCGGCGCTGGCCGAGCAGGCCCGGGGCACCCGCACCGGCCCGCCCGACGACGAGGACGTGCTCTACGGCCCGCTGAACAACGCGCGCCAGCTGGACCGGGTCGGCGGCTTCATCAGCCGGCTGCCCGATCACGCCAGCCTGGAGGCCGGTGGCGGGCGGGTCGGCGAGCGCGGTTACTTCTACTCCCCCACGGTCGTCGCCGGCCTGAAGCAGACCGACGAGATCATCCAGGACGAGGTGTTCGGGCCGGTCATCACCGTGCAGCGGTTCACCGACGAGGACGAGGCGGTGCGCTGGGCCAACGGCGTCGAGTACGGCCTGGCCTCCTCGGTGTGGACCCGCGACCACGGCCGGGCGATGCGGATGACCCGGCGGCTGGACTTCGGCTGCGTCTGGGTCAACTGCCACATCCCGCTGGTCGCGGAGATGCCGCACGGCGGGTTCAAGCACTCCGGGCACGGCAAGGACCTCTCCGTGTACGGCCTGGAGGACTACACCCGGATCAAGCACGTCATGCACAGTCTCGAGGGCTGAGGATGTCGTCGTCCGAGGAGCTGCACAAGCGCCGGCACGCGGCCGTCGCCCGGGGCGTCACCTCGATGGTGTCGTCCTACGTGGACCACGCCGCGGGCGGCAGCCTGCACGACGTGGACGGCCGGGAGTGGATCGACTTCGGTTCCGGCATCGCGGTCACCAGCGTCGGCAACGCGGCGCCGCGGGTGGTGGCGGCCGTGCGCGAGCAGGTCGAGCGGTTCACCCACACCTGCTTCATGGTCACCCCGTACGAGTCGTACGTGGCGGTGTGCGAGCAGCTGGCGGCGCTGACCCCGGGCCGGTTCGACAAGCGGGCCGCGCTGTTCAACTCCGGTGCCGAGGCGGTGGAGAACGCGGTCAAGGTGGCCCGGCACGCCACCGGGCGGCAGGCGGTGGTGGTGTTCGACCACGCGTACCACGGGCGGACCAACCTGACGATGGCGCTGACCGCCAAGTCGATGCCGTACAAGCACCGGTTCGGGCCGTTCGCGCCGGAGGTCTACCGGGCGCCGATGTCGTACCCGCTGCGGGACGGCGGGCTGTCCGGGGCGCAGGCGGCGGCCCGGGCCATCGACGTGATCTCCAAGCAGGTGGGCGCGGCCAACGTGGCGGCGGTGCTGATCGAGCCGATCCAGGGTGAGGGCGGCTTCGTGGTGCCGGCGCCGGGTTTCCTGCCCGCGCTCGCCGCGTGGTCCCGGGAGGCCGGTGCGGTGTTCATCGCCGACGAGGTGCAGACCGGCTTCTGCCGTACCGGATCGTGGTTCGCCTGCGCGGACGAGGGCGTGGAGCCGGATCTGGTGACCACGGCGAAGGGGATGGCCGGCGGGCTGCCGCTGGCCGGGGTGGTCGGCCGGGCCGAGCTGATGGACGCGGTGCACCCGGGCGGGCTGGGCGGCACCTACGGCGGGAACCCGATCGCCTGCGCCGCCGCGCTGGCGGCCATCGAGACCATGCACGAGCTGGACCTCAACGCGGCCGCCAAGCGGCTGGAGGCGCAGTTCCTGCTGCGGCTGACCGCGCTGGCCAAGCAGGACCCGGGCATCGCCGAGGTGCGCGGGCGTGGGGCGATGCTGGCGATCGAGCTGGTCAAGCCGGGCTCGCTCGACCCCGACCCGCTGCGCACGGCGGCGGTGGCCCGGGCCTGCCACGGCGCCGGGCTGCTGGTGCTGACCTGCGGCACGTACGGCAACGTGCTGCGCTTCCTGCCCCCGCTGGTGATCGGCGAGGAGCAGGTGGCGCGCGGCCTGGACATCCTGGCCGAGTCACTGCTCGCGCATCCCCCAGGGTGAGCCGTACGCGGTGAGCAGCTCCAGGAAGGGCACGGCGTCGAAGGCCTCCGGGCCGAGGACGCCGGCCCCCTGCCACACCCCGGTGGCCAGCAGTTCCAGGGCGACGACCGGGTTGACCGCGGTCTGCCAGACGACTGCCTGGGAGCCGTACTCGCGCATGGACCATTCGTTGTCGACGACGTGGTAGAGGTACACCGTGCGCGGTCCGCCGTCCGGGCCGGCGCCGCTGACCAGGGTGCCGGCGCAGGTGCTGCCGGTCATCCGGTCGCCGAGGCCGGCCGGGTCGGGCAGGCAGGCGGCCACCACGTCACGCGGTGACACCGACACGCCGCCGACCCGCACCGGCGTGGTCCGGTCCAGGCCCAGCTTCTGCAGGGTCTTCAGCACGTCGATGAACTCCTTGCCCAGCCCGTACTTGAAGGTGACCTTCCGCGCGTCGACCCAGCGCGGGATCAGCAGCACCTCCTCGTGCTCGACGTGCACGCACTCGACCTCGCCGATGCCGCCGGGGAAGTCGAAGACCTCGGGTTCGCTCAGCGGCTCGGTGGTGTACCAGCCGCGGCCGGCCTCGTAGATCACCGGCGGGTTGAGGCACTCCTCGATCGTGGTCCAGACCGAGAACGAGGGCGCGAAGTCGTAGCCGGCCACGACCAGGTTGCCGCCGTCGCGGATGCCGATCTCGTCGATCCGGGAGAAGAGGTGGTCGGCCGCGTACCGGGCGAACACATCGGACAAACCGGGCTCCACCCCCATGCCCACCAGCGCCAGCCGGCCCGCGTCCCGCCAGTCGTCGGCGGCGGCGAACTGCTCGTCGCCGAGCTTCACGCCGGTGCGGGAGAACGGCTCGTCGGGATGCGGGCGCGACAACGACATCGCCATGTCGAGGTAGTGCGCGCCGGCCCGGTAGGCGCCGTCGAAGATCGGCATGACGAACCGGGGATCAACGGCGTTCAGCACGTGCGTGATCTTGTGCTCCCGGCAGAGCGCGGTCACCGCGGCGGCGGACGACGCGTCGACCTGCGCGGCCACGAAGCCGTCGCGCCCGGCGACCGCGGCGCGGGCGCGCTCGAGGTCGTAGTCGGCGACCACGAAGACGTCGTAGAAGTCGCGGCGGGCAGCGATGCCGACGGCGGCGGCGCCCACCCCGCCGGCGCCGACGAGCAGTACGCGCATGGCATGGCCTCTCCACAAAAGGAACCGAAAACGTGTTGCCAGCACGCTATCGCGACGGAAACACTTGTCAATGGGCCAAGATTCTGCGATAAACGCAGTCAGCAGGGTTACCCCCGAACCACGGAAGCCGATCGCATGAGCACAGCGTCACCACCTCGTCACGGCCACCGCCCGGCGGTCCACAGAGCACGGTCCGCGCCGCCACGGATTCGCGGGAGTGTCCGGAATGCGCCGACGGATTCCGTTGCCATCCGCCGGACCGCACGCCAGAATCGCTGCGTGACGGACCTGGCGCTGGACGACGTGAACAAGCAGATCATCGACCACCTGCAGCGGGACGGACGGATGTCCTACGCCGGGCTGGCGAAGATCATCGGGCTGTCGGAGGCCGCCGTGCGCCAGCGCGTGCAGCGCCTGCTGGACGGCGGGATGATGCAGATCGTCGCGGTCACCGACCCGCTCATGCTCGGCTTCGCCCGGCAGGCCATGGTCGGCGTCAAGTGCGTCGGTGACATGCGCGTGATCGCCGACCAGCTGGCCGCCATCCCCGAGGTCGACTACGTGGTCATCTGCGCCGGCGGCTACGACCTGCTGGTCGAGCTCGTCTGCACCGACGACGAGCACCTGCTGCACCTGCTCAACGAGGCCATCCGCACGGTGCCCGGGGTCACCGCCACGGAGACCTTCATGTACCTCAAGCTCGCCAAGCAGACCTACGCATGGGGGACCAGATGACCGAGGACCTGTCCGGCTCCGCCCGCGACCACCTGTGGATGCACTTCACCCGGATGTCGTCGTACACCGGGGCACACGCCGGCGAGGTGCCGGTCATCGTGCGCGGCTCCGGGCCGTACATCTGGGACCAGCACGGCAAGCGCTACCTGGACGGGCTCTCCGGGCTGTTCGTGGTGCAGGCCGGGCACGGCCGCGGCGAGCTGGCCGACGCGGCCGCCAAGCAGGCCTCCGAGCTGGCCTACTTCCCGCTCTGGTCGTACGCGCACCCGACCGCGGTCGAGCTGAGCGAGCGGCTGGCCGGGCTGACCCCGGGCGACCTGAACCGGGTCTTCTTCACCACCGGCGGCTCCGAGGCGGTGGAGAGCGCGTGGAAGCTGGCCCGCAGCTACTTCAAGCTGACCGGCAAGCCGATGAAGACCAAGGCGATCTCGCGGTCCATCGCCTACCACGGCACCACCATGGGCGCGCTGTCGCTGACCGGGCTGCCGCTGATCAAGCAGGAGTTCGAGCCGCTGGTGCCGGGCGCGCTGAAGGTGCCGAACACCAACTACTACCGGCGTCCCGACGAGTCGATGAGCGAGGAGCAGTTCGGCATCTGGGCCGCCGACCGGATCGCCGAGGCCATCGAGTTCGAGGGCCCCGACACGGTGGCCTGCGTGTTCCTGGAGCCGGTGCAGAACGCCGGCGGCTGCTTCCCGCCGCCGCCCGGCTACTTCCAGCGGGTCCGGGAGATCTGCGACCGCTACGACGTGCTGCTCGTCTCCGACGAGGTGATCTGCGCGTTCGGCCGGCTCGGTGAGTACTTCGGCTCCACCCGGTTCGGCTACACCCCCGACATCATCACCTGCGCCAAGGGCCTGACCTCGGGCTACGTGCCGCTGGGGGCGATGATCACCTCCGATCGGCTGATCGCGCCGTTCCTGCAGGGCGACAACTCGTTCTCGCACGGCGTCACCTTCGGCGGGCACCCGGTGGCGTCCGCGGTCGCGCTGGCCAACCTCGACATCTTCGAGCGCGAGGACCTCAACGGCCACGTCCGGGCCAACTCGGCGCTGTTCCGGTCCTATCTGGAACGGCTCAGCGACCTGCCGATCGTCGGCGACGTGCGCGGCGACGGCTACTTCTTCGGCATCGAGCTGGTCAAGGACAAGGCGACCAAGGAGACGTTCACCGGCGACGAGGCCGAGCGGCTGCTGCGCGGGTTCCTGTCCAAGGCGCTGTTCGAGGCCGGGCTGTACTGCCGCGCCGACGACCGCGGCGACCCGGTGATCCAGCTCGCGCCCCCGCTGATCTGCACCGAGGAGCACTTCGCCGAGATCGAGCAGGTCCTGCGCGGGGTGCTGACCGAGGCGTGGACCAAGCTCTGAGCTCCTCGTACTGGCAGGCGGCGCTGGGCGGGCCCGGTCCGGCGCGGCCCGCGCTGCCCGGCGACCGTGGCGTGGACGTCGCGATCGTCGGCGCCGGGTACACCGGGCTGTGGACCGCGTACTACCTGGCCCGGGCGGACCCGTCGCTGCGGATCGCGGTGCTGGAGGCGGAGCACGCCGGCTTCGGCGCGTCGGGGCGCAACGGCGGGTGGTGTTCGGGCCTTTTCCCCGTACCGGTGGGTGCGCTGGCCCGGCGGCACGGCCGGGAGCAGGCGATCGCCATGCACCGGGCGCTGGCCGGGACCGTCGACGAGGTCGGCCGGGCCGCCGCGGCCGAGGGCATCGACTGCGCCTTCGCCAAGGGCGGCACGGTCGCGCTCGCGCGGTCCGCGGCCCAGCTGCGCCGCGCCGAGGCGGAGGCGGCCACGGCCCGGGAGTACGGCCTCGACCTGACGCTGCTGGACGCCGCGGCGGCCCGGGAGAAGTGCGGCGCCACCGGGGTCGTCGGCGGCACGTTCAGCCCGGACTGCGCCGCGGTGCAGCCCGCGGCGCTGGTCCGCGGCCTGGCCGCGGCGGTCGAGCGGCGGGGCGTCACGATCTACGAGAACACCCGGGCGCTGCGGCTCTCCGCCGGCTCGGTGCTCACCGACCACGGCACGGTACGCGCGGACGTGGTGGTCCGCGCCCTGGAGGGTTACACCGCCGGCCTGGCCGGGCACCGCCGAACGCTGGCGCCGGTGTACTCGCTGATGATCGCCACCGAGCCGTTGCCGGCCGAGGTGTGGCAGCGGATCGGCCTGGCCCGGCGCGAGACGTTCACCGACCACCGGCACCTGATCGTCTACGGCCAGCGCACCGCCGACGACCGGCTGGCGTTCGGCGGCCGGGGCGCGCCGTACCACTTCGGCTCCCGGGTCCGGCCCGGTTACGACCTCGAGCCGGCCGTGTTCGCCGCGTTGCGCCGGGCGCTCACCGAGCTGTTCGGCATCAACCCGCCGGTCGCGTACCGCTGGGGCGGGCCGCTGGCGATCCCGCGCGACTGGATGCCCTCGGTCGGGCTCGCCGACGGCATGGGCTGGGCCGGCGGCTACGTCGGCGACGGCGTGGCGGCGGCCAACCTGGCCGGCCGCACCCTGGCCGACCTGATCACCGGTACGGACTCCGAGCTGACCCGGCTGCCCTGGGCCGGCCACCGCTCGCGCCGCTGGGAGCCGGAGCCGCTGCGCTGGCTCGGCATCAACGCCGCGCTGCGCGGCACCGCCCTGCGGGACACCTGGGAACACGCCCGGCGCCGGGCTCCCAGCCGATTGCCAGCCGAATAATGGTGAAGATCGCCGGACGCCGGACGATGGGGTCCCCCGACAGTCAGCAACGAGGACAGGGGAACACCATGGCAGTCGAGGCGATCGGCTCGGCGGACGCGAGCACCAACACCGCCCGGACCGAGTTCCAGCGGGTCCAGCTGAAGCTGGCGGAGGACCTGGCGGCGAAGGCGGCCGAGAAGGTCGCCGCCAAGGACAAGGCGATCCTCACCCGCTCCG
Source organism: Actinoplanes sp. NPDC049599 (assembly GCF_044465625.1). Taxonomy (NCBI): domain Bacteria; kingdom Bacillati; phylum Actinomycetota; class Actinomycetes; order Micromonosporales; family Micromonosporaceae; genus Actinoplanes; species Actinoplanes sp. NPDC049599. Next base: position 631,708 of record NZ_JBITLX010000002.1, read on the forward strand.
AGACCGACTCCCTGCAGCAGCGCCAGGCGAGCGGCAACACCGGTGCGGACGTCGGCCGGATCGGCAGCGCGCTGGACCTGGTGATCTAGGACCCCCGGGCGAGCGGGCACCGGTACGCGTCACGAGGTTGTAACATCCGGTCCCCGTACCTCGTGTCACCGATCCCGGGAGCCGTAGTCATGGCCGCTCGCCCGCACCACCGACTCGCGCTGGCGGTCACGACGGTCCTGGTCGTGCTCACCGCCGCGCCCGGCGCCGCGGCCGCGGCACCCCCGGATCCCGCGCTGCTGGAGGCGGTCACCGAGCAGGTCGAGGACGAGCTCTACAGCAAGGTCGTCTACGACGTGCACCGCGGCGAGGAGGTGGTGGCGCCGATCGGCGTGATCAGCGTGCAGAAGGCGCCCGTGCGGGGGCTGGTCGCCCAGGTCGAGGCGTACGGCGACGTGGAGTTCACCCACCGCTACAGCAACTGCTGGTACACCACCGGCCCCGACGGGCCGATGGCCTGGTGCGAGTTCGACGCCACGCTGCCCGGCTACGGCGGGCTGACCCTCGCGACCACCATGCTCACGGTCAAGCGCGACGCCGTGCCCGAGCGGATCTGGGGCATCCCGTTCCGCTGGCAGAGCAAGAGCTGGGCGGACGCGCGCGGCGGCCTGCGCAAGACGATCGACTTCTTCAAGTCGCCGGGCGCCGCGGTCACCCGCGGCACCGAGGGCAAGGTGGGCCTGCAGAACCGCGCCCTGCCGATGGCCGACATCCGCGCCAACGGCAACTCCGCCCTGCTCAAGCTCGTCGACGGTCCGGCGCCCAGCCCGTCGCCGACCCCCTCGGCGTCGTCCTCGCCCACCCCGCCGGCGACCGCGACCGCGTCGCCGTCACCCACCGGCGGCACGGCCGGAGCCGACGGCGGCGAGGGCGGTGGCCTGCCGGTGACCGGTGGCAGCACCGCCGTGGTCGCCGGGGCCGGCGTGGCCCTGCTGCTCGGTGGGCTCGCCGCCGTGCTGGCCACCCGCCGGCGCCGCGGCTTGTCCTGACACAAGCCGGGTGACGCACCCGCACCCGGTCACTGAGATTGATGCCCTTGACTGTGTTGGACGCGGCGGCTTAACGTCTGCGAAACCTTCCGCGCCCCACCGCAGCCCCCTTGAGGTCGTCGATGAAACGATTCATGACCGCCGCCACCGTCCTGGGTGTCGCCACCGCCCTCGGCGGCTCCCCCGCACAGGCGGCGGCGCCCGCGGTGACCCAGACGTCGGTCACCGTGCTGACCACCACGGGCCGCACCGCGCTGACCTACACCGGCTACATGAACGGGGAGTCGTTCCAGCAGGACGGCATCACCACGATCGCGGGCTGGCAGTACACGGCGTTCTGGGACCAGAGCGGCTACGTGAACCTCTCCCGGCGGCAGCTGCCCGCCGGCGCCTGGCAGAACCTGCGGCTCACCGACTACGCGACGACCTCGACCGACTCGCACAACACCATCAGCATCGGCATCTCCCGCCAGGACGGCAGCATCCACCTGGCCTTCGACATGCACTCCTCGGTGCTGCGCTACCGCCGGTCGGTGGCCGGCCTGGCCACCTCGCCCGGCACCGCGGCCTGGACGACCGGCAGCTTCGGCGCGGTGGTGTCCAGCCTGACCGGCGCGGGCATGCCGACGATGACGTACCCGCAGTTCCTCACCACCCCGGCCGGCAAGCTGCAGCTCGCCCTGCGGACCGGCACCAGCGGCGCCGGCGACGAGGTGCTCTACGAGTACGCGAACGGCGCCTGGACCTCCGTCGGCCGGTTCATCGACGGCACCACGGCCAACAACAACGCGTACCTGTTCGGCCTGGAGTACGACAGCACCGGCCTGCTGCACGCGACGTGGACGGTGCGGGAAACCTCGAACGCCAGCACCAACCACGACCTGTTCTACGCGTACAGCCGGGACGAGGGCCGGACCTGGCGCAACAACGCCGGCACCGTCATCGCGACCACCGGCAGCGCGCCACTGATCTCGAACTCGGCCGGGCTGCGGGTCTGGGCGATCGGCCAGAACCGCGGCCTGATCAACCAGGAGTCACAGGTCGTGGACAAGGCCGGGATCGTGCACGTGCTGGCCTCGCACCTGCCCGCGGCGGCGCCGAGCAACTCCGACTTCACCGCCGCCCGGGAGAGCGCGGTGCTGGTGCACTACTGGCGGGACAAGGCGTCGAAGGTCTGGCACCAGACGTACACGCCGTTCCTGGAGCGCTCCAGCCGCGGCGACATCGGGGTCGACGCGGCGGACAACCTCTACGTGGCCAGCGGCGACTCCAGCACCCGCAAGCTGCACATCCAGACCGCCTCGAAGGCGTCGGCCTGGAGCGACTGGACGCTGCGGTACACCTCCGGCGCGATCTACTACTCCGACCCGCTGATCGACCACGAGCGGCTGCGCACGCTCGGCGTCCTGAGCATCTTCGCCCCCCGGTACGGCGGCAGCCAGATCGACGTGCAGGACTGGACCGTACGCCCCTGACCGCGCGTACCACGTCCACCATGGGCCATCCAAGCCGTAGCCCTACCAGGTGAAGCGGCCCGGCCAGGTCACGTCCGCCAGCTTGTTCTGGCCCTCGACGTCCGGGTGGAAGTAGTCGATCTCGTTGACCAGGTCGAGGGAGAAGCGCACCCGGTGCGCGCTGCCGCCGTCCCAGCGGCACCTGCGGCCGTACTTGTCGCAGGCCGCCTCGAGCGCGTCGTTGTAGGCGTCGACCCGGTTTTCGACCTGGCGGCGGCGCTCCTCGTCGGCCGCCGCGGTCGAGGTGGGGCGGGCCAGCAGGGCCGGGCAGACCCCGCGGCTCCAGGCGCGGACGGCGCGTTCGTTGTCGTGGCCCAGCTCCCACAGGCGGTAGACGTCCGGGATGCTGATCACCAGCACCCGGGCCTTGGGCAGGCCCTTCTTCAGCCGGGCCAGCGCGGTGTCGACCTGCTTGCGGAAGGTGCCGGTGCGGGTCATGTCCGCGACCCGGTCGGCGCACGCGTCGTTGGCGCCGATCAGCACGGTCACGTACTGGACCTTGTCCGCGACCGCCCGGTCGGCCTGGCCGGCGAGGTCCCGGGCCAGCGCGCCCGGCACGGCGTAGTTCTCCGCCCGGCCCTTGATCGCCGGGTTGTCGTCGCGGATCCGCCGGTAGTGGCTGTCCACGGTGGCGCTGCCGCCGGTCGACCAGGAGTTGCGGCCGCAGGCGACGAGCGTGAAGCAGGTGCCGTAGCCGGCGGTGATGGAGTCGCCCAGCGCGCCCATCGACGCGGGCAGCCCCTTGCTCGCGCCGGTCGGCTCGGGCGCGGCGGTCCCGGCGCCCTCGCAGGCCAGCGCCAGCGCGGCGAGCAGGACGAAGACCACCAGATGCCAGCGGCGAAGCACCATCAACCCCCGAAACCACTCAAAGCAACGACTGCATCACCCTAAGCCATCGGCGGGACACCGTCACCCCGGTGGCGGGAGACCACCCCGGGCATCGTTAGCTGATCACCATGACCACGATCCCCGCCGCCCTGAGCCACCTGGAGTGCTCCCGCACCGGCGCCCGGTACGACGCCGACGTCGTCCAGGGAGTCAGCGACGCCGGCGTCCCCCTGCTGGCCCGGTACGACATCGAACGGGCCGGCCGGACGCTGACCCGCGAGTCGCTCGCCGGGCGCCCGCCGACGTTGTGGCGCTACCACGAGATGCTGCCGGTCCGCGATCCCGCCCGGCGGGTGACCCTGGGCGAGGGCATGACGCCGCTGCTGCCGCTGCCCCGCTACGGCGCGCGCATCGGGCTGCCGGGGCTGCTCATGAAGGACGAGGGGCTGACACCGACCGGCACCTTCAAGGCGCTCGGCGCGGCGGTCGGGGTGTCCCGGGCGGCCGAGCTGGGCGTCACCGGCGTGGCCATGCCGACCAACGGCAACGCGGGCGCGGCCTGGGCGACGTACGCGGCCCGGGCCGGGATGCGGTGCCTGATCGCGATGCCGGTGGACGCGCCGGCGATCACCCGTACCGAGTGTGTCGCGACCGGCGCGGAGCTGTACCTGGTGGACGGGCTGATCGGGGACGCGGGCAAGCTGATCAACGCGGCGGTCCGGGAGCGCACCGGGTACCAGGAGGTGTCCACGCTCAAGGAGCCGTACCGGCTCGAGGGCAAGAAGACCATGGGCTACGAGATCGTCGAGCAGCTGGGCTGGCGGGTGCCGGACGTGATCCTCTACCCCACCGGCGGCGGGGTCGGGCTGATCGGCATCTACAAGGCGCTGCGGGAGATGCAGGAGCTGGGCTGGCTCGGCGCGGACCTGCCGCGGCTGGTGGCGGTGCAGGCCGAGGGGTGCGCGCCGATCGTCGAGGCGTTCGCGGCGGGCGCGGACGTGAGCGAGCCGTTCCCGGACGCACACACGGTGGCGTTCGGCATCACCGTGCCCAAGGCGCTCGGCGACTTCCTGGTGCTGGAGGCCGTCCGGGCCACCGCCGGGACCGCGGTGGCGGTCAGCGACCAGGACCTGCTGGCCGAGCAGCTCCGGGTGGCCCGGGACGAGGGCACCTTCGTCTGCCCGGAGACCGCGGCCTGCCTGGCGGCGGCCCGCCGGCTGCGCGAGACCGGCTTCCTCGACGGGTCCGACAGCGTGGTGGTGCTCAACACCGGTACGGGCCTGAAGTACCCGGAAACCGTCCCCGTCGACGTGCCGACGCTGCCCGTGGACGGGGTGATCCCGGCGCGGCCCTGAGCCGGGCTCAGCCCTCGGAGGTGTCGCCGGACGGGACCCCGCCCGAGCACGTGACGGTCATCCGGACCAGCTCGTTGCCGTGCTTGAAGACCACCGCCGCGCTCGAGGCGGGGCCCTCCTCGACGTCGTTCACCTTGTAGGGCTTGGTCGCGGACCAGGACAGCAGCTCCGCGGTGGACGAGCTCGGGCAGGTGGCCCGGACCGAACCGGCGGACGAGGTGAACGTCCGCTCCTCGGCCGGCGGGTCGGTGGTCGGGGCGGTCGTGGTGGGCTCGGGCTCCTCCGCGTCCGGCGGTGGGGTGGTGGTGGCGGTGACGCCGGGCGCGCCGGGCGCGCCGGCGGCCGGCGGCCGGTCGCCCTGGACCGGCAGACCGGTGGTGGCGGTCGCGCCGGGGGTCTGTGCCCGGGCGGGAAGGCTGGTGGCGCCGTCGGTGGGATCGGCGCCGGCCGAGCGGTCCGCGGTGCCGAGCCCACCGCTGGCTCCCGGGGCGACAACGGTCTGCCCGGTGCGGCCGTCGTCGCCGGAACCGATCAGCCACCACAGCAGGCCGGCGAGGGCGAGCAGGAGGACGGCCGCGAGCACGGGCACGGCCCGCCGGCGCGGGCGGCGGCGCTTGCCCGCGGAACCGGCCACGGCAGCGCCGCCCGGCCCGGCAGCACCTCCCCACCCGGCAGCGGCGCCCGGACCGGAATCGGCGCCCGGACCGGAACTGGCGCCCGGACCGGAGGCGGACGCGGCGCCGGCCCGACTGGGTGTGGACGCCGCGGCGCCGGCCAGGTCGGAGTCGCCGGCGTGCAGGCCGGTGGTACCGGCGTGCGGGCCGGAACCGCCGGCGTGCGGGCCGGAACCGCCGGCGTGCGGGCCGGAGGTACCGGCGGAACCGGGCGCGGGGGCGCGGTGGCCGGCCGCGCGGGGCGCGAGGGCGGACGCGTCGGCATCGGCGGGGCCCGATGCGGACGTGCTGCCGGCGCCGGACGCCATCCCGGCGGCGAACACCGCCGGACCGGAGGTCCCGGTGGTGGCCGCGTCCTGGGCGGAGCCGGACCGGCCGGACGCCGACGGGTCCCGCCCGGAAGCAGACCCGAAGCGGTCGGAGCCGGCTTGGCGGGGGGTAGAGCCGAAGCGGCCGGGGCCGGAGGCAGAACCAGCCAGACCGGAGCCGGCCTGACCGGAGGCGGAACCGAACCGGCCGGAACCGGCCTGGCCGGGGACAGCGCCGGCCTGACCCAAAGCGGGGTCCAGGTCGGGAGACGCCATCGAATCCGCAGCCGCCCGGCCGCCGGGAGCATTCTCCCCGGCGCCATGAGACGGGTCGAAGGCCGCGGGCCGCACCACGGGCAGGACAGCCGGCGATCCCGCCGCCGCGGGCGCGGCTTGCGATCCCTCCGCGCCAGGCCCGGCCGGCGATCCTCCCGCGCCAGGACCGGCCGGCGATCCTCCCGCGCCAGGACCGGCCAGCGCGGCGGACGCGGCCGCGGCGGCAGCGGCCGGCCCGGCGGGCGCGGCGGCGGCCGGCCCGGCAGGCGCGGGGTCGTCGTACCAGCGCGGACCCGGCAGCCGCCGCACCCCCCGCGGCCGGATCAGCACCGACGGCTCGTTGTCGTGGCTCGGGCCGCCCTCCGGATCCGTCGGCAGCGCGTCCTCCACGACCCGCAGCCCGGCGCCCTGGGCGAGCAGCGCCGCCGCCTCCCGGGCGCTCGGCCGTTCCGTGGTGTCCTTGCTCAGGCAGCGGTTGCACAGCAGCGTCACGTAGTCGGGCACGCCCGGCCGCGGGGGCAGCGGCTCCGGGTCGACGTAGATGTGCGCGGAGAGCATCTGGGTGGTCGTGTCGGCGCTCCACGGCGACTGGCCGGAGACCATCCGGTACAGCAGGACGCCCAGCGCGTACACGTCCGAGGCCGGTTCGACGCCGTCGCCGATGAGGCGTTCCGGGGCCAGGTAGGCCGGGGTGCCGAGCACCTCGAACTCCTCGTCGCCGGTGCCGGCCGGGTTGATCGCGGCGGCGATGCCGAAGTCGACGACCTTGGCGCCGGTCTCGGCCAGCATCACGTTGGCCGGCTTGATGTCGCGGTGCACCAGGCCGTCGGAGTGGGCCGCGGCCAGCGCCGCTGCCACCTCGGCGGCGACCCGCATCGCGAACCGCGGTGACATCGGCCCGGAGTCCATCCGGTGCTGCAACGTGCTGCCGCGGACCAGCTCCATCACCACGTACGGGATCGGGGCCCCGTCCTCGCGGGCCTCGCCGTAGTCGTACACCTGGGCGATGTTGGGGTGCGAGAGCTTCGCCGTGGCCCGGGCCTCGGCCCGGATCCGGTCGCGCGCGTCCGGCTCGCCGGCGTGCCGGCCGGCCAGCACCTTCACCGCGACCGTACGGGCGAGCACCTCGTCGCGGGCGCGCCAGACCACCGCCATCCCGCCGGACCCGAGTTGGTCAAGCAACGCATAGCGGCCGCCGAGCAGTTGGGCGTCCTCCATCCGAGGCAGTCTGCCGGTAGCAGCTCCGTCACGCATCTCCGGGGTCGCCACATCTTGACGCGGCTCGATGTATTGCGGTCAGATGAACGACGTCACCGATTGTTAACGGTCACATAGACAGCCCCGATTCCCCCCCGGGAGGAACCACGTGCCCATCCCCCGTACGGCGCGCCGGCGCCGGCTCCTGACCGCGGCGGTGACCGGCGTCCTGGCCGGCACCGCGCTGACCGGACTGAGCCCGCAGCCCGCCGCCGCGGCCGGCCCCGCGCCGCACTATCTGATGACAGCGTTCACCAATTCCAGCGAGTCCAACATGTACGTGTACGACTCGTCGAACGCCACCAACTACGACCTGATCCGCGCGAACGCCTACACCCCGCCGTCCGGGCTGATCCGCGACCCGAGCGTCATGCGGCACACCGACGGCTACTACTACATCGTCTACACCACCAACTGGACCGGCAACACGATCGGTTTCGCCCGCAGCGCCGATCACGTGAACTGGACCTTCCTGCGCACCGTCACCGTCGGGCTGAACGGCGCCACCGGCAGCACCTGGGCGCCGGAGTGGTTCAAGGACACCGACGGCAGCATCAACGTGATCTTCTCCGCGTCGACCACCGGGACGGCGGGGCAGTTCCAGCCGTACAAGATCACTGCGACCAACAGCGACCTCTCCGCGTGGAGCGCGCGCACCGCGCTCGGCATCCCGGCCAACCACATCGACACCTTCGTGGTGAAGTCCGGCAGCACGTACCACGCGTTCGTGAAGAACGAGACGACCAAGTACATCGAGCACGCCACCGCGGGCGCGCTGACCGGGCCCTGGACCTTCACCGGCACCGGCAACTGGGCGGGCTGGGGCTCCGGGCTGGAGGGCCCGGCCGTGGTGCAGCTGCCGAACGGCTCCTGGCGGCTGTACTTCGACCAGTACGGCGCCGGCCGGTACTACTACGCCGACAGCAGCAACCTGAACACCTGGTCGGCCAAGACCGAGATGCCCGGGCTGTCCGGCACCGTGCGGCACTTCACCGTGCTCCGCGAGAACGTCGGCGACAGCACCGCGGTGCCGACCGGCAACCGGTCCCTGCGCTCGGTCAACTTCCCCGACCGGTACGTGCGCCACCGCAACAGCCTCGGCTACCTGGAGCCGGTGAGCACCCCGACCGACCGGCTGGACGCGACGTTCACGATCGGCGCCGGCCTGGCCAACGGCAACTGCTACACGTTCCAGTCGGTCAACCCGGCCGGCCGGTACCTGCGGCACGCCAACAACCGCCTGGTGCTGGCGGCGAACGACGGCTCGGCGACGTTCCGCAACGACGCCACGTTCTGCGGCCGGGCCGGGCTCACCGGCAGCGGGACCTCGTTCGAGTCGTACAACTATCCGGGCTTCTACCTGCGGCACTACAACTACGAGCTGCGCATCGACCGCAACGACAACAGCGCGGCCCTGAAGGCGGACGCGTCGTTCACGGTGACCACCCCACTGGGCTAGTCCCTGTCGCCTCTGGCGAGGTGGCCCGTTCCGGGCTGAAAATCGTGTTGGTCGCCCGCTGACGTCGTGTCTCCTTGATTCGTACGAG